>DASVWO010000142.1:0-20225 GCA_036393165.1 Polyangiaceae bacterium | reverse complement strand
AGGTTGTTCTCCGGGTGGTGCATGCCCACGTGATGGGCGAAGTACGTCTCCGGCGACTCGCCGAAGAAGGGCCCGAGCACCCACGGGATGTACTGGTTCATCCACGTCCACCCGCGCTTGAAGAACTTGCGGTGGCTCGTGTTGTGGAGCATCAGCACGAAGGGCGCGATCCAGTAGAGGACGATCGCCAGGTGCGCGGCCGCGAGCCACCACGAGAACCAACCGGGCACGAACAGCGCGAGCCCCGTCGGGATGACCACGAGGCTCTGCAGCGTCATGAGCTCGAGGAACGCCGTGTCGCGCACGTCGCAGAGGAGGCGCGACGCGATGCGCTCGGCCAGGCGAGGCGCAGCGGTCGCCGAGGGCTGTGCCTGCATCGGATCCCGGATGACGAGGTCCATGGGGCGCCGATTCTTACGCCGAATCTCCCGTGCGCGCTATCGTTCGGGACGCCGTGCGCAGATCCGTCACCGGAACGTGGCTCGCGATGTGCGCAGCCCTCTACGCAGCGGGTACGGCGTGCAGCAACTCCAGCCCGAACCTGCCGCCCATCGAGGCCTCCGGGAATCCCGGGGCCAGCTGCGGGCTGGGCAACGCGTGCCAGGACCAGGGCGCCTACTGCATCGCCAGCGCCCCGGCGTGCAAGTACCTCGAGTGCGTCGGCGGCTCCTGGCAGTGCCCGCCCGACGCGAGCGTGAGCCTCGACGCGGGGATGCGTCCGGCCGACGCAGGCACCGATGGGGACGCCGCGAATGCCGCGGATTCGGCGGATGCATCGGACGCCACGGGTTCCGCCGATGCGACGGATGCCGCCAGCGAGTCCGGCGGCGGGGACGCAGCCAGCGACTAAGTTGGCCGCGGCCCACCTGGGCCCCTATCGAGAGACATGCGCTTCGTGGCGTGCGCGGCGGCCGCGTGTCTCGTTGCGGCCGCTTGCTCGGATTCGCCGATGCCCGGGCGCGTCCTCGGGACGTACACGGTGACGGGTCAGTCCAAGTCGAACACCTGCGGTCTGGGTGCGCCGGACCCATGGAAGTTCACCGTCCAGCTCTCGATGAACGGGTCGACGTTCTACTGGAGCTGGCTCGATGGCAGCCCGCTCCTCTCCGCACCCATGTCGTCCTCCGGACTGGTGAGTCTGAAGAACAGCCAGGAGGTCAACGCCGATTCCACCGATGCGGGGCTCGGGCCATGCACTCTGCAGCGTGAAGACGACCTCGAGATCACGCTCGGCGCGGGCACGACGCCGGCGACCTTCAGCGGCACCATCGGGTACGCGTATGCGCCCGCGACGGGGGCGACCTGCACCGACGTGCTCAGTGCCTCCGGCGGCTCCTTCTCGAACCTGCCGTGTGCGGTCAGCTACGGCGTGACCGGCTCGCGCAACTAGGCACGCCCTCCCATGGCGCGCCGTGCCGGCCCTCCGGGTCAGCCGGTTCACACACGCCGCAAATCCATCGTGTTCCACGGTGCATCACGCGGGCTCCGTGGCGGCACACCGGTTGCGATCGGGAGCGAACGAGCGATGACCCGGGTAGCCATCGTCCTGCTCGTCCTGCTCGGTGCCGCTGACGCGCATGCGCAGGAGGCGGCGCCGACGCCTCCATCGGCCGACCCGCACTGGATCGAGTTCTCGCTCGAAGGGCTCGTGGGCGGACGTCGCCTCTCGGTCGGAGCGTTCGACGCACCGCTTCGCGCGAGTGGATACGGGATGCTGCCACGCACTTTCATGGGCGGAGGCTTCGCCCTCGACTTCTCGATCGCGAGGTGGCGGTTCGAGGTCCCGATGCTCTACACGGTGGCCAGCGCGCCGTCGCTGGTCGACTCGAGCAGCGTGGGCGCGGCTGTCGGCGACGTGAGCATCGACTTCGGCTACGACGTGGTCCGCTACGGAGACTTCACCGCGTTCGTGCTCGGCGGTCTGGGCGTCAGCGCCCTCATGATCGACACGCGCGACGCGCACTGGACGTGGGTGGCCGACCGCACCCACGCCGGCAGCGACGTGAACACCGTCGAGGACGACGCGTTCGTGCTCGGTCTGCAGCTCGGGCTTCAGCAGGTGGTGCCGCTGAGCAACTCGAGGGACAAGGGAGCCTGGGCGCTGTACCTGGGGCTTCGCGGCGGGTACCGGCAGGAGATCGCGGACGTCGGCTGGGTGACGAGCAACGGCGACTCGAAGAGCGTCGGCGGTCTACCGTCGGTGGACGTCGGCGGAGGCTGGGCGGCGCTCTCCATCGGCATCGGCGCGTACGGCTCGCGGCCGCGGATCGCGACGCACTAGCTCAGCTGCTCGCGAGCCTCCTCGGGCGACGATGCGAGCTTGCGAACGATGCGCGCGGGATTTCCGGCGACCACGACGTCCGGAGGCACGCTTCGCGTGACGACTGCGCCGGAACCCACGATGGATCGGGCGCCGATCCGCACGCCCTTGAGAATGCGAGCGTCGGCGCCGATCCACACGTCGTCCTCGATGACGATGGGCCGCACCGCGTCGAGGGGCGTGGGATCGCCCGCGCGGCGAGATGCGGCGTCGACCGGGTGGCCGTCGTAGTCGCTGATGCGCGCGCCGCCGGCGACGAGGACGTGGCGCCCGATCGCGATCGACGAGGCGATCGCGAGGCTGCAATCGTGGCCGAGGTAGGACCCGTCGCCGATGCGCAGCTCGGGTTCTCGACCGCCGGCGTGGTGGAAGGAGATGGAGCTCTTGCCCGAGAGGCGCACGCCGTCGCCGATCACGATGCTTCCGCTCCCCCAGATGTAGGGGAGCTGCTCCATGCGGAAGCCCGGGCCGACCGACTCGCACTGGCTACGCAGCAGCGGCTCGTACCAGAAGAAGCGCAGGCCCTGCCCGAGCGTCTCCCGCACGCCGACGTGCGCCACATAGAGCAGCCGGAAGAGAGGACGCAGCGGCCCCGCCACGGGGACGTGTGCCGTGAGGGCTCGCAGTGCGAGCGGCTTGATCCTCGCTCGCAGCGTCGTGCTCGCCGAACGCGATTCGGTCATGGGCGTCCCTGTTTGCAAGAGCTGCACGCGTTCGCGCGCCGGATGAGCTCTTCTGGGGGTTCGCTGGTTGCAGTGGCTCGGGGCCATGAAGCAGGACTCGCTCGCATGGCTCTCGGCGCTGGCGGTCGCGGCTTGTGGGACTGGCGAGGCCGGTTCACGCAACCATGCGGTCGCAAGCGACGGAGGCACCATCTTCGACGCTTCTCTTCGCGGACCCAACGAGCCCGAGCCCTCGGCCGACGCGTCGAAGGCACCCACCGACCCGCAGAGTGGACGCGGCGATGCGCGGACCGGCGCACCGGACGCGGCAGCGCCGGACACTGGACTGACCACCGGCCCGCAGTCGTGCGGTTTTTCCCCATGCGCCCCGGGGCAACCTTGCCCCGACCTCGTGGCCGATCAGAACCAGCTCGTGGGCACGCTGGTGCAGGACACGCGCACCTTCGCGCCGACCGACTGCGCCATCGTCGAGGGGTGCATCCTCACGCCCGGAACGCGCAAGCTGCTGCGGTTCGATACCGCGACGCAGAACGTGGGCAACGCCGACCTGACGATCGGCGCCCCGACGCAGAACGCGTGCTTCGTGTACTCGGATTGCCATCAGCACTACCACTTCCGCGGCGTCGCCGAGTACACGCTGTACGAGGCCGACGGGACGACCGTCGCCGCCGTGGGCCACAAGCAGGGGTTCTGCCTCGAGGACGTCGAGCCGATCCCCTCGCTGCAGCCGCCGCCCGGCGACCCGGCGAACCCGTTCGTCTGCACCTACCAGGGACTGCACGTGGGCTGGGAGGACGACTACCCCGCGGACGTCGATTGCCAGTGGATCGACATCACCGACGTGCCGCCGGGCCAGTACGTCGTGTCGATCAGGGTCAACGCGCAGCATTTCCTTCCCGAGTCGAACTACGACAACAACGAGGCCCGCGCCCAGGTGACGATCAAGTGAGCGCGAGGACGTCGGTCGTCTATGCGGTAGTCCTGGCGCTGGCGCCGGTCGCCGCCTGCTCCGGCGCGGGCGAGCAGGGTGCCGCGGCCGCGATGGACGGCGGCACCGAGGGTGGCGCCGAGGAGGGAGGGACCTGCGCCGACGGCGAGATGGCGGCGATCCTCGCCGCGACGAACCAGGCGGAGGTCGACGCCACGATGCAGCTCCGCGCGAGCCTCGTCGACCCGAAGGCCGTCGACCTGGCGGAGAAGATGCTGACGGACCACGCGCTCGTCCTCGAGCAGCTCCAGGGCGCGATGCGCGCCGGCGCCATCGCGTCGCGCAGCGGCGGCATCAGCCAGGCCATCGCCGATGCCGCGGAGCACGATCGCACCACGATTGCCGCGAGCACGTCGATCGACTCGGCCTACGCCGATCGCGAGGTGCTCTGGCACGTGCGTGATCAAGCGCTGCTCGACACCGTCGTCGCTCCCGCGGTGCGAGGCACGCGCCTCGCGTTCGTCGCGACGAGCATGCAGGACCTCGAGAAACAGCACGTGGCGCTCGCCCTGGCGCTCCAGGGAGAGCTCGACGCCACCTGCCGCTAACGAGAGCGCGCGAGGAGCACCACCGAGTAGCCGACCGCGGTCCGATCGCCTGGATTGGCGTAGGAGTGACGCTGGTCGCCGCGGAAGACGACGACGTCGCCCGGCGCCAGCGTCCACGACTCGCCGGACGCGACGAGCACGATGGAGCCGCGCTCGCACGTGAGGTACTCCGTCGTCCCCGGCAGGTGGGGCACGCCGATCATGCGGGCGCCGGCGGGCAGATCCATCCGGTCGAGCTCCATGCCCGGGATGGGGTCGGGCAGGAGCTTGCGGACGGTCACTTCGCCGCGCTTGCGCGTGACGAGAGTGGCCGCGGGGAAGTGCTTCACGGCCGAGCGTGGGGCCGCGATGAGCTCCTCGATGGTCACCTGAAGCGCCCCCGCGACGCGGCTGAGGACCGCGAGCGTCGGGTTGGCGTGGCCCGTTTCGAGGTGCGCCCACGTGGCGCGAGGGACGCCTGCGAGGCGCGCCATCTGCTGCTGCGTGAGGCCGCGCACCTCCCGAAGCTGGGCGATGTTGGCGCCGAGGCGTCCGGCGGCGTCTTGCTCCGTCATGCTCGCATGTTGGAGCCCTGCCAACGGATTGGCAAGATGGCCAATGGACTGGCAGGGCCGCCTCATGCTGTGTCTCGGAGGGCACGGACCATGGACGTCGGAGACAGGGCGGCGCTGGTGACTGGGGCGAGCCGCGGGCTGGGAGAGCAGATCGCGCGGAAGCTGGCTGCGCGGGGGGCGCGCGTCGCGCTCGTGGCGCGGCACGAGGACGAGCTCGCGAGGGTGGTCGACGCCATCCGGAGCGCGGGAGGCGTCGCGCACGGCATCGTGGCGGACGTCGGGGAGAAGCGCGCGCCCCACGCGATCGCGGCGGCGGCTGCGGCGCTCGTCGGAGACGTGGACCTGCTCGTGCACAACGCGAGCACCCTGGGGCACGTGCCGCTCCGTCCGCTCCTGGAGACGGACTGCGAGGCCCTCGAGGAGGCTCTCGAGATCAACGTGGTGGGACCGCTGCGGCTGACGAAACTCCTGGCGGGGCCCATGGTGCTGCGGGGCCGCGGGCTCGTCGTGCACGTCACCTCGGATGCGTCGGTCGCCGCCTACCCCGGGTGGGGCGCCTACGGGGCGTCCAAGGCGGCGCTCGATCACATGGGACGCATCCTGGGCGCGGAGCTGGAGGGCACCGGCGTGCGGGTGGTGAGCGTCGACCCCGGCGAGATGCGGACGCGCATGCACGCCGACGCGATCCCCGACGCCGACCCGGCCACGCTGCTCGATCCGGCGGTCGTCGCCGACCGCATCCTGCGGCTCGTGGGCAACGTCGAGGAGCTGGCCACCGGCGCCCGCGTGGAGGCGTCGGCCTACGCGGCAGGTTCGTCGTGAAGCCGGCGACCTGGCCCCGGGACACACCGCTGTCGGAGCGGCTGCTGCGCGTGGATCCCACCGGCGGCCGGTGGACCCATCACGTCGTGGGCGACTTGCCCGATCTGCTGCGCCCGGGGGACCTCGTCATCGCCAACGACGCGGCGACGATCCCGGCTTCGCTCTTCGGGAGTACCACGGTGGGCGAGCGCCTCGAGGTTCGTCTCGCCACCACGAGCGACGAGAGCACCTGGCAAGCCGTGCTCTTCGGCGAGGGCGACTGGCACACGCGCACCGAAGATCGTGCGGCGCCTCCGCCGGTCGTGCCTGGCGATACGCTGCAACTGGGGGACGGGCTCGACGCCACGATCGTCGCCGTCGACGCACGCTCGCCGAGGCTCGTGACGTTGCGCTTCTCGCTCGAAGGCGCGGCGCTCTGGACGGCCCTCCACCGGTACGGACGGCCCGTCCAGTACGCGTACGTGCGTGACTGGCTCGCGACGTGGCACGTGCAGACGGCCTTCGCCTCGCGGCCCTGGGCCGTCGAGATGCCGAGCGCCGGCCGCCCGATCACCGCGTCGCTGCTGGCAAGCCTGCGACGGAGCGGCGTCGCGATCGCTCGCCTGACGCACGCCGCCGGCCTCTCCTCGACGGGCGACCCTGCGATCGATCACGTGCTCCCCTTCCCCGAGCGCTACGAGATCCCGCGCGAGACGGCGTCGGCGCTCGCCCGCGCACGGGCCGAGGGAAAGCGCATCGTCGCGGTCGGGACCACCGTCGTGCGTGCGCTCGAGGGCTGCGCCTCCGAGCACGCCGGCGAGGTGGTACCCGGCCGCGGTACGACCGACCTTCACATCGGAGAGGGCTTCGTCCCTCGTGTCGTGGACGGCCTGCTCACCGGCCTGCACGAGGAGGGTACGTCGCACCGCGGGCTCCTGCACGCCTTCGCCAGCGAGCCGCTCCTCGCCGGCGCCTGGGCCGACGCCGAGGCCCGCGGCTACCTCGCCCACGAGTTCGGCGATCACGCACTCGTGCTGCGCGCCGCGTGACGCCGATCACTGCACCTGCGTCGCGCAGCCGACCACGATCTGCACGTCGGCGTTGGGGGACATCTCCACCGCGTTGCACGCGGGTCCGATGAGCACGACCTGACCGCTCGTGTTGTAGTCCCAGCAGCCGTTCCCGGTGGTGCACGGGTCGCTCATGGTCTTGCGGCGGAAGAGGTCGACATACGTCATGCCGCCGTCGGTCGAGTACTGCACGTTCACCTTGCTGGGGTCGATCATCCCACCGTCCGGCTGGGGAAGATCGAAGACGCAGCCGAGGAGCGACCCGCGGATCTTGTCGATGGCGGCAGCCAGCGCCATCGCCGAGTAGTTCTGCGTCATGTCGAAGTGGCAAGGGATCGTCGGGTCGCCGCCGGCCTGCGTGAACGTCTTGCCGTCGCAGTTGGGGTCGCACGTCTGCGGCGAGCCGGCCCACGCCTCGGCGCTGAGCGCGAGGCGCACGTGGTAGGGCGGATCCATCGCCGTGTTGCTCCCGTCGGTGTCGGCGCCCGGCACGCCGACGAAGATGGTGTTCACCGGGGCATTGGGATCACTGTTCGCCTTCTGGACGAGGCTCACGATCGACGAGGGGTACTCCCAGTCCGGACACCCGTTGGCGTCGGTGTAGCCCGGGCGCATGGGGCTCGACAGCGACGTGCAGGACGCGCCGCCGTCGGTGATGAAGAAGAGGATGCGCTTGCCCTTCTGAGGCCACGCCTGCAGGAGGCTGATGCCGACCTGGATGGCGTCGTACGATGGGTTGCCGTCGCCGACGCCCGTGGTGTTGGGCGAGCTGTTGACGAGCTGCTGGTAGATGTCGTGCCTCACGCCGGAGGAGGCGCTCGACTTGTTCATCCCGGCGGGCTGCAGAGGAACTTGCGCGAGCCCCGGCACCGCGCACGTGACGGGGAGGTTCAAGACGCAGGCCGGACCGGTCACGTTGCCGGTCGGATAGATGAGGAGCCCGAGCGAGGCGCTGTCGAACGCGTCCTCGTCGATCGCGCTGACGATGGCCTGCTGCGCGAACGCGTACTTGTTGCTGGCCGCCATCGTGCCGCTGCCGTCGAGCACGACGAGCATCGCCGCGGGCGCGAGCTCCGCCCGGATGTCGGCGGTGGCGCAGCCCGAATCGGGTCCGAGCGACGTTTCGGGCACGCTGCCGTCGCCGAGCGATCCCACTTCCATGGCGCCGACGTCGGGTCCCATTTTCCCGTCGTCGCCCGAGTCGCTGAAGCCGGCCTTCGCGGGCGGGCCCGAGGAACCGCACCCCTGGGGCACGACGATCAGGAATCCCGCGCACACACCGGTCACGATCAAGCCACGAGCGACTCTCCGCATCCGCATCGAAGCCCCCTTTTCGACAACGCCCTTGTCGATCATTGTGTCAGAACTATCCATGAAGAACATGAGATGGGGGGCCATGGTGCTGGCGGCGGGTCTGCTTTCCGCGCTGGCTGGATGTGGAAGCAGTGGGAGCGGAAACCCCGCGGCGCCGAGCGATGGAGGGACAGATGGCGCCGGGCCCGACGGCGGCCCGACCGACTCGGGAATGCACGAGGCCGGATCCGATGCTGGCGAAGCAGGGACCGCGACCCTGTCCTTGCCCCAGTTCGTGCACGGGGCCGCGCGCGTCGACACCACGGCGTTCGCGAAGATTCCGCTGGTCGTCGCCGTCTCTGGCGCGCAGCCGTCGTCGGTGACGATCACGGTGGACACGGCACCGGCCGTCACGGCCGCGGCGGTCGACGCGACCCACTACGCAGCCACGCTGGACACGTCGTCCCTGTCCACCGGCAAGCACACCATCACGGCCAAGGCTCTCGCCGCGTCGGGTGCGACGATCGGGACCGTCAGCGGATCGCTGTCGGCGGACACGGGCAGCCTGCAGTTCACGCAGTTCGCCCAGGTGGGTCCGGCATACGCCTCGCGCATCCAGACGGCGCCGAGCGGCGATCGCCTCGCCTTCACGTGGATCAGCGTCCCGGGTGGAGGGAGCCATCGCTACTCGCTCAACTACCTGGACGGCGCCGGCGCGCGTCTGTCGCCGACCGACATCATGCTGAGCGATCCCGCCGACGACGCGGTGCAGGGCGCCACATCGTTCTCGAGCGACGCGATCGGCGTCGTCTACAACGTGCCGCAGACGACCGGGACGCACTGGCTGGTCAAGATGCGCATCGTCGGCGCGGATGGCTCGGTGAAGGTGCCGACGATGGACCTCACGCAGGGCGAGGGCGCATTCTCGCTCTCCATCGCGGGCGTCGACCCCGGCGGCTTCTCCGCAGCGTGGCTGCACATCCGACCGACGGACGATGCGGGGATGACGCAGCCGGTGCAGCTGCGGTTCGCGCGATGGGACGTCGCAGCCGCCAAGCTGCAGGGTCCTCTCGTGATCGACTCGGATCAGCCGCAGCCGTCGGGCAGCACGCAGGGACCGCAGCAGCTCGAACCTCTCGCCGAGCTGGGTATCGCCTGCAACCAGACGGTCTGCCTCGTGCTGTATTCGCGCGACGAGTACAACGCGGTGGTCCAGCTCAACGTGCCCAAGCTGTTCCTCGCGACCGTGGATCTCGCCGGCGGCCAGCTCGCCGGCACGCCGGTGGCCGTCGAGGACAGCGACTGGGATACCCAGGAGTTCGGCCAGCAGATCGTCGCCCTCGCCGACGGGTCCTTCGTGCTCGTGTACACGGCGAACGACACGGCCACGGCGGTCAACCCCATGACCCCGTGCGACATGACGCTCGAACGCGACCTGCTCTTCGCGGAGAAGATCGACGCGACGGGAAAGCTCGCGGGCGCACCCAAGCCCATCTTCGACTTCCAGGGCTCTCGCGAGTACCCGCGTATCGCGGCGCACCCGGCGGGCTGGGCGCTCTTCTGGGAGGATCAACGATCCGAGTGCGACGCCACGGGTGGCCACATCGGCATGGCGATGAACGTCGCCGCTCCCGACCTCGCGTCGCTGCTCGATCCCTACCTCGAGGCTCCGGGATCCATCGCCCTGCCACCGGAGTACCCGTCCCTCGCGGTCACCGGATCGAACTTCGTCGTCGCCTGGAGCGACAATCGGCACGGCAACGGCCTCGCGATGCCGGCGAACGAGCTCTATCTCGACACCTACTGGCGCTGAGGCGCCGCTTGCTGCGCGGCGAGGAGCCGCGCGACGAACGGGTCGCTCGGGGCGCGCACCAGGTCTTCGAGAGTTCCTCGCTGGAGGACGAGGCCGTCGCGCATCACGGCAATCTCGTCGGCGAGGAGCGCCGCCTCCCTCACGTCGTGGGTCACGAGCAGCACCGTCTTCGAGAGCGTGCGGAACACGCCGCGCAGCTCCTCGTGCAGCTCCGCGCGCACGACGGCGTCGAGCGCCCCGAGGGGCTCGTCCAGCAACAGAACGTCGGGGTCGAGGAACAGCGCGCGCATCAGAGACACCCGCTGGCGCTCCCCGCCGCTGAGCTGGGCCGGATAGCGGCCGAGCAGGGCGTCGCGCAGGCGGACGAGCGGCGCCAGCTCGGCGACCCTGGAGACCACGCGCGACTCCGCCCATCCGAGGTGACGGGCCACGATGGACGCGTTCTCGCGCGCCGACAGGTGCGGAAAGAGCCCTCCGTCCTGGATGACGTACCCGGTCCGAAGGCGCAGGCGCTCGATGGTCGCAGGGGTGACCGGTTCCCCGGCGAGCTCGATGCTCCCCGCGTCGGGCACGACGAGCCCCACGATGGCGCGGAGCAGGGTCGATTTGCCCGACCCGCTCGCGCCCACCAGCGCGAGGCTCGCATGCTGCGCGACCTCGAGCGAGACGGGCCCGAGGACACGGGCACCCCCGTAGTGCTTGGTCACGCCCGAGACGCGGATCACGTGCAATCGATGCTCGCACGGCACTCCGGACCGGGCTACAACGGCAAGCGCGTGTCGCGCCCCTTCCCGCAAGACGTGGGTCGCATCTTCCGCGAGCGGCGTGCCCGCATGGCGCGCGAGGTGCACGCTGGCCTGACGAGCACGCCCCGCTCGATCCCGCCCAAGTATTTCTACGACGCGCGCGGGTCGAAACTCTTCGACGCGATCTGCGAGCTGCCCGAGTACTACCTGACGCGCGCCGAACGCGAGCTGCTCGTCGCGCACGCGGACGACGTCGTGGGCGCGACGGGCGCCACGGCGCTCGTGGAGATCGGCAGCGGCATGGCGCGCAAGACCGGGCTGCTCGTGCGCGCCCTCTGCGCTCGGCACCGCGCGCCGCTCTACGCGCCCTTCGACATCGCGCAGGAAGCGCTCGACGCCTCGGCGCGCTCGCTCCAGGCCGAGTGTCCCACCCTGAACGTGCAAGGAATCGTGGGCGACTTCGGCACGGATCTACCTCTGCTCGCGCGGGCGCTTCCGCCGGCAGAGGGGCCGCGGCTCTTCGCTTTCCTCGGCAGCACCATCGGCAACCTGGACGAAGAGGAAGCGCCGGCGCTCGTCCGCGGCGTCGCGGCGGCGATGGCCGAGAGGGACGCGTTCCTCCTGGGGGCGGATCTGGTCAAGGACGAGCGCGTGCTCCACGCTGCTTACAACGACGCGCGCGGCGTCACCGCGGAGTTCAACCGGAACGTCCTGCGCGTCGTTTCTCACGAGCTGGACGGCGATTTCGACGAGCGCGCGTTCGATCACCTCGCCTTCTACGAGCCCGGGCGCCAGCGCATCGAGATGCACCTGGTCGCACGTTCGGTCCAGCGAGTGACGATTCGCGACATCGATCTGTCGTTCGAGCTGGCGGCCGGAGAGCGAATCCTGACCGAGATCAGCCGCAAGTTCACGCGCGAGACGGTCGAGCACACGCTCACCCAGGGAGGCATGCGGCTCGAGCGCTGGATCGCCGCTGACGACGGCGCGTTCGCGCTGGCCGTGGCGCGCAAGAGCAGTTGATGGCCAAGGTCTCGGGGTCGTCGGTGCTGACGCTCCAGGTTTTCCTCCGGCGGACCTACGGGGCAGACACCTACGAGAAAGCCCTCGCGAGCGTCGCCCCGGACGAAGCGGGCCACTTCGGCGGCATCGTTCTCCCGGTGAACTGGTACCCCACCGAGAGCTATCTCGCGTTGCTCCACGGCGCCAACGAGCTCACCGGTGACGTCGACTTCTTCGAACGTTTCGGCGCGTTCGCCGCCGACTACCAGATCAACGCGTTCCACAAGCTGTTGCTGCGCTTCACCTCGCCCATCTTCTTCCTCGACCGAGCGGGACGCCTCTGGTCGCGCTCGCACGACTCCGGGCGCTGGGACGTGGAAGGCGGCAACAAGCGCGTGCGCGGCACGCTGCGCGACTTCGCCGTCGTCGACGCCGATTACTGCCGCGTGCTCGTCGCGTGGATCCACAGGGCGAGCCAGCTGACGGGCACGCGCGGGCGGACCGTGCACCGCGCGTGTCGAGCGCGCGGTGCCGAGGCCTGCGTCTTCGAGGGTTGGTGGGACTAGCGGCGCGCGCGCGGGCTCGTCCCGGTCCAACGCCGGAAGGCGCGGAAGAACGCGCTCGGCTCCGAGTACGCCAGCCGGGCAGCCACCTCGGCGATGGTCATGGTGCCCTCCGCGAGGAGGACCTGCGCGCGCTCGCGACGGACCGCGTCGAGGAGCTGCTTGTGCGACGTGCCCCGCCGCGAGAGCTCCCGCTGCAGAGTTCGCGTGCTGGTGTGCAGACGCGCCGCCGCGGCCTCGAGGCTCGCGTCGCGTTCGACCAGCAAGACGCCGATCGCCTCACGCACGCGAGCCAAGAACGGATCGCCCTGTTCTTCCGTGGATCGCGCTGCCTGCATCCTCGCGTCGAGCAGCTCGGAGAGAGACGCCGCAGCGGTCCGAAGGTGCCCGTCGAGCAGCTCGCGCGCGAAGCCCAGGCTGTCCTCTGACGCCCCGAATCGCACCTCGGCGCCGAAGAACGTCGCATGCGCGTCGACTCGTGCCGGCGCGTCGTGACGAAAGGTCACGAGCGCCGGCGACACGTCGCGCCCCAGCGTCTGCCGCGCGCGCTCCGTCAGGATGCCGAACGAAAACTCGATCCAATGGCGACTGTGCGAGACGCCCGGACGACGTTCGAACAGCAGCACCGAGTGGGCGCCTCGCTCGACGAGCGTGACCTTCACCCGCTGGGTGGCGACGCCGTAGTGACGGGCAACGCGAGCGAGCGCGTCGCGCAACGTGGCGCTCGTGCACAGCGCGTAGTCGATGAGGCCTAGCCCCCCTATGGGGATGCGGCGCGCGAGCGTGAGCCCCAGCGCTTCGTCGCCGAGGCGCTCGGCAGCAACGTTCAGCCACCGGTCGGCCGACGAGCCATGCACCATCTCGTCCTCCGCCTCGACCGTCGCACCGAAGGCGTGCACGTCGACGCCGGCCGCCTCGAGCGCGGCGAGCACCGGACCCACGATGGATGCCGAGATGCCCGGTTCACGCACGTTCAAAGTCTCCACACTCTCGCATCGAGGGGCCCGACCAGGCTAGAACGCCCGACGCGTGCGAGCTTCCCGTCGTGTACTTGCCTTCGCGGCCCTCGTTGCCCTGGCGGGACCGACCTGGAGCTCGACCGCGCAGGCCTACCGACCATTCGACGGAACGGACGCCGACGTCGCGGACACCGGCGACTTCGAGCTCGAGCTGGGCCCCGTGCACTGGTACTCGCAGGGCGACGCGCATTACTTGCTCGCGCCGGCCACCGTGCTCAATCTGGGCCTCGTGCGCCGCTGGGAGCTGGTCGTCGACTTCCAGAACTACGTCGGCATCGACCAGCCCCCCGGGGAGGCGCGCGACCGGCTGCTCGACACCGACGTGCTGCTCAAGACCGTGCTCTTGGAAGGCTCCGTCCAGGGAACGGGGCCGGGGCCGAGCGTGGCGGCGGAGTTCGGTCCCCTCCTGCCCAACATCCACGGAAAAGGCGGCTTCGGGGCATCGCTCGACGTCATCGTCTCCCAGCACTGGCGCCCGCTCACCTTGCACCTGAACAACTGGGTCGAGCTTTCACGCGGCGATGTGCAGCCGTCCTGGTTCGAAGGCCTCATCATCGAGGGCAACCAGGACGAACCCCTGAGGCCCGTGAGCGAGTGGTACGTCGAGCACGACTTCGGAGCGAACACGACGTCCTTCTCCGGGCTCGTCGGAGCCATCTGGCACGAGAGCGACGGCCTCGACTTCGACATCGGCCTGCGCGAGGCCAACCTGAATGGCGAGCGAGCCACAGAGGTGCGCCTCGGCCTCACGTGGACGCTCGGCATCTGGGGTGGACACAAGGCGACGAGCGCCGAGCGCGCGCTCCTGAGCCGACCCCTCCAACAGCTCTGAAGGTGCAATCATGGGCGAGATTCGAATCAAGCTACCGACGTTCATCCTGCTGCTCGCGCTCGTCGCGGGAGGGTCGTTTGCGGCCGGCAGCGCGCTTCCGACGACGACGGCGCCCGCGAAGGGCGAAGACACGACGGTTGGAGAGACGCACTTCACCCAGGACCCCGAGCCCCCCGACCCGACGGAGCAGCAGCTACCCCCGGGTCACCCGCCCGTCGACGACACGATGGAGCAGCAGCAACCCGGCGCGATGGCGACCGGCGATGACGTTTCGCTCGAGTGGAAGGCTCCCGCGCGCTGGCAGCTCGTCCCGAACACCAGCTCGATGCGGATCGCGACCTACCGCGTTCCGCACTCCGCCGGCGACGCCGCCGACGCCGAGCTGTCCATCACGCGGGCCGGCGGCTCCGCCGATGCGAACGCCCAGCGCTGGATCGGTCAGTTTGCCGACGACGGAACGCGGATCTCGAAGCGCACCACGCGGAAGGTGGGGCTGCTCGAGGTGTCCGTCGTCGAAGTGCAGGGCACCTACGCGGGAGGGATGGGGAAGGATGGGGCGCCGCTCGGGGGGTGGGCGCTGCTCGGGGCCATCGTCCCCGCGGGCGATACCCCGTACTTCTTCAAGCTCACCGGGCCCGTGAAGAGCGTTCTGGCCGCCCACGGCGAGTTCGACGCGTTCATCGGCAGCCTTTCTCAGAAACGGGCACGCGGCACCTGACGCCGACGCCAGCAAGCCGCGAGGAATGCTAGACACCGCTCCGCTGATGAGCCGCCCCCAGTGGATCCCCGCGCGAGCCGACCTCCCCGGGCTCGCGCTCGCGGGAACGCTGGGAGCCGCGGCGCTCGTTCTGGTGCGGGTCCTCCCCGCCTCCCCGCTGCTCTCCGACGTTCTCGTCGCTCTCGTACTGGGCGCCCTCGTGCTCAACACGCCGTTGCGAAGGATCGTCCGCCTCGAGCTGCCGGGCGACGAGCGCGAGCCGGACGTCTACGCGCCAGGGGTGCGGTTCTGCGGCAAATGGGTCCTGCGCGCGGCCATCATCGCGATGGGGCTGAAGGTCCAGACCTCCTTCTTCGGAGGCGTCGAGCTGGCGCTCATCGCCGGTGTGGGGGTCATCGCGATGCCGAGCGCGTTCTTCGTCGCGCACACCCTGGGTGCCCTGCTCGGACTGCGGCGCCCGCTCGTCGATCTCCTCGCGGGCGGGACGATGATCTGCGGCGCCTCCGCAGTCAACGCGATCGCTCCCGTCGCCGGCGCGCGACGCGGGGAGCAGGGCATCGCCATCGGCGTCGTCTTCCTCTTCAGCGTCGTGGCGCTCGTCTTCTTCCGACCGATCGCCGCGTGGCTCGGTCTGGAGCCGAGCTTCGCAGGGATCTGGAGCGGCCTCGCCGTGAACGATCTATCGAGCGCCGTCGCCGTCGGCACACAGATGGGCGGCGCCGGCGGCGTCATGGCGGCCGCCGCGAAGTCGGCTCGCGTGCTGATGCTCGGACCCGTGCTCGTGGTCTTCGCGATGATGCGGCGCGACGGTGGGCCGACCAAGGGTGTCGGCAAGAGCATCGTCGACGCACTGCCGCGATTCGTCCTGGGCTACATCGCGCTGGCCGTGGTCCGTGCCGTCGGCGATCGCACCCTCGGCGGCACCGCCGCGTGGTCGTGGTTCCTCTCGGCGGATCGGTTCTTCGTCGACCTCACGATGGCGACGGTGACAGCGAGCATCGGCCTGCACCTCGCGCTGCGCGCCCTGCTCGCGTCGGGCGCACGGGCCGTCGCCGTCGGCGCCGGCGCATCGGCGACCATCGCGTCGCTCACGCTCGGCATGATCGCCTACGCCTCGCACGGCGCACACGCCGCCGCAGCGCTCGTCGGTGGGATCGGGCTCGTGGGGTCGGCGCTCGCATACCGTCTCGCGACCGCTCGCGGCACGGCCTCCCGCGGCCTGAGGCGCCGGTTCGAGCGCGGAGCGCCGCTCGCGCTCGCCGAGGCCACCGCCGTGCTCGATGGACTCGAGGCCGACGGCGCGCTCGACGAGAAGGCGTTGCGTGAAGTCATGCACCAGCTGCATCCCGCGATTGGCGAGCTGATCCCGGTCCGCGAGAGCCCACTCCACCACGGAGAGGGGTGCCGCTGGGTGACCTACTGGGAAGGGAAGACGGGATGGGCGCTCGTGGCGGTCTGCCGTGATGCTGGCTCGGTGACACCCATCCACGCCCACCCGCATCGACTGATGGGCAAGGCCATCGAGGGGACCGTCGAGGAGCTCACGTTCGAGGAGCGCGGCGCCGGCGCCTTCTCGCTCCGCACCCGCAAGGTGCTGGGGCACAACCAGCTCATCGAGACGGAAGGGCTCTCGGCGTTGCACCTGGTGCATGCCGTCGGCGATCGCGCCGCAATCGACGTCCAGCTTCGCGGACCCGAAGTGGGAAGTCCCGGTCGTCGCCTGAAGACGACGGTGGACCCTCTGTCGCTGGCCATCGGGGCGACCTTCCAGGGGGAGTTCGAGATCGACGACCGCCCCGGTCAGGCCGGCGAGGGTGCGGCCGCAGGACGACGGCCCGAGCTCACCTAGGGGTGGTCGTTCCGCCGGCCGTTCGTCAGAACCCGGCGTCGCCCGAGACGCCGGGGCCACCGAAGAGTGAGCCGCCCCCGTCGTCGCCGCCGTTCTGCGTTCCGCCGCTGCTGCCGCTCCCGCTTCCGCCGCCGCTTCCGCTCCCTCCGCCGAATCCGCTGCTGCTGCCCGTAGGGAACCCGCCGCTGCTCGAGCTGCCGACGCCACCGCCGCCGCACTGGCCGTTCACGCAACTCGCACCGAAGCATGCGCTGCTACAGGCGCCGCAGTTGTTCGCGTCGCGTGAGAGATCGGCGCAGATGCCGTTGCAGTTGGTCTGCCCTTGCGGGCACGTGCACGTTCCGGCAATGCACGAAGCTCCGCCGGAGCACACGTTGCTGCACGTGCCGCAGTTCCAGTTGTCGGTTTGTCCGTCGACGCAGCTGCTCAGACAGTAGATCTTGCCGGCCGCGCAACGATTCACGCACTTGCCGGCGCTGCAGTACTGGTCCTGCGAGCACGTGGCGTTGCAAGCGCCGCAGTTGTTCGAATCCGACTGCAGATCGGAGCACGTGGAGTTGTTCTGGGAGCCCTGACAAAGGGTGAGGCTAGAGTCGCAGCCGCACTTGCCCGCGCTGCAGTGCAGGTTGTTGGGGCACGAGCGCCCGCAGCCGCCGCAGTTCGCATCGTCGGTCTTGATGGCGGCGCACGTCCCTTTGCACGCCATCTCGTCAGGGCCGCACATCGAGACGCACTTGCTCTTCGAGCACAAGAATCCCATGTCGCACGCCGTACCGCACGCTCCGCAGTTCGCGGGATCTGCGGTGATGTCCGAGCACGAGCCGCCGCAATTCGTCGTGTTCGGCGGACACGCGCACTTGCCCGCGGCACACGTGGCGCTCTTCACGCAGACGACCCCGCAGCCCCCGCAGTTGTTCGTGTCCGTGCGGGTGTCGACGCACGCCCCCTCGCAGAACGTGAGCGTCGACGTCGAGCAGGAGTCCTGGCACACGCCTGCGGTGCACGAGGCCCCCGCCGGGCACGCGTGACCGCAGGTGCCGCAGTTGTTCGGATCGTTCTGCAAGTCGCCGCACGAAGAATTGGAGCCGTTGCCACTCCCATTCTTCGATCCGCACCCGGAACCGGCGACGAGGATCGCCGAGGTGCACGCCACCATCGCATGGAACGCGAACCGAACGAGGCTGTGAGACTTGTGCATCACGACCGTGCATGCGGAGCAAGGGCGGTGCCCCCAGCCGATCGTGTGGCGTGCGCGCCACTCGCGCCGGCGAACGGCGAGAGTCATTGATCGTGGTGCATGCGCGCGACGACGACGTGTGCGCGCATGGCGAGCCACTCGCATGGCCGCGGGTCACCATGCGAACCAGAGAGCGACTCCACCTTCGTGTCGGGCTTGCGCTCGCGCTCTCGGGGGCCGCGGCGCACGCAGCGCCCCCACCGCCCGCACCGGCCGAGGCGAGCGGCGAGACGCCTTCGCCGTATCCGCCGGTGCGTGTCGGCGCGATCGCAGGGATGGGCTTTCCGCGCCCGTTCGCGATGGAGGCCATCGCCCAGCTGTGGACCCATGTCGCGGTGGGGCTCGAGTACGGGATCGTGCCGGGCATCACAGTGGACGGCGTGCGTGTCGGGACGTGGTCGCTCGCGGGCGACGCGCGATGGCTGCCGTGGCGCGGTCCATTCTTCGTCGGCCTGCGGGCCGGGGTGCAGCACGTCGAGGTCGCCGCCACGTTGCCCATCTCGGGGTGGGGGCCCGTGAGCGAGACACTCGGCCTCGACGCTTCCTTCGTCAATCCGCGAATCGGCCTCCTCTGGGTGATGCGGAGCGGTCTCGTGCTGGGGATGGAGGCGGGGCTTCAGATTCCGCTGAGCACGTCGACGACGAGCACGTGGTCGCTGGCCTGGGTACCGAGCCTGCAGCGTCAGATCGACTCCCTGGAGAATTCGGTACTTCCGACGATCGATCTGTTCCGCATCGGATTCGTGCTCTGAAACGCCACAGCGTGACTTCGCTGCGCCGTGGCGAATTCACGCCGGTCACCGCGTTCGCCAACGTCGACGAGGCGAGTTGGTAGTCGACGCCGCTGGCGTAGGCTCGAGCATCTTCGCGCACTTGCGACGACTTCCGGTCGCGGTACGCGCGCTGCAGAGGCGCGCGGCGCTCCACGACACGCAGCCACCACGGCGCCACGACCGCGCGGTTCGCACGGCCGAGGGGCCGGGGGTGTCTGTCACACCGGAGCCAAATCGGAGGAACTCGCATGCAGACCGCAACCGTGGACATCCGCAGACTGCAGATTCTCAACGACAGCATCAACCGGACGATCGACGCGCTCAACCAGGTTCGTCTGTCCGTTTACGGAACCGTGACCCCGAACGCTCTCGGCGTCACGCAGGCGGTCGGCGGCCTGGCGCACGCCGCGGCGCAGAACCCCTTCGTCACGAACGCGCTCGCGAACCAGTTCGCGAACCCGTTCTCGAACCCGTTCGCCTCGAACGCGTTCGCGAGCAACGTGACGAGCGCGCTCAACAACCCGTTCGCGACGTTCGCGAACACGGGCCTCGGGCACAGCGCTTTCGGTTCGTACGCCGACCCGTACGCCAACGCGCGCATCGCCCAGACCTTCCCCTTCCTGGCATGGGGATACTCGCCGTTCGCCTGGCCGACGATCTGACGAGTAGCGAAGAGACGGCTTGAAGGGGGCGGCACCCGCAATCGCGGGTGACCGCCCCCTTCCCCTTTTGTCCGCTCGAGCGTCGGAAGTGGGCACCGCGTCGGCGACGCACGGCCCACGCGTTGCGGCCCGAGCCGGTACGCGCGCTGCACCTGACCGAGCAGAGGACGACCGATGCAGCGCCCGATGGCCACGCACGTGATCGCGCTCGCGCTCCTTGCGGGATGCGATGCCGCCCTTGGCGCGCGGGCCGCGATACTCCTCGCGGTGCTGCTGCCGCTGACGGGCGCTGCGCTCCTTCTCGACGGCCGGGCTCTCCGGCGCGCGCGCGTGCAGTGAGTCGACGCCGCACGGCGTCCGGATGCGGGAGCACCGATTGCACCGCGCGCTCCCCGAGGGGGAAAGGAGGTTGCGCAACTCAGGCGATCGGAGCGCCCGGGCCGCTGGACAGCGGGCACGGGCGTTCTTCTGCGGGATCGCACTCGCTTGCTCGTTCGTATCGCGCGAGGCGAAGGCCTACGAGCTCCGCCAGACCACGAGCGGCGCGTTCGAGCGCTGGGAGTCGCACCAGGTCCCCTTCGTGGTGGACGCGAGCCTCGACGCGGCGGCGCCTGGCGGCACCCGAGCGGCCCTCGACGCCGTCTCGGCATGGAGCGGCAACGGCCCTGGCCCGGAGCTGACGGCGCGCGTGGCGTGCGGCGTCACGAGCGAGCCCGCAGCAGACGGGCAAAACACCATTCTCTACTTGCCGGAT
>DASVWO010000141.1:0-9985 GCA_036393165.1 Polyangiaceae bacterium | reverse complement strand
AAGAACGACAGCCAGGTTCGACCGACGTAGTACTTCCCGCGAGGATCTGGCGCGAGCGCCTGCAAGGTGGACGCTCGCTGCAGGGAAGACGTCGTTTCGTCCTTGGAGACGCGACGCATGTGAATGGAGATCTACCTCATGTCCTCGTCATCCGACCGTTCGCTTCGAACACTCGACCCTTGATCGAAGCAAACGGTCTGGTGATCGGAGTAATCGGTCCGATGATCGAAGCAAACGGTTGGCTGATGGAAAGACCTGGTCCTACCGGCCAGCGAGGAGGATCGACAGCAGCGTGACGAGGGCACCTGCGACCATCGCCACGGCGGCTGCAACGATCATCCGTGTGCGTGCTCGACGTCGGAGGACGGCTCGGTCGACCGGGGGAGCGCCCGCCGCGTTGCGAAGGGCCGCCAGCATCTCTTCGGCTGCCTGGTATCGCGCATCTGGCTCGATCTCGAGCGCCTTTGCGACGAACGCGGCGACTTCTGCAGGCACCTCGGGAGCCCATCGCCGGACGTCGGGCGCCTTGTTCATGCAGATGGCGAGCATGATCTGCTCGTACGTCTCGCCCACGTGAGGCGGCCGGCCGGCGAGGCACTCGAAGAGGATCGCGCCGACCGAGTACAGGTCGCTCCTCGCGTCGAGATCCGGCGAGGCGCGCGTCTGCTCGGGGGACATGTAGAGGGGCGTTCCGAGGACGACGCCCTTTCGCGTCAGCTCCATCGGCTTCGTGCCACCCGGGGGCCGCTCGATCTTGCTCATGCCGAAGTCTACGATCTTCGCCACGCCGTCGACGGCGATCACGTTGTCCGGCCTGAGGTCGCGATGGACGATGCCCCGCGCGTGCGCCGCGGCGAGCCCCTGCAGCACCTGGTCCGTCAGCGCGAGCGCCTCTCTCACGCCGAGCCGCTTCACCTTGCGCAGGCGCTTGCCGAGATCCTCGCCTCGCAGGAGCTCCATCACGAGGTACGGGCAGCCGTCCTCCGTGCCGCCGTCGAGCACGTGCACGATGTGCTCGTTCTTCGCGGCGCTCGCCGCGCGGCCCTCGCGCGCGAACCGCGCCACGACCCTGTCGTCGCGCGTGTGCTCGCGGTCGAGGATCTTCACGGCGAAGCGCTCGCCGCCGCCCGGCCCTTCCGCCTCGTACACGACGCCCATGCCGCCGTGCCCGATGGGGCGCACGACGCGGTACTTGCCGCCGACCGTTTTACCGACCCAGTCGCCCGAATCGGCCAGGGGCTAACCCAGCTTGTGGACCTGAGCCGCGAGGCGCGACACGGTGCGCGACGCCGTCTTCGCAGGGAGCACGCCCTTGCTCGACGCCTTGTCGATCGCGACCGTCGCCGCGTGCAGGGCCTCCTTCGCGGCCTTCTTGTCCTTCGCCGCGACCGCTGCATGCACCTTCTTCACGTGCGTGCGCACGGCGCTCTTCACGGCGCGGTTGCGCAGGGTTCGCTTGATTCGCTGGCGGTTGCGCTTCTCGGCGGAGGGATGGTTGGCCACTGGGAACGACCTCTGGAATGACGAAGGCCCGGGAATCTACGGGGCCACGACGGTTTGTCAAGCCGGCAAGAGGATCCTGAAGGCTGCGCCCCCCAGATCCCCGGTGCCGACCGAGATGCTTCCCCCGTGCGCCTCGGCGATGCCGCGGGCAATCGCGAGCCCGAGCCCGGCCCCGCCGGCAGCCCTGCCGCGCGATCCCTGCTTGTAGCGGTCGAAGATGCCCTCGCGCTCGGCCGCGGGGATGCCGGGCCCGGTATCGGCGATCTCGAAGGCGACGCTCGCCCCCTCGCGCCAGACCTTCACCCGGACGCGCCCCCCGCGCGGGGTGAACTTGAGGGCGTTGGCGACGAGATTGTCGAGCGCCTGGCGGAGCTTCGTGGGGTCCGCCCGCACCTCGAGGTCGAGCGAGCCGTCGAACTCGAGCGCAACGCGCCGCCGCGTGGCGATGGGGGTGAAGACCGCGAGCATCGGTTCGACCGCCGCGCGCACCTTGATGGCGCGGACGTCCACCGAGAAGACCCCCGCCTCGAGGCGGCTCGCCGCGAGAACGCCGTCCACCAGGCGAGCCATCTCGGCGCACATGCTGCGGATCTGCGCGACGGCCGAGTGGCGCTCGGCCGCCGGCATGTCCTCGGACTCGAGGATCTCGGCGATGAGCCCGAGCGACGAGAGGGGGTGCCGCAGGTCGTGCACCAGCATCGCGATGTGATCGCGCCGCTGCGACTCGAGCATCCGCTTGAGCCGGAAGTTCTCGAGCGCCGCCCGCACGCGCGCCAGGAGCTCGCGCTGGTCGATCGGCTTCGTGAGGTACGCGTCCGCGCCCTCCTTGAGCCCCGCCTCGATCGACCCCGGCTCGCGCCGCGCAGCCGTGAACATGATGACCGCCGGCCCACCGCCGCGCCGCGCGCGCAGCCGGCGGAGCACCTCGTGGCCGTCGAGCCCGGGCATCGACACGTCGAGGAGCACCAGCTCCGGCTCGTGCTCGTCCACGCGCCGCAGCGCCTCGATCCCGCTCGCGGCGGTGCGCACCTTGTGCCCGTCGTCCGAGAGCACGTGCCCGTAGAGCGCGAGCATGTCCTGCGAGTCGTCCACGATGAGTACGTCGCCGCCCGCGTCGCCCATCGACGACAGCGACGGACGGTCGGCCCCTCCCATGCCGGTGCTCATTGCAGCGTCCCCGTGCTGCTCTCGGGCGGCGGCATGCTCGCGGGGGCGGGATCCGCCGTCGGTCGCGGGGCGACGCGCGGCAGCACCAGCGTGAAGGTCGAGCCCTGGCCCTCGACCGAGCGGACCTCGATCTCGCCGCCGAGCGCCCGCGCGAGGCGACGCGAGAGCGCGAGCCCCACGCCGGTCCCCTCGTGGCGCCGGCCGTCGCCCACGTCGAGCTGGTGGAAGTCCTGGAACAGCTCCTTCATCGCGTGGGCCGGGATGCCGATGCCCGTGTCGCGCACGGCGAGCTGCACCTCGTCGGCCGTGGTGCGCACGGTGAGCACGATCTCGCCGCGATCGGTGAACTTGATGGCGTTCGACAGGAGGTTCAGCAGGATCTGCCGCACGCGCTGCGCGTCGGTCATCGTCTCGATCGTCCCGTCGCCCACGTCGGCCACGACCTTGAGCTCCTTGCCCTCGCTCAGGCTGGCCACCTCGGCGAGGCACGCGCGCGCGAGCTGACCGACGTTCACGGAAGCCATGCGCACCTCGATGCGCCCTGCCTCGGCCTTCGCGAGGTCCAGCACGTCGTTGATGAGCGCAAGGAGGTGCTCCCCGTTTCGCTTGATGCGCTCGAGCGACTCGCGCGCTCGCGGCGAGAGCTGCTCCTTCGGCGACGTCATGAGCAGATCGGCGAACCCCAGGATGGCCGACAGGGGCGTGCGGAGCTCGTGGCTCATCGACGCGAGGAACTCGGTCTTCACGCGGTTCGCGCGCGTCAGGCGCTCCCCCTGCTCGGCGAGAGCGACGCTCTTCTCGCGGAGCCGGTCGTGCGTCCACGCGTTGTGCAGGGCGACCGCGAGCTGGCGCGCGGCGTCGTTCACGAAGCTCTCGTGGTCGGCGTCGAGCTCGTGGATGCCGCCGAGCACGAGGGCCCCGGCGCCCTCGTCGCCCACGGCGACGGGGAAGGCGAGCACCCACCGGAGGGGAGCCTGGCCGATTCCGAGATCGAGCTTCGGAAGCGGCTCGGCAAGCGCGGCGCTCCGGAGCAGCAGCGGCTCGCGCTTCTCCATCACGCTGCGCGGCAGCCCGTCGGCGCCGAAGGACCGGTGCTCGAAGGCGCGTCCGTCGCTGGCGCTCGCCTGCACCGCCACGAGCCTATCCGCGTCGTCCAGCAGATAGACGACGCCCACCTGCGCGCCCCCCAGCCGCACGAGAGACTGCATCCCGCTCGCCGCCAGCGCCTTCATGTCGAGGGTCTTCAGCTCGCGCACGAACTCGGCGTAGGCGCGCGCCCGCTCGTCGCGCTCGGCGAGCTCGGTGTTCGCGCGCGTGAGCTCCGCCAGGGTCCGTTCGCGCTCGGCCAGCGTGGCACGGAGGCTCGAGTCCTTGTCGAGGAGGAGCTTGTTCATCTTCGACAGGCTCTGACCGACCGCGCCCAGCTCGTCGCGGCGTGGCGGCAGACCCTCGATGGGCTCGAGGCGCCCGGTGGTCGCGAGCGCTTCCTCGAGGCGCCCCGTGGTGCCCGCGATGTCGAGGGCGATCCACGCTCCGCTGCCGAGCGCGATGATGATCGCCAGGATCAGCACCGTGAACGTCGTGCGCTTGGACGCGTCGGCGACCGCGAACGCCTCGGTCTCGCCGGTGTCGGCGTCGTCCAGGGCGTCCTTGCGCAGGTCACCGATGATGCTGCGCATCTCGTCGGTGAGCTGCTTGCCCTCGTCGACGGCGTGCACGTCGATGGTTCCCTGCTGCGCGGCCCGGATCTGCGGCTCGCTGACGTTGTTGATCCACTGGTGGATGAGCGTGTCGAAGCGCGCGACGCGCTCGTCCTCCATGCCGTCCTCGGCGACGGCCTTGGCGTCGGCGATGGCGCCGCCGAGCTCCGTCCGCGCTTGCTTGTACGGCTCGAGGTACTTCTCGTCCTTCGTGAGCAGGTAGCCGCGCTTGCCCGCCTCGAGATCGGACACGAGCGTCAGCAGGCGCTCGGAGAGGTCGGCCAGCTTGAGATCGTGCTGGACGAGACGCTCGAACTTCTGATCCACCTGCTCGTGCGCCGCGTTGGCGCGCTGCAGCCCGACGCCGAGGACTCCGACGACGAGGAGTGAGCTCAGGAGGATGCGCCAGAAGAGGGCGCTCGAGAGGATCCGCACGTCCCGCTCGATTCTTGCACGGCCGGGCGTTCAGTGCCCGTGCGGCGGCGTCGGGGGATGCGGCGGCATCGGCATCCCGCTGGGCATGCCGAAGCTCGAGAACATCTTCTCGAGGTCGATGACCTTGTACCCGGCGGGGACCTGGAACTGCGTGTCCGGGAGGGGCTTCTTGTCGATCTTGGTCACCTCGATGCGCCTGTCCTCGGTCGTCCCGTCCTTCTGGTACGCGACGTAGCGCAGCGGAAAGTGGTTGCCGTCGAAGAGCTTGAGCATCCACGCCTGCTCGGTGGGGATGCCGGTCATCGGGATCGACATCCACGAGAGCCCCTGGGTGGCGACGCAGAGGGTGCCCTCCTTGTGGTCGCTGGCGACGTCCCAGAGCTCGCACTTGTAGCCGGCGACGGTGTCGTACTTGCCGGTCTCGGTCACCGTCGTGGCGGGGCCCGAGGGCCCCGAGGGAGAGCCGGGCCTGTGCGGCGTGGGCGGCGAGAAGCCGGGGAACGGCTTGGGTCCCTGCGAGTTGAGGTCGATCTCGATCGCCTCCTTCTTCGCGTCGTCGACGAACCAGAGCTTCTTCGCGCCGCCGTCGTAGATGACGTACCCCTTGTCGCCCCACGGCGAGCCGCCGGGGGCCACGGCCCCGCCGCCCTTGAGCGACTCGGGCACGTCGAAGCGCACCTTGTTGCTCTTGAGGAAGAGCGACATGGGCTGCTGCACCGCGCCGGGCTTGTTGTCCTTCGTGAAGGCGTCGATCTCGCCCTCGAACCCGTCGAGGACGGCGAGCGGCCCTCCGAGGGAGGCGCCTGCGTCGACACCGGCGCTGGAGCCGCCCAGCTTCAGGCGGTCGCAAGAGATGGTGGAGGCGGCGGCTGCAATGGCGGCGAGGACCAGGACCGTATGGGTGCGCATGAGCGCGATGTTACGCCTCCCGGCCGATCCACGCTCCGAAGCACGACAGCACCCAGGCGATGGGAGAGATCGCCAGGCCGAACACGACGCTGAAAGGCGCGGCGAAGCCGAGGGCGACCAGGGTGATGACGAGCGCCAGGACGCATGCGAGAGCCGGCTCGAGCAGGGTGCGGACGCCGGCGGCGCGCGCCACGAGCCAGCCGCTCGTCGGGAAGGACGCGAGCAGCCCCGCGGCGAGGAGGAGCGCCGGCGCGGCGCCCGTCAGGTCGTGCTCGTCCACGGTGGAGAGATCGATGTGCAGCGCGTGCGCCGCGAAGACGCCGGCGCCGAGGCCCACGATCATGCCGCCGAGGGTCACCAGAGCGCCGACGACGACCCATCGGATCTTCACCGGCTCGTCGGCCCGCGTCAGCGCCGAGCGGACGGCCGAGAGGCTCGGTGGCTGCGTGAGGACCGAGAGGCGAGAGAGGCGCGAGCCTCCCGGCGTGCGGGAGGACGGAACGCGCGACGGCCGCTCGCCTCGCTCGCGCAGGTCGCGGCCGAGCATCCACGCGACGAAGCCCATGAACGCGAGGAGCGGGGAGACCGCCAGGAGGGCCCCCGGGCCGCGCCCGTAGACGAAGTGCGCGTAGAGCCCGTGCGCCACGATGGTCACGAGGAACGCCGCGGGGAAGAGGGGCACCCGCGTCTTGACGTGCTTGGCCCGGCCGAGCGCGTATCCCCAGAGGCACGCGAAGAACACGTGCGCCGGCAGCGCGAGCAGCGCGCGCGCGAGCCAGATGGCCCCGGTTGGGTGCGCGTGGAGCACGAACCCGTTCTCCACCGCGGCGAAGCCGAGCGACGAGGCGCTCGCGTAGACCACGCCGTCGTAGGGCTCGTCGAAATGCTTCGAGAGGAACGCCGGCCACGCCGCCGCGACCTTCCCGGTCTCCTGAACCGGCGCGACCACCGCGAAGAGGAAGAAGAGCGCTCCGCTCTCGCCGGCCGCCGAGACGCGCTCGTCGAGCCCCGTCAGCGCCGCCGCGCGCTTCGTGATGACGAGGGCGATGAGTGCGGCGACCGACCCCAGGACGAAGGTGGTGACGACCAGCCACGGCGGCTCCCGCCGCTCGTCGGTCCGGTGCACCAGCACCGCGAAGAGGATCGCGGGCAGCGTCGCCGGCAGCAGCCACCGCAGCGTCGCGAGCACCGCGAGAGTCTAGCAGTGGGTCTCGCGCGGCTAGAAATGAACGCCGAGATGGACGGTGGGCGTCACCTGGATGCCCGCGCTCGAGCCCGAGTTGCCGTAGAGCTCCTGGGCCTGCGCCCGGTACTGCGGCGGGGCGTTGGCGACGGCCTGCGACACGCTCAGCCCTCCGGGGACGGCCACCGGGGGGCGGGAGATGAAGAGGAACTGCGTGTCGACGTCCACGCCGATGGAGAAGGCGTGCGCCAGGTAGAAGTCGATGCCGGCGATGGGCCCGACGTTGAAGCCGTGCACGCTCACGCCGTTCGTGTTCCCGACGGCGGTGCCGACCGTGCTCGAGTCGAGCGAGCCGACGAAGTTGTAGCCGCCGCGGATGCCGAAGTACGGGTCGATGCGCCACACGCGGATGTGGAACGCCGCGTCGGCCCCGATCTCCCAGAGGTTGCCCATGTCGAGGAAGATGTCGCGCGCGCGCAGCCCGAGCGTCAGGAAGAGGAGGCGTACGCCCGCGCCGAAGCCGACGGCGGGGCCGGCGGACGACGTCTTCTGCATGCCGAGGTGCGACGTGCTGAGCGACTCGAGGTTGGCGTAGCCGTAGCCGACGTCGGCGTTCATGTAGACCCACTCGAGCCCGAGGCCACTGTCGTCGCTCTGCTGGTCGTCGTTCACCGTCGCCGGTGCCGAGTTGGGGGGCTGGGGCTCCTGCTGCATGGGCGCCGGCGGCTCGAGCTCCTGGGCTCGAGCGGTTCCGGGCAGGGCGAAGACGGCGAGCGAAGCGGCGGCTGCGAGCGAAGCGGAAGCGAACGTGCGCGTCATGCCTTCTCCTCGTGGTTGTCCGTGATCTCGTCCGACTCCTCCTCCACGGGCACGCGGTAGTCCTCGTTCAGCCACTTGCCGAGGTCCACCGTCTTGCAGCGCGTGGAGCAGAAGGGAAAGCTGGGGTTGTCGGCGCGCGGCGCCGCCGGCTTCTTGCAGATGGGACACCGGTCCATCCACCCTCGATCATAGCGTGAACGCGTAGAGGCGAGCGTCTGCGCCGACGAAGATGCGGCCGTGCACCGCGATGGGCGCCGTGAAGCGGTGGACCTTGGAGAGCGCGTCGGACGCGGTGCCGCCCTGGAAGACAGCTGCCCCGGTGACCAGGTCCCAGGAGTGCAGGCGGTTGCTCCCCTGCGCGCCGGCCGTCCAGACCATCGGGTCGTGCGTGCCGTCGCTCGAGGTGATCGAGGGCGAGCCCTCGCCTCCGGCGTTCACGCACCACACGACGGTCATCTTCTGCTGCGTCGCCGCGGCGGGGTCGAGCTTCACGCCGACGAGATCACCCGACATCCCGTTCGGGCATCCCATGCCGCTCCCGCCCTGGTTGGGGCGCACGACGACGTAGGTGCTGCCGCCGACGGTGGCCCACGCGCCGGCGTTCGTGATCTCGCCGCTCAGCACCTGGAGCGTGCCGACCTTCGCGGTGCCGACGCCCCCGAGGTTGGTGCGGTCGAGCAGGTAGAGGTTGCCGTCCTTGCCCTGCGCCAGGACGAGGGTCGAAGGAGTCATCGACGGCGCGTCGATGACGAGCGGTCCGGATCCGCTGATGTCCACGTCGCCCTGGTCGAGGGACATCCAGTTGCTCGGCGCGAAGTAGTCGGCGGCGGTGCCGGCGTAGCTCGGCCCGGGGTCGAGCCGGAAGACGCCCTCGCTCTCGGCCCACGTGGCCGACGAGTCGAACCCGTTGCCGGTGGTGACGTAGATGCTCTGCCCGTCGCTGGCTGCACCGCCGGGACCCCAGATGCCGGCGCCCTTCACCTGCGTCACCCACGCCTTCGCGCCGGTGCCCGAGAGCGGAACGCCCACGACCCAGCCGTGGTAGTCGCCGCAGTCTCCGTAGTGGCCGCCGAAGACGACGTAGGCGATGCCGCCGACGATGAGCACCGCTCCGCGCTCGTTCTGCGGGGGCGGGTTGAAGGTGACGCCGCTGGCGCTCATCTTGGAGAGGTCGACGCTCCACTTCACCGAGCCGTCGTCGATCGAGAGGCCGAAGATGGTGTGGCTGCCGATGTTGCCGCTGCCGTCGGCCACCGCGGCGTCGAGGACCATCAGGCGCGCGCCGAGGTCGATGGCCGGCGTCCCGGTGATGCCCAGGGTGTTGCCGTTGCCGGCGATGTTGCCGCAGGGCGGGTTGCTGGCGGGCATGCCGAGCTTCGACGAATCCGTCGTCCAGTCGACGCTGCCCGTCGTCTCGTCGAGCGCGTAGACGCTGTTGCTCTCGGTGGCGACGTAGAAGGTGCCCTTTCCGCCGGCGCCATTCTCGACGTAGAGCGGCGACGCGTAGACCTGGCCCGAGAGGGTGCCCACGAACGTCGTGTCGAGGTGCATCGACGCGACCGCCGCCTCGGTCAGCTTGGCATCGACGAAGAGGCCGTCGCGGTTCGGGTGGTTGTGGAACTGCAGCACCGACGCGCCCGCGCTGCCGCTGCTGCTCCCGCTGCCTCCGCCGCTGCCGCCCCCGCTGCTCCCGCCGCTGCCGCCCCCGCTGCTCCCGCCGCTGCTCCCGCCGCTGCCGCTCGACGTTCCGTCGACGCCTCCTTCTCCCGTATCTCCCGCGGAGCCGCTGCTCCCGCATCCGCCGAAGAAGAGCGGCAACGCGACCCCTAAGGCCGCGACACCGAAGCCGAGCGTCCTGAGCATGGGGCGACCTCCCGCCCCCCCAGTGTACGCGGCGGCGCGCTACTCGGCAGCGGCGACCTCGGGAGGCGCGAGTACGACTTCCTCGCACGCGCGCTCGAGCAGCTCCGCGACGTCGAGCTGCTTCACCGAGTCCTCGAGGCTCTTGCTCTTGATGCCGTCGGTCAGCATCGTCATGCAGAAGGGGCAGGCGCTCGCGACGGTCTTCGCCCCCGTGTCGAGGAGCTGCAGCGTGCGCTTCACGTTCACGCGGTCGTGGTTCTGCTCCTCCATCCACATCTGCGCGCCGCCGGCGCCGCAGCAGAGGCCGCGCTGCTTCGTCCAGTACTCGGGCTCCACGAGCTCCACGCCCGGGATGCGCCGCAGGATCTCGCGCGGCGGGTCGTACACGCCGTTGTACCGACCGAGG
>DASVWO010000140.1:0-3698 GCA_036393165.1 Polyangiaceae bacterium | reverse complement strand
CCATGCGTCGCGACAACCGCTTCGACCGCTCGCTGGGCTCGCAGGGTGAGCCGATCGACGCGCCGAGGCGCGACGAGGCCGGTCAGGTGCTCGAAGCGATCGAGGGCGACGACCCGCTGCTCGATGCGCAGCTCCTGTCGCAGAGCAGCCCGCCGCCCATCACGGTCCTCAGCGGGTCGAACGACTGGGACTACGCGGGCGAGACCGGGCCCGATCGCGCAAGACCGCGTCGCTGGCACTGGGATCCGTTGCGCGATGCGCGCGCCGGCGGCATGGGGCAGCTCGCTTTCGCGGTGAGGCAGCGCCTCGCGCCGTTCATGGGCTTCTGCGGCGGAGCGCAGATCCTCGGGCTGCTCGAGGCGCGACGCGCCGACGCATGGTCGCCGGAGGACGACCAGCGCACCATCGACGTCGTGCTGCGGCGCACGAGCGGGCGCCCGATCCGCGGGTTCGCGCCACCGGTCGACTCCGAGCGTGCGTGGCCCACTGACCCCCACCCGCCGCGCGCGAAGATCCGGTTCACGCCGGACGACAAGCTGTTCGAGGATCTCGCCGGGCCCGTGCACCGCTCGACCACGATGGAGATGCCCGAGTGGCATTCGGACGCCCTGCGCGGCGACGCGTTCCTTCCCGGCGGTCCGCTGCAGCGCTTCGAGGTGCTCGCCACGAGCGCCTTCTGCGGTCCGGACGTCGTGGCCGCCAGCCCGCGCGACGGCGTCTTCGCGAACCCCAGCGGACCGGGCTGGTGCGACACCGTGCCGGAGGCGTTCCGTTCGCGCGACCGCGCGTGGCCGATCCTAGGCACGCAGTTCCACGCGGAGCAGAAGGACTTCGCGACGGCCGGGCCCGGCGACCCCCCGGAGTCCGTCGCGGACGCGCGACTCTTCTTCGCGGCGGCGTACGAGCAGATGGTCGACGCCTATCTGAAGCTCGCGCCCTGAGCCGTGGGTGATGGGGCGACCGGAGCCGTGTAGGCTCCGCCCATGGACGCCAAGCAGCTCAAGGCCGCATTCGAGAAACACGGCATCCGCCGCGTGAAGGTCGGCGGCTTCGACGTCGACGGGATCCTCCGCGGCAAGTACGTGGCGCTCGACAAGTTCTGGAGCGCTCTCGAGGACCCCATCGGCTTCTGCGACGTCGTCTTCGGGTGGGACGCGTCCGACGTCCTCTACGACAACGCCCGCATCACCGGATGGCACACGGGGTATCCCGACGCGCGCGCGCGCATCGACCCGTCGACCTTCCGCGTGCTGCCGTGGGAGCCCGACACCGCCGCGTTCCTCATGGACTTCCTGACGCTCGATGGTTCCCCGCATCCAGCGTGTCCGCGTGGCTTGTTGCGGCGTGTTCTCGCGCACGCCAAGTCGCTCGGGTTCGAGGCGTCGGTCGGCGCCGAGTTCGAATTCTTCGTCTTCAAGGAGTCCCCCGAGTCGCTTCGCACGAAGCACTGGCGCGACCTCGAGCCGCTTTCGCCGGGCATGTTCGGTTACTCGTGGGTGCGCTCCTCGCAGCACGCGGATCTCTGCCACGCCATCCTGGACGACATGGGGCGCTTCGACGTGCCCATCGAGGGGCTGCACACCGAGACCGGGCCGGGCGTCTACGAGGTGGCGATCCACTACGACGAGGCGCTGCGCTCGGCCGACCGGGCGGCCCTCTTCAAGACGGGGATGAAGCAGATCGCATCGCGTCTCGGCTACGCGGTCACCTTCATGGCCAAGTGGAACCACGAGCTCCCGGGCTCCAGCGGGCACTTGCACCAGTCGCTCTGGAAGGACGGCAAGAACGCCTTCTACGACGGCGCCGACCCCGCGCGCCTGAGCGCGCTCGCGAAGCACTATCTGGCGGGGCAGCTCGCGCTCATGCCCGAGCTGACGGCGCTCATCTCTCCGACGGTCAACAGCTACAAACGCTACGTGCCCGGCGTGTGGGCTCCGCTCAACGCGAGCTGGGGCGTCGAGAACCGGACCTGCGCCATCCGGGCGATCCCCGGCAGCAACAAGTCCACGCGGCTCGAGTACCGGCAGACGGCGGCGGACATCAATCCGTACGTCGCGATCGCGACGACGCTGGCGGCCGGGTTGTGGGGCGTGGAGCAGAGGCGTGACCCGCCGCCTCCGGTCGATGGCGATGCCTCCGGCCGCGGGGACCTCGCGCCTCTGCCGCGCACGCTGCGCGAGGCCACCGAGCGCCTCTCGCGCAGCGAGCACGCCCGAGCCTTGCTGGGCGAAGGCTTCGTCGATCACTACGTCCGCACCCGCGACTGGGAGTGCAGGCAGCACGAGCGCGTCGTCGGCGAGTGGGAGCTGGCGCGGTACTTCGAAGCCGTGTGAGTGCCGCACGCTCGCAGAGTGCGGACTCGAACACCAGACTGGACGTGCTAACCCACGCGGCATGAGCGAAGGGCTTCCCGCGACGGTCACCTGGGCGTTCCCGACCACCATCGTCTTCGGCAACGGCGCCGTGCGCACCTTGGCGGACCACGTCAAACGCATCGGGGCGCCAGGCAACAAGCGGGCGCTCATCGTGTGCGACGCCGGCGTCGTGAAGGTGGGGATCGCCGAGCGGGTCCGGAAGGTCCTCGAGGAGGGCGGCGTCGCCGCGGCCGTCTTCGACGGCGTGGACCCCAACCCGGTCGAGAAGAACGTCTTCGACGGGGTCGCGGCCTACAAGGCGCACGACGCGGGAGTCGTCGTGTCGGTCGGCGGGGGCTCACCGCTCGACGCGGGCAAGCTCATCGCCCTCAAGGTCACGCACGACCGGCCGCTCGTGGACTACGACGACGCCACCGGGGGCGACCGGTTCATCGGCGCGAACGTGCCGCCGATCGTGACGATCCCGACGACCGCGGGAACCGGAAGCGAAGTGGGGCGCTCGGGCGTGGTCACGCTGCCGGCGACCGGGCGCAAGACGGTCATCTTCAGCCCGCACCTGCTCGCCAGGGTGGCGATACTCGATCCGGAGCTGACCAAGTCGATGCCCGCGCGCGTGACCGCCGCCACCGGCTTCGACGCGCTCACGCACTGCCTGGAGGCGTACTGCTCGCTGGGTGACCACCCCATGGCCGACGGCATCGCCATCGGCGGCCTCGAGCTCTGCGCGGCTCACCTGGTGCGCGCGGTCGAGCACGGCGACGACCTGGCGGCGCGCGGCGCCATGATGAAGGCGGCGATGATGGGCGCGGTCGCGTTCCAGAAGGGCCTGGGCGCCTGTCACTCGCTCGCCCATCCGCTCTCGAGTGAGAAGAACCTGCACCACGGGCTCGCCAACGCGCTGTGCCTGCCGGCGGTCGTCGACTTCAACGAGAGCGTCATTCACGACAGACTCGAGCGCATCCGCGGGATCCTGGACGGGTCTGCGAAGACCTGCGCCGAGGCCGTGCGCCAGCTCCGGAAGCGGGTGGGGCTCCCCGAGGGGCTGCGCGCCGAGGGAGTGAGCGAGGCCGACATTCCCAAGCTCGCCGACAAGGCGATCCAGGACGCCTGTCACCGGTGCAACCCGCGTCCGGTCACGCGCGACGACCTGGCGGGCCTCTACCGGGCGAGCCTCTAGCTGGGGTCGCGCGATCGTCCGCCGGCACGAGGGAAAGGCTCGACCATCCCCAGGGGCAACCGCACCTGCCCCTTCGATTTGTGCGACTGCCCCCAGGGGCGACTGCACCTGCCCCCTCGATTTGTGCGACTGCCCCCAGGGGCAAC
>DASVWO010000139.1:0-29676 GCA_036393165.1 Polyangiaceae bacterium | reverse complement strand
CGGACTCGGCGTTCCGAGCGCGCTCGAGCTCGAGCGCCTTCTCGAACGCGGCGTTGGCGGCGTCCGTGTCGTCGAGACGCAGGTTCGTGAGTCCGAGCATCTCGTAGTCGGCGGGCTCGGCGAGCGTTTCGGCGAGCCTCTTCAGGTGCCCGAGGGCAGCGCGGTTGGCGGCGAGCACGAACTCCTGCGTGGGGGGGTTCCGCGCGTGCACCATCAAGCGCAGCGCTTCGCGCTGCTCGTCCGGCTCGTACCCGGCGAACGCCTCGCTCGAGAAGAGCTCTGCGAGCTTGCCGTACGCGTACTCGGTCCGTCCGCTGCGCGCCGTGTTGAAGACGAGCCTCAGCGTCTTGGCCAGCTCGACGTTCTTCATGTCGTCGGCAGGCCTCGGTCCGACCGTAGGGACCCCGGGCGGTGCCAAGCTCGCGTCCGGAACGGCAGGCGGCGGGGCCCAGCTCGGGGGTGGCGGCGGGCGTGACGCGAGCGGCGGAGGACGCACGGACGAGGCGACCTCCGCCCGAGCGCTCGGCAGCTCGCGCTCGCGTGTTGCCGCCGGCACCACCGCCACCTTCTGTGGATCGAGACCGAGCGGCGCGAACAGCGCACGCTGCTCGTCCGGAAGCTCCGCGTACTTCGCGCGCAGCGTCGCCTTGCCGACGAAGATCTCTTCGCGCCGATTGTCCGCGAGCAGACGGCGGATGACGAGCTCGTTCGCGGTCGGCGAGCGCCGCGCGATCTCCTCCACGACGGGCGCCAGCATCGCGACGAGCCGCTGAACCAGCGGAGCGAACACCGGCAACGTCAGGAAGTCGGCTCCGTCGAAGGAGGCCGAGAGCAGCGTCGGACGTGCGAGCCCGGAGGCAAACTCGTCGAGCTTCTGGGCCAGGGCTCGCAAGGCCTTCGCGTCCTCGGGCGCGAGCTCGAACGCGCCGAGGGCCGCGTCGTCCTTCGGGCCGACGCGGACGGCTCTCGTGCCCGACGGGGCCGAGGTCACGTCGAATCCCGCGTCGGCGTCCGGCTCGGCGCGCAGCTTGAACGACGTGGCTTCGCGCTCGCAGACGATCTCCGAGAAGAAGAGGCGCTCGAGCTTCTGCGGTCGTACCGTCACCTCCTTCGTGAGCCACCCGGAGGTCTGCGGCGCGCGGATCTCGAGCGCCGGCACGAAGCGCTCCACGCGAGCGCCACCCGACCACGACTCGGGGACGAGGAGATCGATCGTCCACCCCAGGCCGAACGCCGACTGGCCGACCAGGGTGGCTTGGTACGCCCTGGACCGGAGAAGCAGGCGCTTCGAGATCGCGGCACCTGGGGGATCGTGCTCGAGGAGGAGTGCGGCCAGAGCGCGCCCGCACTCGGCGCGCAGGGCTGCCTCCTCGGAGCGGATGTGACCGATCGCCGCCTCCAGCTCGCCGCGAAGGGCGCCCTCCCACGCCCCGTGCGAGTGAAGGATCGCCCCTCTCAGCTGGGCTGCGCATCGGGCCGTCGGCGACTCGGGCAATCCCTTGTCGGCGCCGTCGATGGAACCGATGACCCCCCCGAAGAACTGCCCCAGGTGCGCGAGGTCGGCCTCGGCTTGCCGGTGCGTCGCCGCGGCGCGCGCGTTCTCGAGCGCGACCTGCTCGTCCGCCTGGAGCACGAAGACCGCGAAGTCCAGGGCGTCACGGAGGAACTCGAGCACGTTCGACGAGAACGGCGACTCGGTCGAGTCTCCGAAGAGGTAGTTCACGCTCGCATCGTACAACGCCGGCCGCGGCGGCCGAGCGCCCTCACCAGGAATCGACGGTGGTGGTCCTTCCGTCGTTGTTCGTGATCTCGGCGCGCTGGTACGCGAAGCAGACCTCCTCGAACGTCTCCTGGGTGTGGCCCGGCACTTCGGCCTCCGATCCGAGGCGCTCCCGGTCGTCGACGATCACGGCGTTCAGGAGCTTCACCGTCTGGAACACGCTTTCCTTTCCCTGAGCGTCGGTCTTCACGAACTCGAAGTCGACCTCCGACAGGAGCTCGTTGTTCACCACCGAGTTGAGGAGCTGCGGGGTCGCCGCGCCCCAGTGCTTGGTGAAGCACATCGGCTCGTGCTTCCGCTTGCCGGTCACACCGCCGCTCGCCGCGTCCATCGGCACCGAGACGGCCGACCTGAACGCCAGGACATCCATCCACTTGGCCGCCCTGCTGGTGACCATGGACTCCCCTTTGAACTGCCCTTGTTTCTGGCCCTTGATGGACACGTACCCCTGCGTCGCCCCCAGCGCCGCCGAGCCAACCGTCAGGCCGGCCACCACCACCAGTCCCCTCACCACGTGAACGAATGACTTTCGCATCGGACCTCTCCTGAGGGGGAGGACACGGCTGCGGCCGGTTCGTCTCACGAAAAAACAACGAGTGCCGCTGCGATCACCAGAAATCCTGCGTCGCCCACCAGGTGCCCTGCGGGTCCTGATAGAAGCCGCACGCGACCCGCGTCGCCTGGGGGTTCTGCATGTTGTACCAGTGATTGACCTGCCCCTCGGGGGGCGGCCCCTCGGCCCACATGTCCGCCAGACAGGTCGTCATGATGGAGCTCGGCGGTCCCGGCCAGCCAGGGCACTCGTTCTGCGCGCCCTCGTAGCAGTTGCCGAACGCGGAGTGCGGCGTCATCGCCGTGTAGTCGGCGCGCGCTTGCGTATCGACGCAGGACTCGCTCGTCGTGTCCTCGGTGAGCGGCGGCGACGGTGGGCTCAGGGTCGCGCGGTACATGTTGATGATCTTCACGCACTGCTGGCGCGCCGCCGTCACCGCCGGGTCCGTGCCGCCGGAGCTGCTTCCGCTGCCGCTGCTGGATCCGCCACCGCTGCTGCCGCTGCTCGACCCGCCGTCTGCGCCGCCCGAGGAGCTGCGGCCGCTCCCCCCATCGCCGCCGGCAGCTACCGGCGCCGCCGACCCCGAGCTGCACGCGACCACGGCCGCGAGAAGCATCGTGCAAACCCTGCGTCCATCCACCCGCACCGTATACGCCATGGCCACGCTGCGCGCGGCAGCGCGCAGTCCTCCCGAGACGCGGTCCAGACGAACGGACCCTCGACCCTGCTTACGGCGCGAGTGAGGAGGGCGGCGCTGGGGGGCAGGAGGCGTCGCGCGACGCAGACGCTTCGGTCGGATCGACGATGCGGAACTCGACGCGGCGGTTTCGCGCGCGTCCCTCGCTGGTCTTGTCGTCGTCGATCGGCCGGGACGCGCCGAGACCGCGAGCGATCAGCCGCTTGGCGTCGATGCCGCCCGCCACCAAGCGCGCGAGGACGGCCTTGGCTCGAGCTTCGCTCAGCGCCTGCGCCGAGGCCTCGTCCGACGACGCATGCCCCTCGATCGCGAGCTGGTGGACCTCCGGATTGCTCTTCATCACCTGGATCGTCGCGTCGATGATGGGGAACGTCTCGCTCGGCAGCGTGCGCGATCCGCGCTGGAAGTGGACCTGCTCGAGGATGATGAGCGCGCCCATCGACTCCACGACGACGAACTGGGGGCAGCCGTTCTTGTGGGGATCCGCGGACGCCTGACCAGGTTGCATCGGGCAGGCGTCCGCAGCATCGGCCACGCCGTCCTTGTCGGAGTCGGTCACAGGACGTACGCGTGGCCGAGCGACGGGGGCGACGGGTATGGCGATAGCCGGAGGAGGGAGGGGGGCTTCTCCGGCGCCGCATGCCGTCACGGCGGTCGTGACGACGAGCATCCGTACGCACAACGACACGCCGCCGTGCGCACGCACGTAGGCGAGCGCCCCGGCGTCGTCGACGCTCCGCAGATCGTGGACGTCCTTTTCGCACGCGTCGCAGTGTCGCGTACGGCCGTCCCCCGCCGACATCCGGTCCCACGACTCTGGACACGGCTTCACGATGTGCAGGGACACCACGATGCGTTCATCGTAGCTCCACTCGGTCAGACGTACCGCGCCACCCATTCCCCGCCCACCTGGCGCGTGGCTGCGTTGAGACGGTTCCACAGGTTGATCACCGCGATCGACATCACGAGCGCGCTGAGCTGGGTCTCGTCGTAGTGTCGCGCGGCCTCCTGCCAGACTTCGTCCGGTACCGGATCCGCACGGTCGCTCAGCCGCGACACGGCCTCCGCGAGTGCGAGCGCAGCGCGCTCGGCTTGGGAGTAATAAGGAGACTCACGCCAGGCGGACACCGCGAAGATGCGCTCGTCCTTCTCGCCGAGCCTCCTCAGCCCGCGCCAGTGCATGTCGACGCAAACGCTGCACCCGTTGATCTGACTCGCGCGCAGGGACGCGAGCTCGAGGGTGGCTCGCGGTACACCGCTCTTCTCCGTCGACTTGCCGAGCGCCTGGAGGGCGTCGAATGCGCCGGGAAGGGTCATCGCAGGGTTCTTGATTCGAGGTTCCATGGTCGTCTCTCCGCGTTATGAGGTCGAGGTGCGCTCCCACCAGGGGCTCACCAGACTGTCGAACGGCGACGGCGCGGATCGACAGGTAGCCTCCGCAAAAAAGCGAAGGAGATACACTCGGCCGATGGACCGCATGCCGGACAGCACGGTGCGGCGCGCGACGCGACAGGGCCGCCATGAGGGTGGGCCGTGACCGATCTGGGGTCGAAGAACGGGACGATGGTGGACGGCGCGCCTGTCACAAAGACCCACTTGGAGGACGGCGCGCTGCTCGAGATGGGGTCCACGTTGTGTACGGTGCGATGGCTTCCGACGCCGCCGGAGACCCCGCTCGACGTCGACAGCGCGACGGACGGCGGCGCGCCCGCAGGGATGTCCACGCTGATGCCGTCGTACGCGGCTTCGCTCGCGTCGCTCCGTCTCGTGATGTCGACGGGCATCCCGATCCTCCTTCTCGGAGAGACCGGCACGGGCAAGGAGCTGCTGGCGCGCGGGACGCACGCCGAATCGAGCAGGCCAGGGGCGTTCGTGCCCGTCAACTGCGGTGCCATCCCGGGGAACGTCAAGGTGGACCTGCGTGTCGTCTCGGCGACGCATCGCCGCATCGACGCGCTCGCCGGCGAGGGCTTCCACACAGACCTTTACGCGCGCCTCGCCGGATACGTCCATGAGCTTCCGGGGTTGCGTGAACGGCGCGAGGACCTCGGCATCGTCTTGGCTGCGCTGCTGGGCGAGCGAGCTACCGCGCGAAGCGCTGAAGCGGCACCGATCCCCCTCACCATCCATCGTCGATCCATCGTTGCGCGAGACGCGTGATCCGGCCGTGCGTCTCCTTCATGTCGGCGACGAGGAGACGCTCGATCATGCCGCCGACGCCGTTGGCGCGAACGCGCAGCTCGCCGAGGATGCGCCGCTCCACTTCGTCACCCGCGGCTCGGAACGTGGTCTTGCCCGAGAGTTCGAACCGGTCGCTCCACACGGAAGCGTTGCTCCGCCACTCGACCGTGAGCGCGTCTCTGTCGAACACCGAGTCCTCGACGAATGCGACCTCGTCGCGAAGCAGCGCCCGCAGCGGCGCCGGAACCGTGCGATCGGGAACGACGCGGATGCGACGATGCACACGCCTGCCCTCTTCGCGCCGTTCCAACTCCTCGAGCGACTTCGCGCCCGCCTCCGCCTTCGTCGCCTGCGCGAACCGCGGATCGAAGAAGAGCTCCGCGCACCGTGACGGCGTGATCCCGCGGAGCCGGAAAGCGAGGTCGAACCTCATCGGCTGCGACGGTGGCTCGTAACGCGATCGCGGCCCCGGTTCCAGCCAATCCGACGTAGCATCGGACGATGCCGCAGCTCGTGGGGGGAGCCTTTCGCATCGGGCGCGTGCTCGGCGTGGACGTGTTCCTCCACTGGTCCTGGCTCTTCGTCGCGCTCATCGAGCTCGAGACGCGCAAGAACCACTACTCGTCGCAGGCGTGGAACGTCGCAGAGTACCTGACGCTCTTCCTCGTCGTCTTCGCGCACGAGATGGGGCATGCGCTGGCGTGTCGCTCGGTGGGAGGCCGGGCGGACCGCATCGTCCTCTGGCCGCTCGGAGGCGTCGCCTACGTGCAGCCGCCGGCCCGGCCCGGGGCGCTCCTGTGGAGCATCGCGGCCGGTCCCCTCGTCAACCTCCTCCTCGCGGTGGGGTCGGCGCCGTTCGTCTTCTTCGCGGCCGCCACGCTCCCGCCGGACGCGAGCCGCTTCGCCGTCGCCTTCCTCCTCATCAACGTCGCGTTGCTCGTCTTCAACATGCTGCCCATCTACCCGCTCGACGGCGGCAAGATCACGCAGGCTCTCCTCTGGTTTTTCGTGGGCCGCGCCCGCAGCTTGAACATCGTCGCGACGCTCGGGGTCGCCGCGGCAGTGGCCCTCTTCCCCATCGCGGTCGCGAAGGGATCCATCTGGTTCGCCGTCGTCGCCGTGTACGCGGGCATGCGCGCCTTTGCAGGGATGCAGCAGGCGAAGATCTTGCGACAGCTCGCCGATGCGCCGCGTCGCGACGGATTCGCCTGTCCGCGTTGCAAGGCGCCGCCGCCGATGGCCGCTCTCTGGTCGTGCGCATGCAAAGAGCGCTTCGACACCTTCGCGACGGGCGGCCGATGCCCCAAGTGCGCGCGGTCCTTCGCGAACACCTCGTGCACCGAGTGCGGCCAGGCGAGCCCCCACGCGAGCTTCTACCCAGCTACGCCCTCGTGACCGACCTCGTCGAGCGCACGTTTCGTCTACACTCCCGCGACGCCGTTGCGCCCCCTCTTGCCGTACCTTGCGCTCGTCGCGAGCCTCGCCGCGTGCGGCGGGCGCTCTGGCCTCGATGACGACCCGCCCGAGGCTTCGGTCGCCGACGTGCGGCCCGACCGGTGTGGTCCGTCGAATTGCGCGGGCTGCTGCGACGACGCAGGCGCATGCCGCGCAGGGACGGAGCTCGAGGCTTGCGGCATGCAGGGGCTGCAATGCCAGGCATGCAACCCGCGCTACGACGTGTGCAACCCCCAGGGCGGTGGCGACAAGGAGATCGGCGAGTTTTGCTGGGCTCCCTGCGACGTGAAGTCGTGCGCCGGCTGTTGCGAGACCGACGGGACCTGCGTCGTGGGCACGTCAGACGACGCGTGCGGATCGGCGCCGACGATCTGCGTCGACTGCGCAGCTCGTGGCCTGACCTGCGGCCTCGTGGGCACCACGCGCGACTGCGTCGGGCGTTGAACCCGGCCGCGCCGCGGCTGGCGCGGATCGTGCGGCGTCTGCAGCTGTCATGGACCGGCCGGGGCTGGGCCGCCTCATCCGCGATCACAAGTCCGCCATTCTCGATGCGTGGGAGCGGCGCGTCCGCGAGACGGACGTTGCCCACGACCTGCCGCGTCCCCTCCTCTACGACTCGATGCCCGAGCTTCTCGATCGGCTCGCGGGCGCCGCCGAGGATGGCGCCGATGCGGGGAAGCTCGGAGAGAGCGCGACCGAGCATGCACAGCAGCGTCTCGAGCTCGGCTACGACATCGCCGAGCTGGTCGCCGAATACGCCGCGCTCCGGGTGACCCTGGTCGACGTGCTCTGCGAGCACGCGCCCGACGTTCCGATCGCGGGGTTTCGGCAGCTCAACCGCGTCATCGAAGCAGCTGTGTGTGACGTGACCTCCCGCTTCTCGAGCGCGCGAGAGCGCAAGCTCCGGGCGCTCGAGCGGATTTCCACCGAGACCCTGCGCGGCGGGAGCCTCGACGAGATGCTGCGCAGCACGATCGACGTACTGGCCGAAGCGGTCCCGGACGTGGACGAGGTGACCATCTTGCTTCGCGAGGGCAACGAGCTCCAGGTGCGTGCGTCTCGCGGGCTGCAGCAGGAGGTCGACCGAGGCTTCTGCGTGTCCATGGGCGAGGGCTTCGCAGGCAAGGTCGCCGCGACGCGTGCGCCGGTGTTCCTGCGCGACGCCACGAGCGATCCGCTCGTGAAGAGCGATGTCATCCGCGAGTCCCGGCTGCACGCACTCTACGGAGTGCCACTCGTCGACGGCGGCGAAGTCTTCGGCGTCATCCACATGGGGTCCAGGACCGCCCAGAGCTTCCCGAAGGAGGACCTGCTGCTCTTCGGCAGCCTCGCCAACCGCGTCGCCACCATCGTGGCCACCCAGCGCACCATGGACCGCGAACGCGCGATCGACGAGCTGCGGGACCGGTTCATCGGGATGCTCGCGCACGACCTGGTCCAGCCCATCAACGCGGTCCTCAACTCCGTGCGGCTCGTGCAAGCGCGGGGACAGCTGGACGATGTCGACCGCAAGGCGATCGACCGCGTCGCGCGCATGACCGAGCGCATGTCGCGCCTGGTCCACGACGTCGTCGACTTCACGCGCGCCCGCCTCGCTGGCGGGATCCCGGTCGACGTCAGCTGGGTGGACCTTGCCGAGCTGGTTCGCAACGTGTGTGACGAGGCGCATCTGGCGAACCCGGGGCGCGTCGTGGAGCTCCGCCTCGCGCTGCGCTCGCGTGTGTGCTGCGACGCCGACCGCATCGCGCAGTGCCTGTCGAACCTCGTGAGCAACGCGTTGAAGCACGGCGACCCCGGTGGGCGGGTCGTCGTCGGCGCGGAGGAGAGTCCGTCGGATGCGATCATCGTCGTGAAGAACGAGGGAGCTCCGATACCGTCGCGCCTCCTGCCGCTCATCTTCGATCCGTTCCGGAGAGGGGAGGACGACACGCGGAGTGGAAGCGGTCTGGGCCTCGGCCTCTACATCGCGAAGGCGATCGTCATCGCGCACGGCGGCAGCGTCGAGGTCCTGTCGGACGCCGCCGAGGGCACGCGCTTCGTCGTGCGGCTCCCCAGGAAAGCCCGCGCCCGCGCCGCGTGATTCACTGCTGCGGCTGCACGCGGATTCGGCCGTCGGACGGATCGCTGCCGTAGTCGGTCCAGTAGACGTTCCTGGCATCCGTGGCGATTCCGGTGGGCGTGTCCTCTCCGGAGGCGAACAGCGTCGGGTTCTGACCGCACCCGCCGGGCGCGCACGAGCGGACCTCGTCGCCGTCGTGGTCCGTCCAGTAGACGCGGTTCGTGCCGAGCGCGATGCCCTGGGCGCCGAACTGCGCCGTGGCGAGCGTGGTCGCGGCCCCGCTGCAGCCGGACAGGGGGCATGCGAGGACGCGACCCCCGAGCTCGTCGCCGTACACGGTGAAGAAGACGCTCGTTGCAGTCACGACGATGCCGAGCGGATCGTCGAACGCGGTCCCGATCACCGTCGGAGCGCCGCTGCATCCCGCGAGGGGACATCGCAGGACCTGTCCCCCGTCGACGTCCGTCGTGAAGTACACGTTCGATCCGTCGAGCGCGATGCCGCGCGGCTGGTCCAGCCCCGACGCGAGGACGGTGGGGCTGGCGCACCCCGACAAGGCGCAGGCCGCCACCTCGCCGTCGGTGGCAGCGGATCCCGTGTTGGTCCAGTACACGCGCTGCGCGTCGACGGCCACGTCGTGAGGAAAGTTCAGGCCCGACGCGAGCACAGTGGGACCCGACGGACAGCCGCCGATGGCGCACTTCATCACTCGCCCGTCGGTGCCAGTGACGCCTTCGTCGGCCCAGTACACGCTCGTCGCATCGACCGCGATGCCCGCCGGGTACCCCAGTCCGGAGGCGAGCACGGTGGGCTGGTTGCCGCAGCCGCTGACGGCGCACTTCATCACCTGCCCGCTCGTGTGGTTCGTCCAGTAGACGTTCCTCGCGTCCACCACGATGCCGTCCGGACCCCCCTGCCCGTCCGCGAGCACACCGGCCGGCGATGGCCCCCCGTCCGGAGCACCGCTCTCGGCGGAGGCATCGGCGGCGGCTTCCGAGCGCGCGTCGGCTCCGGCCTCCGCGTGCTGGCCTGTTTCGCCCGAACTCCCCGAGCCGCACGCCGGCTGGGCCAGGAGGCACACCAGCGACAGGGGCACAGCGAGCGCCGGATACCTCACGACCTTCAGCGTAGCGCGCTCCTCTCAGAAGCCGACGATCTGAAGCGTGAGCCCCATGGGCGCGCCTTCGGCCCCGGCGCTCACGGCGACGGAACCGGAGCTGCCCTCTTGTCCGGCGATGACGGCGTGCATCACGAGACCCGTGAGCGCCATCGCCAGCCCGCCGATCTGCACGATCTCGTCGCCGACGACCATCGCGGTGAGCGCGGTCTTCGAGCCGTTGCAATCGAGCACCCTGGGGCCCCCTTCGTACGTGGCGACCTGGTGGTTCGGGTAGTGCTGCAGCACGAACAGGGGACCCACGAGCGGGATGAACGCGTAGCCGGAAGACCCGCTGCAGCTTCCTCCGTACTTGGAGTTCTGGCTGCCGTCGATCAGCAGCCCTACGACGCCCGCGCCCGCGGCCGCGAGATACCCGGTCCCGAGGGCGCCGGCACCGGCGACGAGGAGAAAGCTCGCCGTCGCCCTCTCCCCGGCGTACTGGTTCGGCGGCGTGGTGAGCGGCGGCGGATCGGCCGACACGCGCGACGCGACGAGCAGAGCGCCTGCCGAGAGTGCAACCGTCACGATTCGCGCGAGCGCGAAACGCATCGTGCGTCCGAGGCTACTCGCGCACCCCGTCGAGGGCTAGCATCGCGTCCGTGGCTCTCGCGGCCCGCGCTCTCGCCCTCGCCGTGGGCATCGGCATCGCCTGCGCCTGCGGCTCCTCGGAGCAGGACACGTGCGCGTCTGGCCTCACCAAGGTGTGCCTCTCCGACGGCACGACGTGCACCTGCGCCCCGTCGTGCGCGTCGTTCAACCAGTGTGCCGCGCGCAAGATCTGCCGGAAGGGCAGCTGCACGCCGTGCACCGGGCAGACGTGCGTCTGCACCTCGAGCCTGTGCATCCCCGCGTCGTGGAGCTCCGGTGACGCCGTGACGTTCGAGTGACGCAACCGCTGCGCGTCACCAGACGCGCACGCGGTCGGCGGAAGCGAGGAACATCGCATCGCCCGGCTGCACGTCGAACGCCGAGTACCACGCGTCGATGTTGCGCACCGTGAAGACCCGGTAGTGGGGCGGCGCGTGCGTGTCGATCTTGAGCCGCGTGCGCTCGGTGGTCTCGCGCATCTTGGTCTGCCAGGTCTGAGCGAACGAGAGGAAGAACTGCTGATCGCCCGTGAAGCCGTCCTGCGTCGGCGGCGGAGCGCCCCCGAGCGACGCGTGCCACGCGTCGTACGCCGCGGCGAGCCCCGCGAGATCCGCGAGGTCCTCGGCGAGGCACTGCTTTCCGTCCACCGCGACGTCCGGGTAGGGCTTGTACGTCGAGAACTGCGCCGCGAGCGCCTGCCCGGCGGCGTCGAAGTGCGCGAAATCCTCGGGCGTCCACCAGTTCACGAAGCGCCCCTGCGCGTCGAACGTCGCCCCCTGGTTGTCGAAGCTGTGGCTGATCTCGTGCCCCATCACGGCGCCGATGGCCCCGTAGTTGGCCGCCGCCGTGCGCGACGGGTCGAAGAATGGCGCCACCAGGATCCCCGCCGGGAAGGACAGAGCGTTGCGGATGGGCAGGTTCTGCGCGTTCACCACCTGCGCCGGCATCTCCCACTTGCCGCGGTCGAGCGGCTGGCCGATCGACGCGAGGCGCCGGTCCGAGTCCCATCGCTCTGCACGCTCCACGTTGCCGTACGCGTCGTCGTGCTTGATGACCAGCGCCGAATCGTCCGCCCACTGGTCCGGGTAGCCGATGCCGACGCGCAGCGTGTCGAGCTTCGCCTTCGCCTTGGCCTTCGTCGAATCCGCCATCCAGGTCAAGGCGTCGATGCGGTGGCGGAAGGCCTCGACGATGCTCGTGACCATCTGCTGCACGGTCTGCTTGGACTCCGCCGGGAACCAGCGCGCCACGTATTCACGGCCGACTTGCTCGGTCAGCAGCTCGTTCAGGAGATCGATCGCACGCCGCGTGCGCGGCGGCGGCGTCGGCACACCCGCGATCTCGGTCCCGTAGAACGCGAAGCGCTCGTCGTAGAACGCCTTGGGAAGCATGCTCCCGTGCCGGTCGATGGCTCGCGCCGTCAGGTACGCCTTCCAGTCGGCGATGGGCACGTCCTTCACGAGCGCCGCCTCGCCGACGATCGCGCTCGGCATCCACACGATGACGTTGCTCGTCTTGTCGAGTCCCGCGGCCTTGAAGAAGGCATCCCACTCGAATCCGGGTGCCCGCTTGGCGAACTCCGCCCGCGGCCATGGGTTGTTCGCCTTCGCGACGTCCTCGGCGTCGCTGCGCGACACATGTACCTGCGCGATGCGCTTCTCGATGGCCGCGGCCTTCTTCGCCTTCCCCTCGGGATCCGCAATCTTCGCGAGCTTCAGCATCGCGGCGAGATGCGCCTCGTACTTCGCGCGGTGCTGCGCCATCTGCGGCGCGTCGTCGAGGTAGAAGCTGCGGTCGGGCATCCCGAGACCACCCTGCATCAGGTACGCGGCGTTCTTCGACGGATCGTTGAGGTCACCGTCGACGTAGACGCCGAGGAAGCGATCGGTGTGGACGTTGCCGGAGTTGAGAGCGTCCACGTCCGCCCGCAGCTCCGAGCCGAGATACGCCGCCAGCGACTTGGCGTCCGTGATGCGGGCGATGCGCGCCAGCTCGGGCTGGATCGGTGCGAGGCCGCGCTTCTCGATCGCCGCGTCGTCCATGAACGCCGCGTAGAAGTCGGCGATCTTGCGCTTCGACGATCCGGCCGGCGCGTCGGCGTGCGCCACGTCGTCGATGAGCTGCCCGAGGCGCTTCTCGATCTCCTGGGTGAGCTTCAACCAGATGCCCGTGGCGGGACGATCGGCCGGGATCTCGGCCTTCGCGTACCAGCTTCCGTTGGCGAAGAGGTAGAAGTCGGCGCCCGGCTTGACGGCGGTGTCGATCGACGAGCGATCGATCGACTGGCCGGCAACCTCCGGAGCGGGAGCCGCTGCCGATGCCACTGGGGCCGGCGGAGCCGGCGGCTGCGGCGCTGCCGCGGGAGGCGGGGCTTCTCCGCCGCAAGCGGCGGCGGTAGCGATCACGAGGGCAGTCGCGACGAGCGAGGCGGATGACGCGCGCATGGGTGCTGCCTACCACGGAAGCGCAACGGCGGGTGCAGTCACCGGACGACGGTTGCGCTCGCTCATGCAGTATCTTCCGGCCGTGTTCACGCGGATCATCGTGGATCTGCACCGCACCGTCGACACGGGTCCGTACGGCATCGTGCGCCACCCCATCTACACGGGCATCCTGATCGCGGCGTTCGCGACCGCGGCAGCCAAGGGGACCGTCATGGGGATCGCAGGCGCCCTCGTCATGACGCTGGGCCTCTGGATGAAGGCGAGGCTCGAGGAGGCCTGGCTGCGTTCGGAGCTCGGCGCCGACGCCTACGACGCATACCGCCAGCGCGTCCCCATGCTCCTGCCCTTCGGGCCGCGCGCGCGGCGGTGACTCAGTCTTCTTCGCCTCCCGGGGCCGAGAACACGACGGTCCTCTCGCGCGGCGGAGCGAGCTCGGAGCGGACTTCGCGCGCGAGGTCGCCGACGGTCTTGGCGTCGAGCGTCGCGTGACCGCGCACCAGGTTGTGCATCTTGCTCGCGAACGGCTGCAGGGTGCCGGCGTCCTGCATGCGCGTGAGCAGGTCGCGAATCTCGTGCAGGGCCTCGGCGTTCAGCCCGGTCGTCGCTGCCTTCTCGAGGCGCGGCTGCAGCCAGATGAGAAAATCGCGGTGCGTCATCACGTCTCCGACGATTCAGCAGACCCCGCGCGGCGACCAGGGTCAAGCCGCGACTGCTGCTGCTTGCGTCGGGCAGCAAACTGGTCACCGGGATTGCCGGGGAACTCGCGCCACTCGCGTGGATCCAGCCGTTTGCGGCGCTGCGGCACGCGTGCCGGGTCGTGGCATCGGTCGTGCCTTGGCAGACCGTCGGGAGCGGCACTTGACGCACAGGCCCGGACGACCTGCGAGTGGTCCGCGATGGAGGAAGCCCGTCATTCTGGTCGTCGACGACGACGCCGAAGTGCGGAGCTCCATCGCGGCCGTGCTCGCGGTCGAGGGGTTCGTCGTCGTCGAAGCGGAGACCGGGCGCGAGGCGGTAGACGAGTCGCGTGCGGCGGAGCCCGACCTCGTCGTGATGGACCTTTCTCTCCCGGCGCTCGACGGCGCGGCCGCGATGCGTGTCATGAAGGGGTTCCTTCCGACGCGGCACATCCCGGTCATCGCGATCACCGGGATGTCCATGAGCCCCGAGAGCCTGCTCGCGCTGGGCTTCGATGCGGCCCTTCGCAAGCCCTGCTCCGCGGAGAACCTCCTGGGGGCCATCACGTCTTTGCTGCAAGCTCCCCAGCGTCGCGCGCAGCGGCCGTGATGGGCGACCCGATCACTGCTTCTCGAATCGCTTCGCCACCGCCGGCCCGATCTTGCGGAGCATCGTCTCGGGCAGCACGCGCTTGAGCGCCACGAGGGCCTTCGCCTCCTTGTGGGGGAACACGTAGAGCTGGCCCCGCTCGCACGCGGCGAGCGCGCGCCGCGCGACCTCATCCGCCTGCACGGCCGTCTTCTCCATGATCCGCTCCACCGCGTCGGTGCCGACCGCCATGTTGGTCGACCGCGAGCTCCGCGCGATGTTCGTCTTGAAGAAGAACGGACAGAGCACGCTGACCCCCACGCCCGTCCCCGCGAGCTCCCCGGCGAGCGTCTCGCTCAACGCCACGACCGCCGCCTTCGTCACGTTGTAGGGCCCCATCCCGCCCGCGCACGCGAACGCGGCGATGGACGCGACGTTGAGCACGTGACCGCTGCCCCGCTGCTTCATCGCCGGCACGAAGAGGTGGCAACCGTAGATCGGTCCCCACTGGTTGATGCCCACGATCCACGCCCAGTCATCGAGCGGCACCTGGCCCACCGGCCCGCCGACCGCGACGCCCGCGTTGTTCACGAGCAGATCGACGTCCCCGAGCCACGACGTCGCCTCCGCGTGCAGCCGGCGCATGTCGTCCATCTTCGACACGTCGCAGCGGAACGTTCGCGCCGAGCCGCCTCGCTCCCCGACGAGCCGCGCCGTCTCGGCGAGGCCCTTCTCGTCGATGTCGGCGAGCAGGATGCGGGCGGAGCGCGACGCGAGCTCCAGGGCGAGAGCGCGGCCGAGACCCGAGGCCGCACCGGTGAGGACGCACGATGGCTGACGAGGGAGCACGCGCGCACCGTAGCCGGGCGGGGCGTTCTTCGCTATCGCGCGCGGCCGCGGCGCGGCGGCGGCGCAGGCGACTTCGATCGGCGCGTGCCACGCTTGACGAGGGTGGGCACGTCGTCCTCGGCCGGCCGCACGACCGCGCGCGTGCCGCTCGGCGCTTCGACGGCGGTCATCTCCCCGCTCGACGACGCAGGGACGCCTTCTCCACCCGCGGCCTTGTGCGCGCGCCAGCACTTGGCGCAGCGCCACTCCATCACGAGCATGCCTCGCGGGTCGTGCCGCTTCGTCAGCCGCCATCCGTACCGGGCGCTGATGAGCGTATAGTTGGTCTCCGTCTCCGGAGACAGCGCCCGACAGTCGACGCAGGTCTGTCGCTCGTGCATCTACCCCTCATCACTATCCCACGCGCCATCGAACGGCGCGAGATGGAGCGCAAGTGCGCGGAACTCCGTGGCCGGTGACCGTTTCCCTCCGCCCCGAATGCGGCCACACTGGGTTTCGTGGGGAGGACGCGCCGGTGAGCCAGGACAAGAACGCGCGCAAGCACTCGACCATCCCCGTGCGCGACGAGTGGCTGATCCCGGACGAGCCCGTGGCCCCGAAGGCACCCGCGGTGCCGCGAATCAAGACGCCTGCGAAACCGCCGCCTCCACGCCCCGCAGCGCCACGCGCCGGGCCGAAGAAGGCGTGACCTCCGGCGTCAGCGCGGTGGCGGCAGCAACCTGACCCCGAGCACGCGTTGGTTCAGGCGCGGCGCCGGGCGCACGTACGCGGACCCGACGAGCTGTTGCTGGAAGTCGATCACGCAGCGCGCGAGGCGCATGATCGCCGAGCCCTCCGGGCGCCCGCCCTTCGCGTACGCGTCTTCGACTTCGCGAGCCACCCTCACGATGTTGTACCAGCGTGCATTCATGACCGAACCCACCCTTCGGAATTGAATCGGGCGTGCACCTTAAGCACGGCGCTAAACCTGTCACCTGATATCGCACCTGACCTCGGTACGAATCCGCCGAGCTTCATGGCACGCCGCGTGCGCACTTGCATCGAGATGAGGTGGGCCATGCGGGTGGGTGAAGCAGCTCTGGATCGTCGTCGCGCGCTCCTCATCTGCGACGAGTGCGGACGAAGCATGCGCGAGATGCCGTGCGGATCCGTCGACGATGTCGCGGCCGCGGCGATGCGCAGCGGATGGCGCGTGAAGAGCGCGGGGGCCGCCGGTGCGCGATGGTTGTGCCAGCTCTGCGCGGATGAGGCGGAATTGCCGGGAAGAGAGCGCTCGCCAGAGTGAGCGCGTGAGCGCGACACCTCCTCTATGATCGCCTCGTGCTCGACGATCTGTACGTCCTGCGCGATCGCGCTCGCGCCGCCGCCTCTCGCGGCGACCTGGAGACGGCCGTCACGGCCCTCCTCGCGGCGGCGGGGCAGACGCACGTGGCCGAGCATGACTACGTCGCGATCCTGAAGCCGCTCGAGGAAGTGCTCGGGGCGCGTGGGGAGTCGCGCGCGGCGCTCACCATCATCGGATATCTCGCATCGAACGACGCGGGCGCCTGGAAGCGCGCGGCCCCTCTGCTCGAGCGCGTGCCCGCGGTCGATCGCGCGCGCGTGCTCGCCGCGCAGGGCCAGATGGCGCAGGCAGCGCGCGAGATGGAGAACGCGGGGCTCGTGGCCGCGGCCGCGATCTGTCGCGAGCGCGCCAAGGAGTGGCCCGCGGCACGTGCGCTGTGGTCGCGCCTCGCGCACGTCACCGAGCGCGGGGACGACGCATACGTCGCGGCCCTCGTGCGCTTCAACCTCGCGCGCTGCGCACGGCAGTGCGGCGACGGGGCGCAGGCGCGCGAGGCCCTCGTCGCCAGCGTCCGCCTGCTCGAGGAGGCGGCCGATCACTTCGAGACGATCGGCCAGCGCGAGCGGGCGTTCGATTGCTTCCAGGTGCTGGTGCAGATCGGGCGCGAGAGCGGGGCCTTCGAGGACGTGCTCGAAGGGTTCGTGAACTGCATCCGGATCCTGCGCGAGGATCACCTCAAGTACTTCGCGCTGGAATACTTCGAGGAGTCGATCGCCGCGGCCGCTGAGCGCGGAGAGACGAGCGCCGCGGCGACCCTCGCGCGCGAAGCCGCCGACTACGCGCGATCCCTCGGACTCGCGTCGGCCGCCTCCGGCTACACGGTTCGGCAGGCGGAGCTGTGGCGCGGCGTGGCCAAGCAGCACCTCGAGCGCGGCGCGCCACCCGAGATCGCCGAGAACGCGCTGCTCGCGGCGATCCTCGCGTTCGGCGAGGTGGGACAGTACGCGCGCGTCGGAGAGCTCTACGGGGAGCTCGCCGGGCTGGACCTCGAGGCCTCGCGACGCACGCACTACGGACGGGCCGCCGGCCGCTATGCCCAGGTGAAGGACGAACCTCTCGAGACGTCGAGCGCCCTCGCGCACCCCTTGCGGCAGGACACGCACTTCACCGAGGTGTGGCACGTCGACGTCATCGAGTGGGAGCAGCGCGGAAGCGCCGCCGAGGCGTGCGCCGAGGTACTGCTCGACAAGCGATGGCCAGACCTCATCCGGCGCAAGGCGATGCTCGCGCGCCTCACGGCGCTGCCCATCGAGACCGCCGAAGACGACGCCAGCGCCGCGATGACCAACGCACGCGTGCGCCTCGCCGACCAGCTGGGACAGCTGCAGCTCTACGCGGTCCTCGCGCCGTTGCGGAAGCTCTTCGAGCGGCCCGAGCGGCGGGTGCGCGTGGCGGTGCTGCAGGCGATGCAGACGCTCTTCTTCAAGCACACGTTCGTCACCGTGCGGGTCGGCCTCCGCGATCCCGATCCGGCGGTGGTCGAGCAGGCGACCAAGGCGGTCGAGGCGCTCTACTTCCAGCACGCCGTGGACCCGCTGGCGCGCATCGTGCGCGAGTCGTCCGAACAGAACGTGCGCGCCGCCGCGTTCCGCGCCATGGCGCGCATCGACTCGGTGGAGGCCGCCGAGATCCTCGTGGGTGTGCTGGAGCACGGGACGCCGGCCGACCGGCTCGCGGCGATCGCGGCGCTCAAGAACACCCGCGGCACCAAGTTCGTCGAGCTGGCGCGCGCCGCCCTGCCCGGCGCGCAGGGACAGCTCGCGACCGCGCTTCGCGAAGTGCTCTCGGCGCGCGGTCTCGCGGCCTAGCCGCTCACGGGCGCCGAAGGACCGGGCTGCGACTCCCCGGCGAGCTGGCGCAGGAGCACGATGCTGTCGGTCTCGCCGAGAACCACGAGGGTCGCGCCCACGGTGATGACGTGGTCGGGGTCGGGATTGTAGGTGAAGACGCCGTCGCTGCCGCGCACGGCGACGACGAGCGCGCGGGTCGCGCGACGGATCGGCGTGTCCTTGAGCGGGAGGCCGGCGAAGCCCGAGCCGCGTTCGATCGTCACTTCCTCGAGCCGCAGGTTCTTGTCCTTGTCACGGATCATCTGGTCGAGAAACTCGTGCACCATCGGGCGGATCAGCTCCCCCGCGAGCCTGCGCGCACCGATCATCGTGGGGTTCACGATTGCCGAGGCCCCCGCCTTGATGATCTTCGGCGCGGCCTCGTCCTCCACGACCTTGCTCACGATGCGCGCGCCGGCATTGAGACTCCGGGCGCTCAGGGTGACGTACAGGTTGTCCTTGTCGTGCGTGAGGGCCGCCACGACGCCGCGCGCGCGGGCGATGCCCGCCGAGACGAGCACGTGGTCCAGCGTGGCATCGCCGTGCACGTAGAGCATCTTGCCGCCGCACAGATCGTTGGACACCTGCTGCAGCACCTGCTCGCTCCGGTCGATGACGACGAAGGGCGTCCGGGTGGCGTAGAGCTCCTCCACCACGTGCTTGCCCGTCCCTCCCGCGCCGGCCAGGACGATGTGGCCCGTGAGCTTCGCGATCTCGTTCTGCATCCGCCTTCTCCGCAGCGCTTGTCCGATGACGCCCTCGACGAGGAGAGCCGTGAGGTTCGACTGCATGTACGCGAGGACGCCGACGCCGCTGATGATCAGGCCCACGGTGAGCGCTCGCGCGCCAGGCACGTCGCTCATGTGCCCGAGCTCGTAGAAGCCGACGGTCGAGATCGTGATGACCGTCATGTACGCGCAGTCCGCGAGACTCCAGCGCTCGTGTCCGACCACGAAGTACCCCACCGTGCCGACGCCCACGAGCGTCGCGAAGACGCCGATCGCGGCGATGAGGCGGCGGATGGAGGCGTTCACGCGCGACTCAGACTACAGCAGGTCGCGCAGCGCCTCGTCGATCCGTGGATAGGCGAAGGAGAAGCCCGCGGCTTGCAGGGCAGCAGGGACTGCGCGCTGGCCCGTGAGCAGCACCTCGGCGACCCCCGAGCCGAGCGCCGCCTTCAAGGCGAAGCCGGGTACGCGGAGCAGCGACGGACGATGAAGAGCGCGACCGATTGCGGACGAGAGCTGCTCCATCGTGACGGGCTTGGGCGCGACCACGTTGGCGGGGCCCTGGATGTCGCGGTCGATCATGAACATGAGCGCGCTCACGACGTCGTGGAGGTGCACCCAGCTCACCCACTGCTTGCCGCTGCCTATGGGGCCTCCGACGAACCAGCGATACGGCCCGACCATGCGCGACAGGGCTCCGCCGGGACCGAGGACGACGCCCGTGCGCGGGTGCACGACCCGAACGCCGGCGCTCCGGGCCGGCGCGGCAGCGGCCTCCCAGGCGACGACGATCCCCGCGAGCACGTCGTCGCCGGGTGAGGTCGACTCGTCGCAGACGACGTCGTCTCGCCTCATGCCGTAGACGCCCACCGCCGAGCCGCTCACGAAGACCCGCGGCTTGGAGCCGGCCGATGCGATGGCCCGGGCGAGCCGCTCGGTCGTGTCCACGCGGCTGGCCCGGATGCGCTCGAGCCGCTCGGGCGTCCAGCGCGCGTCCGCGATGGGCTCGCCGGCCAGATGCACGACGGCGTCCACGGTTGCGACCCGGGCTTCCACTTGATCCCAGCCGACGGGACCCCGGCGAGAGACCACGGCGACCTCGTCCCCACGCGCCTGGAGCGCGCGCGCGAGATGGGTCCCGATGAAACCCGTGCCGCCTGTGAGGAGAACGCGCATGCCGAGCTCGGTTTGACGGGGGCCCCAGGTGCACTAAGGTTGCGCCGCGTAGGGACCGCCAGGACTTCTACGATGTGGAAGAAGATACGCGCGTTCCTCTTCGGCGCACCCAGGGACGTCCACTCGGAGAAGACGTTCCACACGATCTCGCTCGTCGCGATGCTCGCGTGGGTCGGCCTCGGCGCCGACGGGCTCTCGTCCTCGTCCTACGGACCGGACGCGGCATTCCGCGAGATCATGACGCCGGACCACGACTACGCGTCGCTGGCGGTGTTCCTGGCGCTCGGAACGGCGGTCACCGTCTTCATCATCTCGTACGCATACACGCGCATCATCGAGCACTTCCCCTCGGGCGGCGGCGGCTACGTCGTCGCGACGAAGCTCCTCGGCCCGCGCTTCGGCGTCGTCAGCGGTTCGGCGCTGCTCGTGGACTACGTGCTGACGATCACCACCTCGATCGCCGCCGGGGGGGAGGCGGTCTTCTATCTCGTGCCTCGCGCGTGGTTCGGGCACGCGGCGATGGCGCTGTCGCCCGACGACATCGGCACGTGGCTCGACCCGGTGCAGCGCACCAAGGTGGCCATCGAGATCGGTGCCATCTTCGTGCTGATGATCCTCAACATCCGGGGGATCAAGGAGTCGGTCGCCGCCATCACGCCGATCTTCGCCGCTTTCGTGCTCACGCACGCGGCGCTGCTCGTCATCGCCATCGGCGGGCACCTCGGCGACTTCGGCACGGTGACACACGAGACGGTGCAGAACCTGCACAGCACCACGCGCACGCTGGGCGCGTTCGGGGCGCTCGTCCTCACGGTCCGCGCGTACTCGCTCGGCGGTGGCACGTACACCGGCATCGAGGCCGTCTCGAACGGGGTGCCGATCATGCGCGAGCCGAAGGCGCGAACCGCCAAGAGGACCATGATCCTGATGGCGACCTCGCTCTCGATCACGGCGGGCGGGATCATCCTCGCGTACCTCCTGGTTCACGTGACGCCCGACTTCGACGATCCCACGAAGCCGATGAACGCCATCCTCCTCGACAAGGTCGCGGGGGCGTGGCACGTCGGCGGCTGGGCCGCCGGTTACTGGTTCGTGCTGATCGCGCTCTGCAGCGAGGCTGGCCTGCTCTTCATCGCGGCGCAGGCGGGCTTCGTGGATGGTCCGCGCGTCATGGCCAACATGGCCATCGACTCGTGGCTGCCGCATCGCTTCGCCGCGCTTTCCGAGCGCCTCAGCATGCAGAACGGCGTCATGCTGATGGGCTTCACGTCCATCGCCGCGCTGATTTACACGCACGGCAACGTCGAGAAGCTCGTGGTCATGTACTCGATCAACGTGTTCGTGACCTTCTCGCTATCGAACCTGGGGATGGCGAAGTTCTGGATCCAGCACCGCAAGGAGTACGCCGACTGGTACCGGCACCTGCCGGTGCACATCATCGGGCTCGCCCTCTGCCTCACGATCCTCGTGGTCACGAGCATCGTGAAGTTCGCGGTCGGCGGCTGGCTCACCATCGTCGTCACCGGCATCCTGGTCGTCGTCTGCTTCTGGATCAGGCGGCACTACAACCGCGTCGTCACGGCCATCCGCAGCCTGGACGTGGAGCTCACCGACCCGCTGCTGCAGGCGTCGACGTTCCCGAAGCCCAGCGTCGCCAACCTCGAGGAAGCGGCGGCGGCCTCGCGCATCGATCGCCGTCATCCAGTGGCCGTGCTCTTCGTCGGCGGATACGGCGGCCTCGGGCGGCACGCGCTCCTCACGCTGCTGCGCATGTTCCCGGGGCACTTCAAGGGCATCGTCTTCTGCTCGGTGGCGGTCATCGATTCCGGCGTCTTCAAAGGCATCGACGAGGTACACGCCCTCGAGGAGCGCACGCAGCAGGCGCTCGACAAGTACGTGCAATACGCGAGCTGGCTGGGCATCCCGGCCGAGAGCACCTTTTCGACGGGGATCGAGGTCGCCGTCGAGGCCGAGAAGATGGGGACGGAGCTGATCCAGAAGTATCCGAAGGCCCTTTTCGTCGCCGGCCAGCTCATCTTCGAGGAAGACACCTTCGTCACGCGCATCCTGCACAACGAGACTGCGTTCATGATCCAGCGCCGCCTGCAGCACTCCGGCGTGCCCATGATCGTCCTCCCGGTGCGCCTCAACCTCGCCGAGGGCCCACGCCTCTCCGCGCCGAGCCTCACCGAGGAACGTCCCACCTGACGACTCGTGTATCCTCGCCTCCATGCGCGGGGTGGTCGCGTCCGTAGCCGTCCTCCTGCTGTTCGGCGGGTGCAAGCCGAGCACGATCGCCGAGGCCGAGAGCAAGGGCGACGTGGCGTGGCTCGACCAGAACGGGACGCCGGACGCGGTCGCGGCGCTCGGACGGCTGGCTGACACGAAGCCCAAGGCGGTGGCGGCGCTCGAAGGCCGCTCGACGTGGGACGTCAACGCGTTCCGCGCGGCGTGGGCGGGCGTGCTTCGCGGTGTGCCCTGGGGCCCCAAGATGCTCCGCGACGGGTTCGCGGATCCGAAGCGGGCAGACCTCGCGGCGAGCGCCGTCGACAAGCACGACGCGAGGCTCATCGTCTTCGTGCCGGACCTCGAGGCCGCGCTCGATCGGCTCTCGGCGAGCATGCAGAACTTCAACGTGTCGAGCGACCTCGCGGCGATTGGTCCTGCCGCGCACGGCGCCATCGTGCGCCGGCTGGCAGACGCCTCGACGCGCGGCGCGATGTGCCGGGGGATCGCCGCGCAGGACGCGTCCGCGGATGCGCGCAGCGCGCTCCTCGAGGCCCCTGTCTCGTCGCGCGATGCAGAGGGGTGCGTCGACGCCGTGGTGCACATCGCCGCCGAGGACGAGCCGACCCTCGACTGGCTCGGTGACCACGGCGAGCCAGGTTTGCTCGGCGCCGCGGGCAAGCTCGAGACGCTGCAGTGCCCGAAGCTCCACGTCGTGTGGACCCGCGTGCTCGCCTCGCGCACCGCCACCGAGTACTCGGCCCTGACCGTGCCGCTCGGCTACGCGATCAAGCGTTGCGCCTCCGACATGGACGGGGTCGTCGCGGACTCCATCGTGCACTATCCAGCGACCCACACGTTCGTCGTGGAGGCGATCGATCCCTTCGACGGCTACGGCAAGGCGCTCCGCGCGACGTGTGCCGCGCTGCCGCGTGTAGCCAGCGATGGCCGCGACAGCGCGGTCGTCCGGGAGCGCGCGACGGACGCGCTCTACCACGCGTGCAAAGCACCGGGCTGAGTCTTCGAGAAGCCCCGCGTTCAGTGCCCGTGAGGCGGTCCAGCCTCGATCGCCGCCGCCAGCGTCTCGCGCTGCGTCGCATCGAGCACCGGGAGGATGGCCGCGAGCGCGTGGAGCGTGTGCTCGACGTGCTCGCGCATGCCCATGGGCGGCATGTCCTTCGCGGGCGCCACGAAGGCAGCCGCGTCGAAGCGATCGCTCGCGAACGTCTGCAGTCGTGCGCGCAGATCGGCGTGGAACGCCTGGATCCGGGCGCTCGTCGCCGCTGGGTCCTCGCCAGCGGCCTGCGACGCCAGAATGCGATCGATCGCGGCGCGCTGATCAGTCGTCAGATTCACGCCGGCGAGCAGGTGATCGAGCAAGCCCTGTGGCGTCGCCGCGGCAGGGCCGTGCGACGATTCCGCCTCCTCGATGTGCTTGCCGATCATGTCGACGAGCTTCTGCCGCTGCTCCGGCGAGAGGGTCGCGTGCAGCGTGTCGACGGCGCCCGCGAGCGACGCCCCGCGATCGGCGGGCGGAACGGCGGCATCGAGCTTCGCCAGCAGCGCGCCTTCGTCGAGCTTGCCCGCCCGCACGCCCGCCGCGACGTCGAGGAGCAACGCCTGGTGCGCCGACGGGGCGGGCGTGATGCCGTGCGCGGCGTTCTCGATGGTCGTTCGCTGCCCAGGCGTCAAGTCGAGGTGATGCAGCGCCGCGAAGAGGAGCATCTCGGGCCCGGGCTGGCCGTGCATCGCGTGCATGGCTGCGCCGCCTGCATTGTCCGCCTGCGCTTGCTGCGTCGAGCCGGGCGAAGGGTCCGCCGGTCCGCCGGCCGTCGTGGACTGGGTGCAACCCGCCGAGACGGCTGCCCCGAGCGCAATCGCGACGACGGACGGGAGGCTCCAGATGGTTCGAATGGTCTTCATGTTCGTCTCCTTCACCGAAGCACCGTAGGGCCGGCCCGTCAGGACATTGTTGAGGCCCTGTTTGCGATTGTTAGCGGCACGCACGTCCCCGGCGGCGGTTGCTACGCTGGCGGCTGGATGGATAGCGCCGGCGCGTCGATCGTCTACATCGAGGACGACACGAAGCTCGCCCGCATCACGGCCAAGTACCTGGAGACCCACGGGTTCCGCGTGTCGGTGGCGTCGACCGGGCGCGACGGCATCGCACGGGTGCTGCGCGAGCAGCCGGACGTGATCCTCCTCGATCTGATGCTGCCCGAGGTCGACGGCTTCGAGGTCTGCCGCCAGCTCCGGGTCCGCGTGGGCACGCCCATCATCATGATCACGGCACGTGGCGAGGAGGCCGACCGGGTGATGGGCCTCGAAGGGGGCGCCGACGACTACATCGCGAAGCCGTTTTCCCCACGTGAGCTCCTTGCGCGCATCCGTGCGCACGCGCGCCGCGCGCGCGGGCGCATCGGGCCGCCGGCCGTGGGCGTCGTGCAAGCCGGGCCAATCGCCGTGGACGTGGGAGCCCGGCGCGCCAGCTTGAACGGCGAAGACCTCACGCTGACCACGTACGAGTTCGACCTGCTGCGCGTGCTCGCCGAACGCCCGGGACGCGTGCTCACGCGCGAGCAGCTCGTCGACCTCGTCCGCGGGAGCGCCGACGAGGCCTTCGAGCGCTCGATCGACGTGCACGTGTCGCACTTGCGCAAGAAGCTGGGCGACGATCCGCGCAGCCCGCGCATCATCAAGACGGTCCGCGGAGTGGGATATCTGCTCGGGGTCGAGCAGGGCTGAGGCCCCCATGGATCTCGCGCGCAGCCTCCGCTCGCCTCTCGCGCTGCGCATCTACGTGGTGGGCGTCGCGCAGACCATCGTGTGCGGCGCGGGGTTCGTAATCTTTCACCGCATCTATCGGCCCGCGGGTGCGGAGGGCATGCCCCATTCCCCGTCGTCGTCCGCCGGCCTCGCGATCATCGCGTTCGTCCTCGTCGTGATCGGTGTGTCTTCCTGGCTGCTCGCTCGAATGCTCGCCAATCGCATGGCGTCGATGCTGCGCGCCGAGCGGGAGCTGCTCGCCAACGTCTCGCACGAGCTGCGCACGCCGCTCGCGCGCATCCGCATGGCCCTCGCGCTCGCGTCCGAGGGCAACGCCGAGATCGCTCGCCAGTCGTTCTCGGACATCGCCGAGGATATCGACGAGCTCGAGCGACTCGTGGCGGACATCTTGACCGCCGCGCGCCTCGATCTGAGCGACGCCTTCAAGGCAGGCATTCCCCCGCTTCGCCGGGAGCGCATCGATCCGGGCCAGCTCGTCGCGCATGCGGCGTCGCGCTTTCGTGGCGCCCACCCCGAGCGCTCGCTTCGCGTCGACGTCGCCGACGGGCTCCCGTCGGTCGAGGGCGATCCGGTGCTGCTCCGTCGTGTGGTCGACAATCTCCTCGAGAACGCGCACGCGTACAGCGAGCGCGGTGCTGATCCCGTGGAGTTGCTCGCTCGCGTCGAGACGGCCGGAGGACGAGGGCTGGCCATCGACGTGGTCGATCGAGGCATCGGCATCGCGCCAGCCGACCTGCCGCACGTCTTCACCCCGTTCTTCCGCGCGGACAGGAGCCGAACGCGCGCCACCGGCGGCCTCGGGCTCGGGCTCACGCTCGCCAAGCGCATCGTCGATGCGCACGGCGGGCGACTCGAGCTGGCGAGCCATCCGAACGAAGGAACGCGAGCCCGAGTGTGGCTCCCTGTTCGCTGACCCGCTCGGCATCGCGCCGTCGGCGACGGCATCGAGGCTCACCTCCCCGTCAGTAGCCCTCACTCTTCGCCGCGGAAGCGCTAATCCCCCAGGTGCACTTGTTCTTCCCGCGGTGCCTTCATGGCCGCGAGCAGCGCCGGATGCTCCGATAGCAACCGCACGCAGCGGTTCCACCGGACGATGGGATCCGCCGACTCGGGCTTCATCGTCCCGGCCTTCTCGTACATCCGGAGCGCGTGCTCGAACGCGATGACCGCGTTGTGCGCCTCGTTCCTCTCGAGGTGCGCCTTGGCCGCCCGCTCCCACGCCACGCCGAGGTGATAGACCCGCTCGTACTCGTCCGAGAGCCGCTCGAACGCCTCCACCGCCTGCTCGAGCAACCCCACCTTGTGCGTCGGCAGCCGATCCGTCAGCGCGAGCCCCAGGAGCTTCCAGGCCCTCTGGCTGCCCGCGTCCACGTCGAGCACGTCGCGGCAGATGCTCTCGGCCTCCTCCGGCTGGTTCAGATCGCGGTAGTGCTCCGCCTTCGCCAGCGCCGCGTCGAGGCTCGTGCGCGGCAGTCGCTTCATCGACAGGGCCATGCGCGGAAGCCTACTCCGCGTCGGTGCGCTTCGCCGTGGGCGTGGCCGCGCGCGTCTTCGCGAGCTCGTCGTTGAGGACCGGCAGACGCGCCTTCTCCTTGCCGGAGTCGCCGCCGATCTTGCGCATCAGCCAGCGCACCGGATCGTAGTAGTCGTCCGCGACGCGCTCCTTCATCGGGATGATCGCGTTGTCGGTGATGTGGATGTGCTCGGGGCACACCTCGGTGCAGCACTTGGTGATGTTGCACAGGCCCACCTTGAACTCGTCCTTCACGAGCTCGCGGCGGTCGAGCGTGTCGAGCGGGTGCATGTCGAGGCCCGCCAGGTAGATGAGGAAGCGCGGCCCCGCGAACTGCGGATTGTGGTGGTCACGGATGACGTGGCACACATTCTGGCAGAGGAAGCACTCGATGCACTTCCGGAACTCCTGGATGCGATCGATGTCCTCCTGCTGCATCCGGTACGTCCCGTCGGCCTGGCGGGGCGGCGGCTTGAACGGCGGCACCTTCTTCGCCATCGCGAAGTTGGCGCTCACGTCGGTCACCAGGTCCTTGATGACCGGAAAGCTGCGCATCGGCGTCACCGTGATCGGCTCGCCCTCGGGGAAGCGCGACATGCGCGTCATGCACATGAGGCTCGGGCGCCCGTTGATCTCGGCGCTGCAGGAGCCGCACCGTCCCGCCTTGCAGTTCCAGCGCACCGCCAGCGAGGGCTCCTGCTTCGCCTGCACGTCGTGCACGGCGTCGAGCACCACCATGCCCGGGTAGGTCTCGACGTCGTACGACTTGAGCTCTCCCCCTTCCTTGTCGCCGCGGAAGATCTTCAGCGTCGCCTTGCTTGCCATGGGGGCTCCTGCTCACTCCTTCTCGTCGAGGACGGCTTTGATCTCGGCCGGCGGGTCGGCGTGCGGCGCTTCCTCGACGTGCATTCCCGTGGGCGTTCGCTTCGCCACGATGTTCACCTTCGAGTAGTGGCCCTTGTCCATGTCCGGGTGATCCTCGCGCGCGTGCGCGCCGCGGCTCTCCTTGCGGAGGAGCGCTGCCCGCGCCATCGCCTCGCTGACCACGAGCATGTTGCGCATGTCGAACGCCTGGTGCCACGCGGCGTTGTAGTGCCGGTTGCCGTCCACCTTCACGCGTGAGGTCGCCTCGCCGATGCGCTCGAGGTTCTCGAGGCCCTTCTTGAGGTCACCCTCGTTGCGGATGATGCCGACGTACGTCTGCATCTTGTCCTTGAGGTCCTCGTGCAGGACGAACGGATTGGGTCCCTCGGCGCGCTCGAAGGGAGCGAGCGCCTCGCGCGAGCTCGCCTCGATCTCCGCGTCGTCCAAGCGCGGCGTGCCCACCGACTTGGCGTACTTCGCCGCGTGCAGACCCGCGATGCGTCCGAAGACGAGCAGGTCGCTCAGCGAGTTGCCGCCGAGGCGATTGGCCCCGTGCATCCCCGCCGCGCACTCGCCGGCCGCGAAGAGCCCCTTGATGCGCGACTCCTGCGTCTCGGGATCGACGCGAATGCCGCCCATCGTGTAGTGCGCGGTCGGCCCGACCTCCATCGGCTCCTTGGTGATGTCGACGTCCCCCAGCTCCTTGAACTGGTGGTACATCGCCGGGAGCTTGCGCTTGATGTCCTCGGGGCTGCGGCGCGAGTAGATGTCGAGGAAGACGCCGCCGTGCGGGCTGCCGCGCCCCGCCTTCACCTCGGAGTAGATGGCGCGCGCCACGATGTCGCGCGGGAGCAGGTCCGGCGTGCGCTTGGGGTTGCCGCTCGACTCGCCTTGGGCGGTGAGCTTCACGCCCGTGGACCGCAGCCACCGGTCGGCCTCTTCCTCCTTGCTCGCCGTCTCGTTGGCGTAGAGCTCGGGGATGTAGTCGAACATGATGCGCTTGCCGTCTTTGTTGCGCAGCGTTCCGCCCTCGCCGCGCACCCCCTCGGTGATGAGGGTGCCGCGCACGCTCGGGGGCCACACCATGCCGGTCGGGTGGAACTGCATGAACTCCATGTCCATGAGCTCCGCGCCCGCGAGGTACGCGAGCGCCTGCCCGTCGCCGGTGCACTCCCACGAGTTGCTGTTGATGCGGAACGCGCGCCCGATGCCGCCCGTCGCGAGCACCACCGCCTTCGCGTGGAAGACGACGAACCGCCCGTTCTCGCGCCAGTAGCCGAAGGCGCCACGCACGCGGTCGCCGTCGACGAGCAGCCGCGTCACGGTGCACTCCATGTAGACCTGCATGCCGCAGTGGATGCCGTGCTGCTGCAGCGTGCGGATCATCTCGAGCCCCGTGCGGTCGCCGACGTGCGCGAGGCGCGGGTACTTGTGGCCGCCGAAGTTCCGCTGGAGGATCCGCCCGTCGGGGGTGCGGTCGAAGAGCGCGCCCCACTCCTCGAGCTCCTTCACGCGGTCGGGCGCCTCCATCGCGTGGAGCTGCGCCATGCGCCAGGCGTTGAGGTAGCGCCCGCCCTTCATCGTGTCGCGGAAGTGGACCTTCCAGTTGTCCTTCGGCTCGACGTAGCCGAGCGCCGCGGCGACGCCGCCTTCGGCCATGACGGTGTGCGCCTTGCCGAGCAGCGACTTGCACACGAGGCCCACGCTCGCGCCCTCGGCGCTCGCCTCGATGGCCGCGCGCAGCCCCGCGCCGCCGGCGCCGATGACGAGTACGTCGTGCTCGTGCCTCTCGAACTCGGTGGTGGCACTCATCAGAAGAGCCTCGCGTCGGTGATGGCGCCGGTCGCCACGGCGCGGATGTAGAGGTCCGTCAGGGCCACGGAGAAGAGACTGGCCCACGCGAGCGGCTGGTGGCGCTCGTTGAGCACGGTCACCAGCTTCCACAGGCTGTGGCGCATGCCGCCGAGCGCCGCCTTCGAGTAGCTGTTGACGCCACCGCCGATGAGATGCCGGAAGCTGTGGCAGCCGAACGTGTACCCGCTGAGGAGCAGCACGTTCGCGAACATCACGAGCGTCCCGACGCCGACGTGCACGCCGTCCTTCCACCCGATGACGGCCTCGATCGCGTCCTTCCAGAGGATGACGAGGAACACGACCGCCACGTACATCGCGTAGCG
>DASVWO010000138.1:0-19053 GCA_036393165.1 Polyangiaceae bacterium | reverse complement strand
AGGCGAGGGGGGAGGGGGCAGATCCGCCACGCTCTCCTGCTCGCTCGTCGCCGAGGGCCCAGGATCGCTCGCGGTCGCCGGATGCGACGACGCCGGAGAAGGGTTCTCCGCAGGCCCGCCGGACCGGACGGCGAGCATCGTCAGCCCCACGACCACGAAGGCGAGCACGGCGATGCAGCTCACCAGCACGCCCCGCTTCGGCCCCAACAGGCTCGCCGGATTCGCGAGCACGACCCGAGCTTCCTGCCGCAGGGTGAGCAGCACGGCCGAGAGCGATTGCCGGGCTCGCGTCGCGATCGGCGTCGTCACCGCCGGGGTCGAGTCCGCCGAGGTCGGCGGACTCACCACGATCGCGGGGCGCGCTTCGCGGCCGCACTCGTCGATGGCCGCGAGGGCCTCCGCCGCGTTCGCAAAACGATTCTCCGGGGCCGTGGCGAGCAGTCGGCGCAGGATGGGCGCGAGCCGCGCGTCCACGTTGCCGGAGAGGGACGGCGGCAGCTCGGGAGGGGGAGACATGACGCGCTGCCGGAGGACGCTGACGGCGTCGCCCTCGAAGGGTCGGTTCCCCGTCAGCATCTCGAACAGCATGACGCCGAGCGCGTACTGATCCGTTCGCGCATCCACCGCCTGACCCAGCGCCTGCTCCGGGGACATGTAGTCCGGCGTTCCCATCACCGAGCCGACGCGCGTCAGCGGGTTGGCCCCCGCCGCCGAGGGAGGCCCGACCGGTTCCACCTTCGCGATGCCGAAGTCGAGGATCTTCACGAAGTCCGGGTCGCCGTCGCGCTGTACGAGCATGACGTTCTCCGGCTTCATGTCGCGGTGCACGACGCCCGCGCTGTGCGCGGCGTGCAAGCCTGCGGCGATGCCCCGCGCGACGTACAGCGCGCGCGCCGGCGACATCGCGCCCTCGTCGAGCACGTTCCCCAGGGTGCGGCCCTCGACGTACTCCATCACGAGGAAGAACGTGCCGTCGGGCAGGCGACCGAAATCGGTGGCGGCGGCCACGTGCGGGCTCTGGATGTTGCCCGCGGCGACGGCCTCTCGCTCGAACCGCGCGACGATCTCCGTGGACGACGTCCACTCCCGGAGCAGCACCTTGAGCGCGAAGGGCTTCCGGAGGTGCAGGTGCTCTGCGCGGTAGACGACGCCCATGCCGCCCTCGCCGAGGACCGCCTCGATGCGGTACCGGTCGGCCACGACGTCGCCGACCGAGAGCCCGCCCCCGCCGCTCGATTGCGTCTCCGTCATCCCGAGGACGCTCCGGGCTCCTCGGGGCGGGTGCGCCGCCGGATCAGGTCTCGCACCGCATCCGTGTCCAGTGGCTTCGCGAGCACGAGGTTGCTCACGCTCTTGAGCATCGTCTGCACGTGCGGCAGGACGATGCCGCCGGTGATGAAGATGAACCGCATCGCGAGCTCCGGAGCCTTGCGCTTCACGTGCTCGAGGAGCGCGATCCCGTTCATCCCCGGCATCATGATGTCGCAGAGCACGACGTCGTACCAATCACCGGAGGTCAGGCGCGCGAGGGCCGTCGCCGTCTCCGTCGCGATGCTGACCTCGAACTCGTCGGCGAGCACGCGGCGAAGCGACTCGGCGACGAGGAGCTCGTCGTCGATCACGAGCACGCGGGCCACGCGCGGCCGCGTGCCCGAGGGCTTCGAACTCGAATCCGAATTGGCCCCCATGTCCTTGGGGTACCAGCCGCGATGCGCGCCCGCAATGTCGGTCGCCCTGCGCCGCGGTGCGGCTACTTCGCCAGCGCGTTCGTGACGCGCGCGATCATCGCATTCACCCACGGGATGCGTGCGCGGAACGCATAGGCCGAGCCGCCCGCGGCGAGGAGCAGGAGGAGAAGGACCCACCCGATGCCGCCCCGGCGCCGGGGAACGCCGGCGGCGGCGAGCGACGCTTCGCTCGGCTCGGGCGCTTCCACCTTGGGCGTCGGCTCGGGTGGCTTCGGCTCCGGCGCACGCTTGGGCTTGGTCGCGACGAGCTCGATGGGCAAGCTCCGGTCGAGCATCGGCGCTTCGACGGGAGGCTCCGGCGGCGACGGTTCGGGTGCGCCCATTCCGAGCACGGTCTTCTCTCTTGCCATCGGCGCCACGGCGATGATCGGAGCGGCCGGCGCCTCCTGCGCCTGCGGCGCACCCACGCCCATCACGGTCGGCTCGCGCGCCGGCGTCTTCGTCCCGCCGGTGCCGGGGTCGGTCCGCTCGCGCGACGCCAGCAGCTCCTCGATCCAGGTGAGCATGGGTTGCTCGGCATCGACGAACCTCAAGCCCATCCCCGGGGGTCCTTCGGGGCTCACTTCGGAGCGAACCCACACGACGCGTCCGAGCGCCGACCACTTCGCGCCCCCTCCCGGCCCCGCGAGCTCGATCGTGAGCCCCTTCCCCGCGGGGACCGTCCGGTCGCACCGGACGAACATCCCCCCGGCCCCGATGTCGAGCACGTCCGCCTCGGCTCGCCGGCCCGCGGCATCCTCGTAGGTGACGCGCAGCCCCGGAATCGGCGCACGTCGGTGCTTTCGCCGCTCGGCGCGCATTCCCCGAGGATAGGCTCGATTGTGAGCGATGGCGAAGGTCAAGGGCGTGGTCATCCTCAACACGCGCGAGTACGCCCTCGCGAGCGGCGGCGAAGCGGCGTGGAAGAAGGTGCTCGCGCGGCTGGGGCCCGGCGACGCCGAGACGATGGCCGCGGCCATTCCCATCGGGTGGTACGACATCGACCTCTACGACCGCGTCAACCGAGCCGTGGGCGAGACCCTCGGCGATCGACCCGAGGACGTCATGGCGGCGTGCGGGCGCTTCGCTGCCGAGCGGGACCTTCGCACCATTCACCGGCTCTTCCTGCGGCTGGCGAACCCCGCCTACGTCATCGAGCGATCGACCGGCTTCTGGAGCCGCTTCCAGGACTCGGGGACGTGGAGCGTCGTTCGCGAGCCTCCCAACCGCGTGCTCGCGACGCTCCACGGCTGGGGATCGACCGAGGAGCTCACGTGCGTCCGCCTGGGCGCGTACATGTTCCGCCTCTTCCAGCTCGTCGGCGCGAAGAACGGCGCGCTGCAACGCACGGCGTGCCGCGCGCGCGGTGACGCCGCGTGCGTCTTCGACTCGCACTGGGACTGAGCACGCGATGCTCACCGGGCGCATCGGAACCCGACCTGGGGGTTGCGCGTCGTGGGGTCGTACGGCTCGCGATCGACGGTGCGTACGAAGTTCCAGTCGACGACCTGCCAGCTGCCGCCGCGCACCACGCGCCGCGGATCGGTGCACGAGCTCGCGTCGTACGGGCAGTAGCGGCTCGCGGTCCACTCCCAGACGTTGCCGGCCATGTCGTACAGCCCGAAGGAGCCGGGCGCGAACCGGGCGACTGGAGCCGTGAAGGGCCACTTGTCGCTCCCGCGATAGAGGCCCTGGACGGACTTGCCGCGAGCTCGCATGGCGTCGACGCACTCGTCCCCGCAGCCGTTCAGGACATCCGAGCTCGGCGCTGCGTCGCCCCAGGGGAATCGCCGTGCGTTGGGGCCCTTCGCGGCGTACTCCCACTCCTCCTCCGTCGGCAGTCGCTTCCCGGACCACGCGCAGTAGGTGGAGGCCATCGACCAGTCCACGCAGTTGACGGGGTGGTCCTGATGATCGGGACGGTCACCGTTGCAGAGCTCGTCCTCGAGCTTGTGCTCGGCCTCGGTCACGCCGGGCCACAGGACCTGGAGCGCCGCCGGCGCGCACGTGCCCTCGGTGACGCAACGGGCGTACTCGGCGACGGTGACCTCGGTGACGTCCAGGTCGAAGCTCGCCACGTGGACCTGGTGCACGGGCTTCTCGTCCGGCTGTCCCTCGTCCGAGCCCATCGAGAAGGTGCCCTCGGGAATGCTCGCCATTCGTTCCGACGGCGGTGCCGCGGGCGGGGGGACGGAAGCCGAAGTCGAAGCGCTGGCGGACGAAGCGGGGTACACCGGGGCGGTCACCTGCGCCGGGGGTGTCGTGCAGGCGAGAAGGGCGAGGCAGCAAATGCACCATCGCATGGGTGAAGCATGGGGCCATCGTTGCGCACGCGAAGGTGCATCCGACCGAAGGCTCGCGATGCTTCACGAACCGCGAAGTGCCGTGGACGAACGGCCCTGGTGGACTTCGCGCCGTCCAGCCGCAGAGACCAAACGGACCGTTTGCAAAACCAAGAGAGCCGCGAGGTCTTGTAATAGAACCGGATGTTCGAACTCCAGGACCGGGAGGTTGAACGAAAGGTCCGCGACGAAATCCTCCAGGCACGTTTCTCGATGCAAAAGGCCCCGGAGGATGAAGGACCGGACCTTTTCCAAGAACCAAAGGGTCGCGGCGAACGACGCGCGGACCTCTTGGAAGATCAAACGTCCCGTTTCTCGAACCTCCTGAACCGTTTGCTCGAAGGAAGAGTCCGCGACTCGATCCTCCAGGGCCTGGAGGAAGAACGAAAGGACCTTCTCTCGAAACAAGAGAACCGTTTCCAGAACCACTCGGGCAAGGAAGAGATCCACCTCGTCCGTTCACTCGAACACACGGACCTTTCGCGAAACCAATCGGTCCTTTCACTGTTGCACCCGGACCTTTCGCTTCGAGCTCGGGAGCTCTCGTCGACCCCGACTGTCCTTCGTGTCGAGCGTGATAAGAACGGATTCATGCCGGCGACACTGGATGAAGTCGCGCAGCTCGCGGAGGGTCTCCCGGAGGTCACCGTGGGCGAGCGATACGGCAACCGGACGTGGTTCGTCGGTGACGAGGCGTTCGCGTGGGAACGTCCCTTCTCCAAGGCGGACATCAGGCGATTCGGGGAGCGCACGCCGCCGGCGGGTCCGATCCTCGCCGTGCGCGTCGCGGACCTCACCGAGAAGGAAGCGGCGCTTGCCGCGAACCCGTCCGCGTTCTTCACCATCCCGCACTTCGACGGGTATGCCGCCATCCTCATCCAGCTCCGGAAGGTGACCAAGCGAGCCCTCGTCGAGGCGCTGCGCGAGGGCTGGCGCGTGTCGTGTCCGCTCCCGCGCAGGCCGACGATGCGACGCAAGAAGTCGTAGTTCTTCGGTAGCTGCGCCCGGGCGGGTCGTCGGCGTCGCGGGCTGACGCGAGGTAAGATGATGCCATGCGCGTCCTCGCGCTCGGCGCGTCGTTGGTGGCGATGTCCGGGTGCTCGCTCCTCTGGGGCCTCGGCGGGCTCCAGGGCGGCGGTGCCTGCGACGGCGGCGCGTGTCTCGATCACGGCGGGGTGCCGCAGCCGGAGGCGGGCGGCGACGTCGCGATGCAATCCGTCGACTCGGGCGCCACGAACGAGGGAGGCCGCGACGGTGCGTCGCACGACGCGAGTGCGAACGAGGGCGGCGGGGTCGTCGACGCGAGCGATGCGAGCGACACCGGTTCGTGCACGCCGGCGACGCCGCCGACGCTCGACGACTGCACCGCGATCGTCTCGCTCCCCGCGCCGCCGGTGATCGACGGTGTGCTCGACTGCGGCATTCCGCTGTGGCCGATGCCCCTGCAGGGCTGGTCCGGAACGGGCCCGATCCCTTCCACCGTGCAGGCGAACCTCGGGATCGCCTGGCGGCCGGACGGTCTCTACTTCTTCGTGAGCGTCACCGGCCTCGGACCCACACGCTACCCGCCGCCGGCGGGTACCGACGGCCCCTGGTGCGGAGACGCCGTCGAGCTCTTCGCCGACGACGACGGCCAGTACACGAACCCGCCGCTCTACGACAACCCGGGCACCGTCCAGCTCATCGCCCAGGCGCCGTCCAACACGATGACCTCGACGTCCATGGGGGCCTCTTACGTCGATGGGACCGAAGTCGCGCCGTGGTCGGGGCAATACACGGTCGTGCGCACCAGCGACGGTTTCGACGCCGAGGCGTTCGTCGTCGCGTCCGATCTCGGGCTGTCGAGCTGGACGCTCGCCGCGAACGGCGCGGTCGGCATGGAGGTCGCGGTCGACATCGGCGACCCCAGCAACCAGAGCGGGACCTGCCCGCGGCTCGGCCAGTTCACGATCCAGCTTCCGGTCACGGACGCCTCGTGCCCCAAGGCGGCCTGCAACGTGTACGAATTCTGCAATCCGCAGCTGCTGCCGTGACGTCGCCAGGACCTCGTCCCGGAACAACGCTCCGCGAGCCGACGTTGGGCGTGCGAGGCAAGGAGCAGTTCATGGCGAAGCACGAGAACGAGACCGCAGAGCTCTACGAGCAGGTGTGGCGGCGCGGCACTTACTCGGGATTCAGCCGCAACACGTGCGGCGAGAGCTCGACGCCGCTTCTGGAAGCCTTCCTGCGCGAGGTGAAGTCGCTCGGTGCGAAGGCGCCGCGAATCGTCGAGCTGGGCGCGGGCTCGTGCGACCATGCGATGCGCTTCGCGCGCGAGGGCTTCCCCACGACGGCGGTCGAGTACAGCCGTTCCGCGGTGACCGCGGCGCGAGAGCGCGCGCGAGCCTGTCCGGGGCTCATGCTCGAGATCGTGCAAGCGGATCTCTTCGCGTTCACGTCGCAGCTCCCGCGCCGCACGTCGGCCGGCGTCTACGCCAACGCCGTGTTCCACTTCCTGACCGGGGAGCAACGCCGGAGCGAGTACCGCATCCTCCGCGAGGCTCTGGTGGATCGCGGCGCGCTCGCCATCTCGTTCAAGGCGCACGGCGACGCGCTCGAGCGGCGTGGATCGGTGGTCGAGACGAACCGTGCCGGCGCCGTCGTCGAAGGGGAGGACGGCATCCGGCGGCTCTTCGTCGCGAGCCCCAACGCGCTCGCCGCCGAGATGCGCGGCGAGGGCTACACCGTTCGCCAGGTCATCCACTGGTCTGTGCCGAACTACAACATCGCCGGCGAGAGCGGCATGTTCGTCGGAATCCTGGCTGCCCGTCGCGACGTGCCACGCACGCGCAGCGGCGCGTGACGCGCCCGCCGATCAGTCGTCGTCGTCGCCGTAGTTGAACTTGTTGGCGCCGCCGCGCTCCTTGGTCTTCTTGCGCGGGCCGCCGCCGTCCTCGAACGTCCGCTTGCGCTTCTCGAAGTCCTTGCGCGGGGGAGGACCACTGCCGCCGGAGCCGCCGCCCGAGAAAGGCGGAGGCCCTCCGAAGTTGGAGGGGCCGCCGAAGCCGCCCTCGGCACGCGCGGGCCGCTCGCCCTTGGGGTGAGCGAGGTTCACGACGAGCCTGCGCCCGCGCAGGTCTGCCCCCTGGAGCTTCTCGGACGCGCCCTTGGCCGCCTCGGACGAGGCGAGCGTGACGAAGCCGAAGCCACGCTTGCGGCCGTCCGCATCCATCGGGAGGTGAACGCGCACGACGCTGTCGGCCGCGGCGCCGTTGACGAGCGTCGTGACCTCTTCGACGGTCGCGTCGTACGGCAGGTTGCCGACGTAGAGCGTGCGATCCGGAGCTTGCTGCCCGCCACCGGGACCGCGCGGTCCGCCGAAGCCACCACCTCCGGGGCGTGGACCGCCGGGGCCGTCGCGCCGAGGCGGCTCTGCCTGGAACGGCCGGACCGAGATCGACTTACCCCCCTGGAGCGAACCGTCGAGCGCGTCGCGGGCGGCCTGAGCCTCCGCCGGCGTCGCGAGCGTCACGAAACCGAAGCCGCGCGGGCGGCCCGTCATTCGATCTTTGGGAAGGCTGACCGCGACGACCTTGCCGCCGGTTGCTTCGAACAGCCCTTTCAACACGTCTTCCGAGATGCTGTCGGGCAGACCCGCCACGAACAGCTTCGATTCATCCGTCGCCATGCGAAAACTCACCAGCCTCCGTTCTCTTCAATCTCGGTCCAGACGTGCCCTATGGGCAGCGCTTTCCACGATATCTAGCACGTTCTAGGCGTCAACAGGCGGAGCGGCCGGGATGCTCACGGCAAAGGATGCCCCGGGCGCTCCCCCCTCGACCCAGGCCCGGCCGCCGTGGCTCTCGGCGATGTGCTTGACCAGTGCGAGACCGATGCCGCTCCCGCGGATGGGGAGCGCTCCGGCGCCCGCCCCCCCGCCGGCTCCCCCCCCGCGCGCGGTCGAGCCGCGGACGAAGCGCTCGAAGATGCGCTCTCGGTCCTCCGGGGGCACGCCCGGGCCGCGGTCCACGACGCGCACCACGACGCTGCCGTCCTCACGCGTGACGCGCACCGTGACGACCTCCGACCCGCTGGCGTACTTGAGCGCGTTGTCGAGCAGGTTGATGACCGCGAGCTGGATGGCGCGCTCGTCGATGCGCGCCGTGGGCAGGCCGGGCTCGAGCTCGGTCACGAGCTCCACCCCCTCCCGTTCAGCCCGATAGCGGTACACGTTGACGGCCCGGGTGACGGCGTCGGCGATGCTGCCCTCGGCGAACTCGTAGGCCTGGCGCCCGCGCTCGACCCGGGCGAAGTCGAGCACGTTCTCGATGAGCGCCGAGAGGCGCTCGCTCTCGCCCACGATGATGTCGAGGTACTGCTGGCGCTTCTCCTCGTTCGCCACGCGCCCCGACTGGAGCATCTCGCCGAACATGCGCACGAGCGCAAGCGGCGTCTTGAGCTCGTGACTCACGTTCGCGACGAACTCGCTCTTGAGGCTCGAGATGCGGCGCTCGCGCTCGGCCGCGAAGAGGATGACGACGACGCCGAGCACGATGACGCCGCAGGAGATGCCCATCATGACGAACTCGAGCATCGCGCGGTTCTGCACGCGCGCCGTGAGCTCGTCGCTCGCGCTGGGGGACACCTGCACGCGCCAGCCGTAGAGCGTCGTGGGGAAGTTCACCTCGACCGTGAACTGGCCCCTCCGCAGCGGAGCGCCGAAGAGCGGCCAGACGATGCGTCCGTCTTCGTCGAGCACGTTCACGCGTGACGGCGTCGCCTCGGAGAACAGCGCGGGCATCACCTCCTTCACGATGCGCCCGATGTCGTGCCAGGCGACCACGATGTAACGGTGGGACCGGTCGTCGCCGTTCGCGCCCGTCGTCGTGACGACGCGCTGCCAGTAGCTGACGAGATAGCTCTGCCCCCGGTACTCGTGATGCAGGTGCCGGAGCTCGTCGGGAGCCTGCTTGGCGAGCTCCATGTCCGGGATCATCCGCTGCACGAGCAGCCGCCGGAACGACTCCTCGTCGGCGAAGGCTCCGCCGGCCCGCGAGGCGAAGGCGAGCACGGTGTGCGACTCGTCGAGGACGAGGATCGCGCGCACCGTGGGCGTCTCGTGCGGCGCGATGGGGAGCCAGCGGGTCGTGAGGTCCGTCAGCCGCTGCGGATCGGCGATCGCGAAGACGCCGTTGTCCTCGTCGATGATGCGCTTGTCGAGGCGGTCGGCCTTCTCGTTGGCCAGGCCCAGGGTGGCCTCGAGCACCGACTGCTTCTGCAGGCGCTCGACCTGCAGGGTCGTGCGGAAGGTGAAGTACGCGACGATGCCGACCGCGGCGAGCACCGCGGGCAGGAGGAGGAACCTCGCGAGTCTTTCGCGCCGACCTGCCACGCCGTCGAGCTTAGTCCGTCGTCACGCGTCGGGCAGCTGGCGTGCGCTGATTCGCTCCGGGTCGGTCACGATGCCGTGCGACGAGATGTACTCGGCGAACTGCTCGGCGATGTAGCTGAGCGCGTTGCCTTCGGGCTCGGTGTATGGCTGGCCGTCGAGGGGGTTCAGGATCTCGATGGCGCCGAGGAAGCGCCCGTGCTGCAGCACGGGGGCCACGATGAGGCTGCGCGCCCCGCCGAGCAGCGTGTAGCGCTCGAGGGTCGCGGCGTCGGACTGCGCGGCATCGGGGATGACCAGCGCGTTCCGGTTGCGCATGGCCGCCAGCAGCACCGCGTCGTTCTCCGGATGGCGGCGCAGGAGGAGCTTGGTCGTGCTCGCTCCGCGCACGCTCGTGACGAGGAACTCGCGCTTGTCGATGTCGTAGAGGTGCACGATGCCGAACTGCGACGGCAGCTTCTCCATCGCGAGGGCGAGGCAGAAATCGCCGCCCTCGACGGCGTCGCGGACGAAGTGCAGGTCGTGCATCGCCTCGAAGAGATCGGCGATGAGGTCCTCGCTGCGAAGGCGACCGCGCGGCGCCGCCTTGAGCTGACTCGAGGACCCGGGCCGGTTGGAGGGCATCACCGGCGCGGGGGCGACCGGAGCCGGGGCGGGAGGAGGGGGAGCGGCCACGGCCGGCGCGGGAGGGGGAGCGACGACGGCCGGCGCAGGGGGCGGTGCGAACGCGACGGGCGCGGGGGCAGGGAATGCGGCCGCTGCAGGAGCCGGCGCCGGAGCGGGTGGCGGGGCTGCTGGCGCGTGCGCGACCACCGGAGCCACCGGCTGCACGGGCGGGGCCATGGGAACCACCGGCTGGGGGTGCGCGGCCACCGGCGCGATCGGTTGCACCGGCGCGACGGCAACCGACGCGGGGGCGCCGGGGCGCCTGGGGAACGTGACGACCGGAGCTCCTCGCCAGTCCTTCCACTGCGCCGTCGCCAGCGGCGGAACGGGGGGCCGGCCGGTGAAGGCGACGTCGAAGACGCCGAGGTTCACCAGCTTGCCGGGTGCCGCGCGCTCGAGCGACGTTTTCACGAGCTCGAGCTGCGTCGCCAGGAGCGTCTCGGCGGCCGCCTCGGTCGTCCCGGGCGGCACGAGGTAGACGTACTCGCGGTACGTGAGCGGCATCGCGTCGGTCGCGTCCTGCTCGCGCTTGAAGATGATCTGCGACGGCACCGTGGCCGCCACGTCCGCCCGAGCGGCGGCGGGTGCCGAGGGAGCGACGGGGGCCACCGGGTGCCCGACCGGGACGGGCGCGGGCTGCACGACCGGCGCCACCGGAGCAGCATGCGGCATCGCACCGGGCGAGGGCGGCTGCGGCGCCGCACCCGATCCCATGAGCATCGTTCGCGCTGGGGCCACCGGCGCTGCCGCCGCTTTCTTCGGTGCCGACCCAGGCGCTGCCGCTGCCGCGGGCGCTGCGGGTGCCGCCGGCGCAGCCGCCGCCGCGGGCGCTGTCGGCTGCGACGCCGGCTTCGGCGGCTGCGACTTCGCTCCCGGAGCTTCGTCAGGCGCCTTGCGCACCTGGTACCTGAGGCGCGACATCGGATCGACCGCGCGGCATCCATCGTCGAGCAGCTCGATCGAGAAGCCGCTCATCGGCGCGGTGTCGCCACGCTGCGAGCGCGCTGCCTGCAGCGCCTTCTGCCAGGACTCGGCCTCGACGTAGAGCGACTCCTTGTCGGTCTTTCCGAGCGCCGTGACCTCGACCAGCCAGCGCATTGCGGTCACGCCTTCGCCTTCCCCGAAAACACTTATCAGCGGGGCATCGGCCGGGTCAACGCGACTCGTCTGGTGGCGCTTCGCGCCGTCGGCCCGCCTTCAGCGGATCCTCACTCCGCACGGAGCCCATCTGCGGGGCGCATCCGGCCGGCGTAGACGGCCGGGAAGATGGTCGCCACGAGGCAGATCCCCACCGCGATGACCGCCGGCAGGATGAACTCGATGGGGTGCATCGACACGGGCAGGTGCGAGATGAAGTAGACCTTCGGGTCGAGCGGAAACGCGTATATCACGAGGAACTTGCAGCAGAGCCATCCGATCCCGACGCCCAGGACCGTCCCGAGCAGCCCGATCATCCCGCCCTGGTAGAGGAAGATGCGCAGGATGGCGCCGTCGCGCGCCCCGATGGCCTTGAGGAGGGCGATCTCTTTCTTCTTCTCCATCACGACCATGATGAGGGTCGCGATGACTGTGCAGGCCGCGATGAGGATGATGAGCCCGAGGACGAAGCTCATCCCGATCTGCTGGAAGAGGAGCGCCGTGAAGAGCCCGCGGTTGAGCTGCTTCCACGTCATCGTGTTGTAGATGCCGTTGTTGAGCCGCTTGTTGATCTCCTTGGCCACGGAGTCGGCCCGGTCGATGTCGTCGAGCTTCATCTCGAGGCCGGTGACGCTGTCGCCGAACTCGTAGAAGTCCTGCGCTTCGTACAGGTCCGTGTAGACGAGCTTCGAGTCGTACTGGTCGAAGCCCGCCTCGAAGACGGCGATGACGCGGAACTGCTTCGCGATGGGCGGCCGCGCGCTGCCGAAGGAGAGGCCGATCTGCGGCGAGGTCACCTGCACGCAGTCGCCGAGGCCGATGTCGAGCTGCTTGGCGAGCGTCTTGCCGACCACGATCGCGGGCATGTGCGCGATCTGCTCGGGGCTCTTGCAGGGATCGGGATCGACCGCGTCGGGGATGAAGTCGTCCTGCGGGAGCTGGCTCTTGTAGCCGCCCGTCGGCGTCAGGTCCTCGGGCTTGCCGGTGGGCGCCGCGGTGGGCAGGGGCGGTGCCGAGGCCGAAGCCGGCGGGGGCGCCATCATGGCGAGGTCGCTCGACGTCGCCGGTGGGGCTCCGGCGTCGCGATGCATCTCGGCGTCCACCTCCTTGCGCATCAGATCGAGGAGCGGGTCGCCGCCGGTGCCGTCCGGCTTCGACTGGCGGTGCGCATCGAGCTCCTTCTGCAACGGATCGATGGCGCGCTCGGGCGGCTTGGCCCCCGGGCGACGCAGCTCGGCGAGCGTCCCGGGCGGCATCACGTCCTTCGGCAGCGTCAGCACGCCGGGCATGAGCTGCGGGTCGACACCCTTGAGCAGCACCCCGGTCGCCGTGTGGTCGCCGTGCGTGACCATCATCGGGTTGATGACGAAGGGCTCCATCCCCGTGACGTGCGGGATGCCCTCGAGCTTCTTCATCACGTCCCGGTACTCGCGGAAGTCGATCGAGTACTTGAGGACGAGCACGTCGGCGTTGACGCCGAGCACCTTGTCGCGGAACTGCTCCTGGAACCCGCCGGTCACGCTCATCACGATGGTGAGCGCCGCCACCCCGAGCAGGACGCCGCCGACGGCCAGCGCCGTGCTGATCGAGATCATGTTGCGCTTCTTCGAGGACAGGTAACGAAGCGCGACTTCGAGCGGATATCCCATGGCTGTCGGGCGGGTTCGACCTAACACGGATCCAACCTGCTCGCCCCGGCTGAACTTCCCTACCTCGACCGGGACCGGTTCTTGCGTATGCTTTCGATTGCATCTTTGGCGCAGCTTGCCCGTATGCTTTGTCGAGGAGCTTCATGACGGACGTGCCCAAGCCTCCGCAGCCGCCGCGCCCGGCCATCGGCGGTGCGCCGCGGTCCTCCGGGAACGTGCCTCCGCCGTCGTCCCTGGGACCGGGCGAGGTGAACACCCTGGACGCCGTCGTGTCCTCCGGCAACCCGCCGCCCACGTCCAAGCAGGACCCGTACGTCGGCAAGACGATGGACGGGCGTTACGTCGTCGAGCGCGTGCTGGGGGAGGGTGGCATGGGCGTCGTCTACGCCGGCCGCCACAAGGTCATCGACAAGAAGGTGGCCATCAAGGTCCTGCGCGGCGAGATGGCCAGCGACACCGAGCTCACCGAGCGCTTCCTCCAGGAGGCGCGCGCGGCGAGCGCCATCGGCAACCCGCACATCATCGACATCAGCGACTTCGGCCAGCTGCCGGACGGGTCGACGTACTTCGTCATGGAGCTGCTCGAGGGCAAGTCGCTCAGTGAGCTGATGAACGACAGCAAGGGCCCGATGCCCGTCGGCCGCCTGTGTCACATCGCCAAGCAGATCGCGCAGGGGCTCGCCGCCGCGCACGCCGCGAACATCATCCACCGCGACCTCAAGCCGGACAACGTGATGCTCGTCACGCGCGGGGGCGAGAAGGACTTCACGAAGATCCTCGACTTCGGCATCGCCAAGGTGGGCACCGGCACGAAGCGCATGACGCGCGCCGGCAGCGTCTTCGGCACGCCGCACTACATGAGCCCCGAGCAGGCGGCCGGCGCGCAGGTCGATCACCGGACGGACATCTACGCGCTCGGCGTCATCCTCTACGAGATGGCGAGCGGGAAGGTGCCGTTCGACGCCGACAACTTCATGGGCATCCTCACGCAGCACATGTACAAGGCGCCCGTGCCCATCCGGGCGCTCGTGCCCGAGGTCGACGTGCCGCCGGGGCTCGACGCGATCATCCTCAAGTCGCTGACGAAGAAGCCCGAGGGTCGCTACCAGTCGATGGACGAGCTGATGGGCGACCTGGACAAGCTCGACAAGGGCCTGCTGCCGGACGCGGTGCAGGAGATGATGGCGCGGTCGGGCGGCTTCAACGTGCCGGCCGACTACTTCCGGTCGAGCGCGATGCCGGCGCCGGTGCCCGGGTCGCCGGCGCTGCCCAGGACGCGGTGGCCGCTCTACGCCGTGATCGGCGCGGTCGGCACCCTCGTGGGGATCGTCGCCGTCGTGGTCATCGCCAAGAGCGGGAGCAGCACGGCCCACACGCTGCCACCGGGGAGCGTGGTCCCGCCGCCGGTGACGGCCGCGGCGGCGATCCCCACCGTGCCCCCGGCGGCCACGACGAGCGCTTCGGCGGCCCCGGTGGCCCCCGCGCCGGTGCACGAGGTCGTCGTTGCCGTCGTGCCGATGGACGCGACGGTCACGCGCGACGGTCAGGACCAGGGCGCGCCGCCGGTACTGCTGCACCTGGGCGACGGCGAGATGGCGAGCCTCGTCATCACGCGCAGCGGGTACAAGTCGAAGACGGTGACGGTGGACCCGGCGAAGCCGAAGCTCACGGTGAAGCTCGATCGCGACTTCGGTCGCCCCGCCGGCGGGGGCGCGGGGCCCGCGAGGCCGCCGAGCGGCGGCATCGACGACGTCGGCGACCCCTTCAAGCACTGACCCGACCGCGGATCCCTCCTGCACGACCGCGGAAGGCTCCTGCACGAGCGCAGGCTGCTTCAGAAGGACGGCGTGAAGGCGCTGCCGTTCCAGCTGTAACGGACGCTCTTGATCCCGCCCCACGGGAGCAACAGCGGCTCGACCTGGCCACTGCCCGGCTGGTCCTGGGACCACGGATACGTCTTTTCGGTCCACCCCGACGCGCGGCCGGGGGCGGCCAGGATATCGAAGGTCTTGTTCCCGGGGGCCGGGATGAACTGCACGAGCCCCTGGATGCGCTTCCCCCCCTGCTCGCGCGCCGTCTCGATGCCGAAGATGCGCGTGATGGAGTCGCTCTTCACCTCGTAGACGAACATGACGTCCTGATCGACGTTCCCCTGGTCGCTCGTCTGGTGGCGGACGCCGCGCACGACGAGATCGGCCGCGCCGTCGCCGGTGAGGTCGCGCGCCGAGAGGTCCGAGACGTCGCTCGCGTCGGTGAACTGCTGCAGCGTGATGAACGCGTAGCCGGTCCCGCCCTTGAAGCCGGGGCCGAAGACCACGATGTCGCGCCCGAGGAGGACGACGCGCTCGGGCCGCCCGTCGCCGGACACCTGCACCTTGAGGTCGACCTTCGGCGTGACGCTCGCGTCCACGCCGCGATCGCGCCGGTACGCGTCCAGGATCTGCCCGGAGAGATCGCCGCCCTTGCCGACCTTCGGCGTCGGGGGCTCCACCGGATGCGGCGGCGGGCTGTCGGCCGTCGCGCCGACGGGCGCAGCGGGCACCTGCGACGGCTGCGTCGTCTCCTTGGCCTTGGCGAACTTGCTCCCGTCGAACTTGTACTTCTGCGACTTCACGCCGCCCCACGGGAAGAGGATCGGCTCGACGTCGCTCGCGATGGGCTCCTTGTACGTCAGCGGGTCCCACGTCGTCGTCGGCTCCACCGAGACGTCGATCTCGCCGCGCGCGAGACGCACCACGTTGTCGATGTGGTGGTCCGACTGGCGGACGGCGATCTCGTGCGAGAAAGTCACGGCCGGCTCGGCGCCGGAGCTGAGGGCGCTCAGCACGTCGATGTACTCGCGCTCGGCGTCGCCCACGGTCGCCTTGCGCCGCACGACCACGTCGGCGCCGCGCCGACCCGTGACGTCGCGCGCCTCGAGCTTCACGAGCGTCCCCCCGAGGTCACGCTGGAAGTAGCCGGTGCCGCCCAGGTAGCCGGTGCCGCAGATGGTGAGCGTGCTCTCCCACACGGCGACGCGCTCGCGCACGCCGTCGCCCGTGAGGTCGGCCACGAGCTCCGCGTCGGGGGCGCGCTTGGTGAGCCCTCGTGGCTGGAGCACCTGCTCGATGAGCGAGAGCTCCGGCTCGCTCGGCACCCAGGGCATGTCGCGCGGGTGCTGCGCGTCGCCCGGGCCCGTCGCGACGACGCCGTCGCCGTCCACGTAGGCGGCGATGCCGTGGATGCCGACCAGCGTCGAGCGCATCGCCGGGAGCGAGCCGAGCGGGACGACGGCCTCGAAGGAGTAGCCGCCGTTCTCGGGCGCCTCGACGATCCTGGCGCCTCCGACGTTGCCGCGACTCCCGTAGCGCACCGAGCCCTCGGTCTCGCCGGGCTTGCCCGCGTAGAAGTCGAGGTCGTAGCTCGCGTAGGTGCCGGCCGGCGTGGGCACCGCGAGCAGGAGCTGCACGTGGTCCTTGCCGGCGACGAAGCTCGCGTCGCTCACGTCGGCGCCGACATAGAGCTTCGACGCGTCGTACTGCAGCGAGATCTTGAGCGCCGCCTTCGTGCTGCCGCTCGTGACCGACGTGGCCTTCGCCGGCGCGGGCCACTCGAGGAGCATGCCGTCGAGCTTCACCGGCTTCTCCTTGTCGAGCGCCTCGAAGCGCAGCCCGTCGGCCGTCACCTCCGCCGTCGCGCCGCCGCCCTCGAGCGTCTGGATGCCGTGCGTCGCCGCGTAATCGGCGAAGCCGTCGTTCGACGTGTCGTGCGCGCTCTTGGCGCCCTTCGTGTCCTCGCTGGCGCCTCCGCAGGCGAGGAGAGGGAGCGCGAGCAGGAACGCGGTGCGACGCATGGCCTGCACGATAGCAACGTCACGCGCGTGCGGGCGACACCAGCCGGCCCGCCAGCTTCATCGCCTCGACCCCCGGGATGATCGACGCGGACAGCACGAGCAGAAGGATCCACTCGTAGTCGCTCATCGCGAACGTCTGGAACACCGGGCGCAGCGCCGGCACGAGGACGGCGACGAGGTGGATGCCGGCGCTCAGCGCGACGGCGCCCACGAGCGCGATCGGGAACACCGGTCGCATCGACAGGAACGACGCGGTGGCCGACCGGCAGTTGAACGCGTGGAACAGGGGGCTCAGCGCGAGCAGCGAGAAGGCGATGGCGCGCGCGTGCTTCACGGCGAGCGGGTCGTCCGGCGACAGGGGCAGCAGGTAACAGAGCATCGCCGCCGCTCCCATCCAGAGGCCGACGAAACCGATGCCCAGCCAGTCGCGCGTGCCGAGCAGGCTCCCGGTGCGCTTGCGCGGCGGCTCGCGCATCTGTGTCGGGTCCGGCGGATCGACGCCGAGCGCCAGCGCCGGGAGGCCGTTCGTCACGAGGTTGATCCACAGGATCATGAGCGGCGTGAGCGGCTTGAGCGCCGTGAAGAAGCTCACGGCGAACACGGCGACCAGCAGCCCCGCGTTGCTCGAGAGCAGGAAGAAGATGAACTTCTGGATGTTGCGCCAGATCGCGCGCCCCTCGCGCACGGCGTCGACGATGGTCGCGAAGTTGTCGTCCGCGATGACCATGTCCGCCGCCTCGCGCGCGACGTCGGTGCCGTCCTTGCCCATCGCGACGCCGATGTGCGCCTCGCGAAGCGCCGGCGCGTCGTTCACGCCGTCGCCGGTCATCGCGACGATGTGGCCCACGCGCTTGAACGCCTCGACGATGCGGAGCTTCTGCTCGGCCGTGACGCGCGCGAAGACGCGCACCTGGTCGATGCACGCGTCGAGCTCGCCCGGCCCGAGCTTCTCGAGATCGTGCCCGGTGAGCGCGATCGCCTGCTCGTCCCAGAGCCCCAGCTCCTTCGCGATGGCCACCGCCGTCAGCTTGTGGTCGCCGGTGATCATGACGGCCCGCACGTGGGCCTCGGCGCAGAGGCGCACCGCCTCCTTCACGCCCTCGCGCGGCGGGTCGATCATCCCGACGAGCCCGAGGAAGGTGAGCCGGTTCTCGAGCTCGACGCTCGGGCGCTCGGGATCGTGCAGCGCGTGCTCGCTCGCCCTCTCGCCGTCGTGGTGCGTCCCGAGCTCGCGCCGCGCGACGCCGAGCACGCGCAGGGCGCGGCCGCTCATCTCCTCGGCCTCGTGCAGGATGGCCCGGCGCATCTCGTCGTCGAGGTGCACGCGCCCGTCCGGCCCCTCGAAGGCGGCGCAGAGCGGCAGCAGCACGTCGGCGCTGCCCTTGGTGTGCACCACCTCGCGCCCCATCTCGTCGAGCGCCACGATGGTCATGCGCTTGCGGTCGCTGTCGAACGGCAGCTCCTTGACGACCTGGTTGCTGCTCGTGATCGTCTCGCGCTGCAGGCCGCTCTTGGCGACGAGCGTCAGCAGGGCGCCCTCGGTCGGGTCGCCCTGCACCTTCCACGACTCGTCCAGCTTCTGGAGGATCGCGTTGTTGCAGAGCGCGAGCGTCGTCATCAGGTCCTTGAGCGGACCCTCCGGGTGCTCGACGCGCTGGTTGATCGTGTCGAGGATCCCCCCGCGCGGGTCGTACCCCGTGCCGGTGACGTGGTAGCGCGCGCCGCCGACGAACACCTCGCGCACCGTCATCTCGTTCTGCGTGAGCGTGCCCGTCTTGTCGGTGCAGATGACGGTCGCGGCGCCGAGCGTCTCGACCGCCGCGAGCTTGCGCACGATGGCGCCGCGCTTCGCCATGCGCTGCATCCCGAGCGCGAGGGTGATCGTCGTGATGGCCGGCAGTCCCTCGGGGATCGCCGCGACCGCGAGGCTCACCGCCTCGAGCAGCAGCTCGTGCCAGCTCCGGTCGCCCTTGAACATGCCGCGCACGAAGATGAGCGCCGAGAGCGCGAGGCAGCTCCAGAGGATGCGCGTACCGAAGGACTCGAGCTTCTCCTCGAGCGGCGTGCGGCGGTCGCGCGGCCGGTGGATGAGCGCCGACAGCTTCCCGAGCTCGGTGTGCACGGCGGTCGACGAGACCACCGCGCGCGCCTTGCCGCGCACGATGCTCGTGCCGACGAAGAGCATCGTCGCGCGATCGCCGAGCGGCGCGTCGTCGGCCACCGCCGCGAGCGCGTCCTTCTGCGCCGGCACGCTCTCGCCGGTGAGCGCGCTCTCCTCGACCGCGAGGTTCACCGTCTGGAGCAGCCGCGCGTCCGCCGGCACGGCGTCGCC
>DASVWO010000137.1:0-35050 GCA_036393165.1 Polyangiaceae bacterium | reverse complement strand
AGCAGGAACGGCTCGGCCCCCATGTCGATGGTGCGCGTGATGGCGCCCGCCGCGTCGTTCGTGTGGATCGTCGAGAGCACGAGGTGTCCCGTGAGCGACGCGTTGATCGCGATCTCGAGCGTCTCGTGGTCGCGGATCTCGCCGACCATGACGATGTCCGGGTCCTGGCGGAGGAAGGCGCGCAGCGCGCTGGCGAACGTGAGCCCGATCTTCGGCTGCACGTGCACCTGGTGGATGCCCTGGATCTCGTACTCGACCGGGTCCTCGGCGGTCAGGATGTTGAGGTTCGGCTGGTTGATGCGGTTGATGCACGCGTAGAGCGTCGTCGTCTTGCCGCTGCCGGTCGGGCCCGTGACGAGGATGATCCCGTCCGGCCTCCGGATGAGCCCATCCATCAGCGCGTACTCGCGCGGGCTGAAGCCGAGGTCCGGCAGGTCGAGGAGGACGCTGCTCTTGTTGAGGAGACGCATGACGATCCGCTCGTAGCCGCGGCTCGTCGGGATGGTGCTGACGCGGATGTCGAAGCCCTTGCCGGCGATCTTCTTCGTGATGCGTCCGTCCTGCGGCAGGCGCTTCTCGGCGATGTTGAGCGAGCTCTCGATCTTGATGCGGCTGACGATGCTGTTCATGAAGGGACGCGGCGCGCGCCGTGCGACGTAGAGCTCGCCGTCGATGCGGTAGCGGACGATGACCTCCTTCTCTTCCGGCTCGATGTGGATGTCGCTCGCGCGCTCCTTCATCGCCTGCAAGAACAGCGAGTTCACCCACCGGATGACCGGCGCTTCCTCGTCCGAGTCGAGGATGTCGCTCGCCGCCTCGTCCTCGGCCACCTGCCCTTCGTCACCCTCGAGCTGCTCCTCCCCCGCCTGCCGCTCGTAGACGCGGTTGATGGCGTCCTCGATGCGATCCCGCCCGCAGACCGTGGCCTCTACGGGCTTGCCGAAGATGACGCGCAGGTCGTCGAGCGCCTGCGTGTCGAACGGGTCGGCGCACACCACGTGCACCGCGGCGTCGTCCTCGCGCAGCACGAGGACCTTGTGCGCCTTGGTGAAGGCGATGGGCACGCGCGTCGCGAGGGCCGTCGAGATCTCGGTCGGATCGATCCGCTCGACGAGCGGCAGCGCAGCCTCCTCCGCCAGGACGCGCGCGACGGCGATCTCGTCGGCCACGTTCGTGTGCACCACGAGATCGAGCAAGTCCGCCCCGCGCTCGCGCTGCGTCGCGTAGAGCGCCTCGAGCTTGTCGGCGGGCACGATGCCGCGACGCGCGAGGAGCTCACCGAGGAAGCGCTGCTCGGAGGCCATGGCTCATCTCTCGATCTTCTCGACGTTGCGCGGCGCCGGCGCGACGTTGAGTCCGGGCGGTGGCGGCGGTGGAGGCGGCAGGTTGGGCGCGCCTTGCTCGGCGGGGGCGTTGCCCGCGGGGGCGGGGCGCGCGCCCGCGGTGGTCGCGCCGGCCACTCCGGGGGCAATAGGCGACGGCAGCTCGAGCGGCTGTCCCGGCTCGTGCGTCTTCATCTCGCGCGGCCGCATCAGGTCCTCGAGTCTCCGTTGCTCCTGGACGTCCGCATACGACTTGCGGACCTCCTCGAGCAAGCCGTTCGTGCGCGAGTAGTCCTTCGGCGCCTCGTACTCGGTGTCCTTGCTGAAGACGAAGTAGTGGTCGAGGAACTCCTGGCGCTCCTGCATCTTGCGCTCGAAGATGACGCGCAGGTCCTGCTGGTCGCGCACGATGTACGGGGTGAGCACCAGGATGAGGTTCACCTTGTCCATCGAGGAGCTGGACGAGCGGAACAGGGCGCCGAGCACCGGGATGTCGCCGAGCAGCGGAATCTTGGTGTCCGTCCGCGCGACCTTGTTCCGCATCAGACCGCCGATGACGATGGTCTGCTGATCCTTCACGGTGAGCTGCGTCTGAGCCGTGCGCTTGGCGAACGGGATGACGCCGAGCGTTCCGATCGGTTGCTGGCCGCTGACGTCGCTGATCTCCTCGGTGACCTCGAGGCGCACCTCGTCCGAGTCGTTGAGGTGCGGGACGATCTTGATCTTCGTCCCGATGTCCTGGCGCGGCGCGGTGCCGCCGAAGCCGAATCCGCCGAGACCGCCGATGCCCGGAAGGCCGCCCGCGGCGCCCGCGGCCCCGCCAAGCCCCGGGAGGCCGCCGAAGCCGCCGAAGTTCGTCTGCAGCGGGATGTTCTGGCCGACGCTGATCTCGGCCGGGATGTTGTCGGTCGCCAGGACATGCGGCGTCGAGAGGATGTCGGCGTCGTTGGTGCTCGCGAGGGCGTTGATGAGGATGCCGAACGCCGGGATCGAGATGCCCGTGCCGAGCAGGTTCTCGGTGCCGGGGACGCCCGGGCCGCGCACGCCGAGCGCGAAGGCGCTGAGAGACGAGTCGGTGGGGCTCGGGAGAAGGATGGTGCGGAAGGGGTTCAAGCCGCCGTAGAGGATCGACTGCCCGCCGGGGCCGATGGGCGTGTTCGCGGCATCGGCGGCGTGGAACGACGAGCCCCAGTCGTTCTCGCGGTGGATCGTCATGTCCATGACGACGGCCTCGATGAAGACCTGTCGCCGCGCCATGTCGAGCTGGTCGATCACCGTCCGCAGCTGGGCGAAGTCGCGGATGCTGGAGGTGACGACGATCGAGTTGGTCGCCTTGTCGGCGCTCACCTTGATCTTGGACTCGAAGATCTCGAGCGGGGCGTTGCCCGGTGCGCTCTTGGCGCCCGCCCCGGCCCCGCCCTGCGCCGCGGCCGCGCCGCTGATGATGTCGTTCAGCGTCTTCGCGAGCTCGGTCGCGTCGGCGTGCTGGAGCATGACGACGTGCATCTCGCCCTCGCCCGACTTCATCGGCACGTCGAGGCGCTTGATGAACTCGAGGATGCGCAGGTACGCGCGCTCGGTCGCGATGATGACGAGGGAGTTGCTCCGGTCGTCGGCGATGATCTTCGAGACGTGGACGTCGCTGCCGAGGGTCGACGCCGCCGCCGCAGCGGCCCCCTTCTCGCCGGCCTTTGCGCCGCCGCCCCCGGAGCCGCCCTTGATGTCGAACACCTCGTCGAGACGGTTGGCGATGTCCGACGCCATCCCGTAGTGGACCGGCTCGATCCAGATCTGGTCGCCGACGCCACCGACGTCGACGTCCTCGAGAATGCGCATCATGCGCTGGATGTTGTTGCTCGTGTCCGTGATGATGAGGAGGTTCCCGGGCCCGTAGACGACGACCTCGCCGTCCTTCGACTTGAAGTGCCCGAGCACGCCGGCGACTTCCTCGGCGCTCACGTTGCGGAGGCGATGGATGCGCGTGACGTAGCGGTCCTCGTTGCCGGCGCCGCCCTGGCCGGCGACGTAGACCGGCGCGTTCGTCTTGGCGTCCGGCGAGTCGACGATCTTGTAGAAGCGCCCGTGCGGGACGACGGTGAGGCCGTTCGCCTCGAGGATCGAGAGGAACGCCTGGTACGCCTCGGCGACGGTGACCTTCTGCGGCGAGAAGACCGTCGCCTTGATGTTGTGCACCTTGCCGCCGAAGATGAACCGCTTGCCCGTCAGCTCGCCGATGACGCGCACGAGCTCCGGCAGGTCGACGTCCTCGAGATTGAACGAGACGCGGTCGCCTCCCGGACGCGGCTGGTACTCGATGCCCGTCTCGAACTGCGCGAGGCCCGAGGTGTCGGCGATGGCCTTGCCGTTCGGTCCGACGGTCGCGCCGCCCACTCCTGCGACGCCCGTCCCGGGCGCTCCCGCAGCACCGCCCGCACCGGCAGCACCACCCGCACCCGCACCGGCGGCTCCTCCGGCAGGAGGCGCCGACTGCGTCTGTCCTTCCGCGGCGGGCGGCGCGGGGCGAGGCGCATTCGGATTCGTTGCCGCCGCCGGCGGGTTCGGAATGGGCAGCGGACGCACGCGCGGCGTCGGCGGCTGCTGCGCAAAAGCGCTCGTCCCCACGAGCGCGATGGCCGCGTTGCACAGCAGAAAAGAATGAAGGACGTGGGCTCTCATCGACGGACCGTCTGCGCTCTCTCCCCGGATTACTTGGGCGGCTGCTGGATCTGGACGACGGGCATTTGCCTGCCCCCTGCCATCGGCGGCGCGCCCGGCATGCCGCCGTGCACGTTGCCCGCCGGAACGAGCGCGGCGCCGCTGCCGCCACTGGCGGTCTCCTCGGAAGCGGGCGACACCGCGTGCGACACGATCCCGTTCACGATGAGCGTGAGCGTCCCCACGAGCACGACGCACGAGCCCACCATCGCGCCCGCCGTGACGAGCGTGCGTTTGAGGAGCGTGCGGTTGTCGATGTTCGCGTCGGCCATGTGCTGCTCTTCCTCACTTCACTTGATGTTGTAGTCCATGTTGGTGTCCTGCCCTTTGCGGTTCACCGTGATCGTGAGGTGATCCGCCGTGCGCAGGCGCGCGTACGCCTCGAGTGCCTTCTCGGGGCTCGTCATGTCGAAGCCGTTGATGGTCTGCAGGCGATCGCCGTTCTCGAGGCCGAGCGTGCCGAGCAGCGTGTCGGGGCGAACGCCGAAGAGGCGGATGCCGACGACCTTTCCGTTCTCCTGCTCGGGGACGATGCGCGCCTGGCGCATCAACTCCGCCTGGTTCTCGAGGATCTTGTCGACGACGCCGCGATCGACGTTGTACTCGTTCGGTCCGACCTTCTGGATGCCCTTCTTGATGTCGTCGGCCACGCCGCCGGGGCCGCCCGAAGCGGCCGGTGCCGGCATCGGCGCAGCAGCAGGCGCCCCGCTCGCAGCAGCCGGCGGCTTGAACATGCGCGACTGACAGAGCTGGTTGCCGCTCGCCATCCAGACGCGGTCCCAGCCGATGAACTTGATCGTCTTGCCCTCGACGTCGCTGCCCCGGCGACGCAGCACGCTCTTGCCCTTGTCCTTGCTCGTCTCCAGGGCGGCGAAGGACCAGTCGGGATCCGCGGAGGCTGCGATGACGAGCACGGTCACGCCGTCGCACTCGGGCGCGTGAAAGGGATCGCTCATGTCGAGCGGCGCGGCGTTCTCGACGGCGGCGGCCTGCTCCTGGGCGATGACGTCGAGGGGACCCGTCTGCGAGTCGAACGGGTTGCGGTGGAGGATCGCCTCGGCGCTGATCGCGTGCTGGCTGGCCGATCCCGTCGTCGGTGCCGCGCGCGAGACGAGCGGCGGGGCCGAGAGCTGCGCCGCGTCGGCGCCGAGGCTCGCGCCGACCACCTGCATCATCCCCTGCGCGTCGAGGAATGCAGCGATGGCGACGAGCGCGAGGATCACGGCCCAGAAGTGACGCTTGAGGAGCTTGTCGATAGCCATCGGACCCTTCGGACACTACGCCCCGCGGGTTGAGTTGCGAGTCCCGTGCCGCGAGGGAAACACGCGAACTCCTTGGATCTTTCCGAGCAGCTCGAGCGCTCCGGATCGCCAGGTTGGCGCGAGGGCGCCGGGGGGCCCCCCTAGCGCGACAAAGTGTCAGTCGGAGGCGGGGCAAGGGCCCCGCCGACCCACTCAATCAGGCACGCCGTCGAGCTTGCGGTAGATGGTCCGCGTCGAGATTCCGAGGAGTTGCGCGGCGAGGCTCTTGTCGCCCTTCGTGTGCCGAAGCGTCTCGCGAATGACGCGGAGCTCGATCTCGTCGAGCGGCGTTCCGATCTCGAAGGTCAGCTCCGTGGGCGCGCTCGGGGTGGCGGCGCCGATGTGGTCGGGGAGGTCCGCCTCCGAGATGACCTCGCTGCGCGAGAGGACGACGGCGCGCTCGATGACGTTCTCGAGCTCGCGCACGTTGCCGGGCCACGCGTAATCCATCATCCGCTCGAGCGCCCCGCGCGTCGGGTGCAGGCGCGAACGCGCGTTCTTGGCGCAGTACAGGCCGAGGAAGTGGTCCACGAGCAGCGGGATGTCCTCGCGGCGCGCCCGCAGCGGCGGCGCGGTGATCGCGATGACGTTGAGGCGGTAGTAGAGATCCTCGCGGAAGCGGCCCGCGGCGACCTCGGCGACGAGATCGCGGTTGGTCGCGGCGACGATCCGCACGTCGGCCTTCTGCGTGTGCCCGCCGAGGGGCTCGTACTCCCCTTCTTGCAGGACGCGCAGGAGCTTCACCTGCACGCTCGCCTGCAGCTCGCCGATCTCGTCGAGGAAGAGCGTGCCGCCCGCGGCGCGCGCGAAGCGGCCCTCCTTGCGCGCGTTCGCGCCGGTGAAGGCGCCCTTCTCGTGGCCGAAGAGCTCCGCCTCGAGGATCGTCTCGGGGATGGCGGCGCAGTTGACGGCCACGAACGGCCCGCGTGCGCGCGCCGATCGCTCGTGGATGTAGCGGGCGAGGAGCTCCTTGCCGGTGCCGCTCTCGCCGAGGACGAGCACGGTCGCCTGGCTCGGAGCGGCTTGCGTCGCCACGTCGATGACGCGCCGGAGGGCCGGCGACGATCCGACGATCTCGCGGTGGGCGAGGCGCTTGATCTCGTCCTTGAGCGACTTGTTCTCCGCGACGAGCTTCTGGCGCTCCGCCGCCTTGCGGACGCTCTTGACGATCGAGAGCCGCTTGAGCGGTTTCTCGACGAAGTCGTACGCGCCGTCGCGCATCGCGTTGACGGCGGCCTCGACCGATCCGTACGCCGTCATGAGGACGACCTCGACGTCGGGAGCCACCTGCTTCACGGCGCGGAGCAGCTCGAGCCCGGTCGTGCCCGGCATCATCAGGTCCGTGAGGACGACATGCACCCGGTGGCTGCGCACGAGCTCGAGCGCGCGCTTCGCGTCGGGCGCCGAGAGGACGCGCATCCCCTCGCGCTGGAAGATCTTTTCGATCGACTCCACGTTGCTGCGCTCGTCGTCGACGACCAGCACGGTGATCGCGTCCGGAGAGGGATCCGGCAGGGGCCCTTCGGTCGGAAGGTTGGAAACGCTGGCCGAGGCCGGCGGCGCTTCCCCCGGGGGAGCCGGGAACGCGGGAACTTTTGTCACCACCTCGACAACATGTCAGGCGCCGGACACCGTGTCAAAGGAAGCGCGGGTCGTGGTACGCTGCCAACGTGACCGTCCCCAGGCGTCCGGCGAAGCTCGGTCCGTACGAGGTCGTCGTGAAGATCGCCGGCGGGGGCATGGCGACCATCTACCTCGGGCGTGCGCGCGGGCCGGGCGGTCAACAGCGGGTGGCCGCGCTGAAGGTGATCCGCCACGAGCTGGGGCACCACAAGTCGATGAAGGCGATGTTTCACGACGAGGCGAAGATCCTCGCTCGGATGTCGCACCCCAACATCGCGGCGCACTGGGAGCACGGGTTCGACGAGGAGGAGCACTTCATCGCGATGGAGCTGCTCGTGGGGCGCACGCTCCGCGACGTGTGGGACGCGTGCAAGGAGCGCAAGGTGTCACTGCGGCTCGACCACGCCGCGTGGATCGCGGCGCGCGTCGCCGATGCGCTGCACCACGCGCACTCGCTGAAGGACGAGAAGGGGGCGCCGCTCAACGTCGTGCACCGCGACGTCAACCCGACGAACATCTTTCTCACCTTCGAGGGCGAGGTGAAGCTCTTCGACTTCGGGCTGGCCAAGGCGCGGGGTCAGAGCGCGCAGAGCTCGGCGGGCATCGTGAAGGGGAAGCTGCCCTACCTCTCGCCGGAGGCCATCGAGCAGCTCCCGCTCGACGGGCGCAGCGACATCTACACGCTCGGCACGACGCTCTGGGAGCTGACGACGATGCGCCGTCTCTTCAAGCGCGACGACGACGTCGAGACGGTGATGGCCACGCGCGCGGGGCTCGTGCCCGATCCGCGGGCCCGCCTCCCCGAGTATCCCGAAGCGCTCTGGAAGATCATCCGGCGTGCCCTCGCGCGCGACCGCGAGGAGCGTTACCAGACCGCCGGCGAACTCGCGGGCGCGCTGGACGCATTCGTCGAGTCGCAGGGCCAGGGCGACGACATGGTGTCGCTCACGAGCGCCATCCTCGACGCGCTGTTCCCGGGAGAGCGCGAGAAGCGCGCGATGTGGCTGCGCCACACCAGCGCATCGCGACCGCAGCGGACGACGCTACCGCCGCCGGTCCCCGTGGCCGGCATGACCGAGTCGATGGCGCCGCCGGCGCCCGCACCGGCGCAGAAGCGGCCCAGCAGCAAGCACCGGATCCGCAAGGCCTGAGGCAATCCGCCACGCGTGGCAATCTCGCTCGCGCTCGATCGCGAAAAACGACCACGTGCGCACTTGCGGAGCGACCGCTATGTGGCCCAATGAGCGGAGCGATGGAGTCGCAGGGTCGAGCCACGGAGCAGTCGACGATCGCGAGCGCGGACGCCCAGTTCCGCTTCATCGCCGACTGCATCCCGGCGCTCGCCTGGTACGCGGCTCCGGACGGTCACATCCCCTGGTACAACCGGCGCTGGCTCGAGTACACGGGCAAGACCCTCGAGGAACAGATGGGATGGGGCTGGGAGTCCGTCCACGACCCCGCGGACCTGCCTCGCGTCGTCGCCAAGTGGAGGGCGTCCCTCGCGAGCGGCGAGCCGTGGGAGGACGAGTTCCGCCTTCGCCGTCACGACGGCCACTTCCGATGGTTCCTCTCGCGCGCGACGCCGCTGCGCGACGAGAGTGGGCGCATCGTCCTCTGGTTCGGCATGAACGTGGACGTGGACGACCAGAAGCACGCATCGGAGGAGCTCCGGCGGCACGCGACGGCAGAGCTCCACGCGTCCGAGGAGCGCTTCCACCAGCTCGTCGACGCGGTGACCGACTACGCGATCTTCATGCTCGACGCGACCGGGCACGTCGCGACGTGGAACGCCGGCGCGCGCCGGATCAAGGGCTACGAGGCTGCGGAGATCGTCGGCCGGCACTTCTCGGTCTTCTATACGCCGGAAGATCGCGCCTCGGGCAAGCCCGAGCGCATCCTCGATACGCTGCGCCGCGAGGGCCGCTACGAGGACGAGAGCTGGCGCGTGCGCAAGGACGGCACGCGCTTCTGGGCCAACGTCGTCATCACCGCCCTGCGTGACGAGAAGGGCCGCGTCACCGGCTTCGCCAAGGTCACGCGCGACCTCACGGCGAGGCGCGCCGCCGAGGAGAACGAGCGGGAGCTCGTGCGCGAGCAACTGGCGCGCGTCGCCTCGGAGGCTGCGCGCCAGGAGATGGAGCGGGTCAGCCGCGCGAAGGACGAGTTTCTCGCGACGATGAGCCATGAGCTCCGGACACCGCTCAACGCGATCACCGGGTGGGCATCGCTGCTCCTCCGCACGCCGCGCGACCCCCAGAAGCTGGACAAGGGCCTGGAGGTCATCCACCGCAACGCCAAGGCGCAGGCGCGGATCATCGGCGACTTGCTCGACGTGTCCCGCATCATCAGCGGAAAGCTCCAGCTCGCGGCTGCCCGGACCGAGCTCCTGCCGATCATCGTCGCGGCGGCGGACGTCGTGCGTCCCGCCGCCGAGAACAAGGGGATCCGCCTCGTCCTCGACGTCGACCCCGAGGTCGGCGCGACCGTGGCGGATCCCGAGCGCGTGCAGCAGATCCTGTGGAACCTGCTGACGAACGCGGTGAAGTTCACGTCGCGAGGGGGACGCATCACCCTCACGGGCGACCGGAGAAATTCGAGCATCGTGATCCGCGTGCAGGACACGGGCGCCGGCATCGCGCCCGAGCACCTGCCGCACATCTTCGAGCGCTTCGTGCAGGTGGATTCGTCGACGACGCGCCAGCACGGAGGCCTGGGGCTCGGGCTTGCGATCGTGCGCCACCTCGTCGAGGCGCACGGCGGCACGGTGCAGGCGGAGAGTCAGGGCCTCGGGCAGGGCGCCGCGTTCACGGTCACACTGCCCATTCGCGCGGTGAGCGTGGCGCCCAAGGAGGAGCACGCGGCGCCCGACACCGCGGAGTCCGAGACGGAGGACCACGAGAGCACGGGGCGGTTCATGCGGCTCGACGGCGTGCGCGTGCTCGTGGTCGACGACGACCCGGACGGACTCGACGTGGTGCGTGAGGTGCTCGAGCGCGCGGGCGCGACCGTCACGACGGCACGGAGCGCCCGCGAGGGGGTCACCGTGATCGACAGCCGGGGTCCATTCGACGTCATCGTCAGCGACATCGGCATGCCGGAGACCGACGGGTACACCTTCCTGCGCGCCGTCCGCACCGGCGAGCGCGCGCATGACGTGCCGGCGATCGCGTTGACCGCGTACGCGCGTCCGACGGACGCGGACCTCGCGCTTCTCGCGGGCTACCAGGAGCACCTGGCGAAGCCCGTCGACGAGGCACGCCTGCTGAAGGCCGTGAGGAACTGGTCGCGCCGTCCCGCAAGCCCGACGGCGTGAGAAGCCGCTCGCGTCGCATCGCGACCACGCTGTCAGATCGTCAAAGCGACGCGGGACCGGAATGGTCGCCGGAGCTCGAGCGCTACGTCGCGCGAGGAGATGACCATGATTCGATCGTCGCTGGTGTCCTTGCTCGCCCTCGTGCCCTCGCCCTGGTTGCTCGCGTGCACGCACGTGACTGCCGCCACCGCCCCCGTCGCGGTGCCGCATCCGCCGCCCGTTCCGCCGATGACGGTCGATTATCGGGTCGTGCGCACCGTCGACGGCGAAGGAACCGTCCTCGCGGGCCGCACGGACCTCGAGCGAGGCTCGCACGGCGCGAGGGTCAAGGCCGTGGCGGCGCACAACGCGGCCGAGGCCGAGCTGGAGTTCACCGCGCGTGACACCGAGGACGGCAGCATCATCATCCGCGTCTCGTACGACGAGCGCGGCACCGATGGGTCGACCATCCGGTGGGAGCCCGAGATGCGCGTCGTCCGCGGCGTGCCCATCCGCGCCGAGGCGGCCGGCAACGGATGGGGGCGAAGCCTGGTGCTCACCGCCGAGTGACCTCTGGACGGGGCCGGCTCGCGGCGTCACGATGCGGGCATGGCCTGGTGGGTCGCGGTGCGGGGCAGCCCCATCGACGCAATCGGCCGCTTCGAGCTCAGCGAAGCCGGCGCCAAGGATCGCGCCCTGTCGCAGTCGCAGCGCCACCCCGGTGTCGTCTTCCAGGTTCGCTACCACGTGAACGCCAACGCTCCGACCGAGATCCGCTGGGAGGCCGCGGACGGACGCATCGCCGAGGTGCGCAAGGAGGAGCGCAAGACGCCGTCGGAGCGACGCATCGGGGTGCGCCACTTCGCCTGCTTCCCGGCGCACATCGCGCGCACGGGCGACGACGTCAAGCGCACCGCCATGATGCACGACCTCAGCATCACGGGCGCCATGCTCGTCGTGAACGCGAAGCTCGAGGTCGGCGACGTCGTCTCGCTGCAACTCCACGTGAGCGGCGACGCCGACGCGCGCACGCGCAGCACACACGCCCGGGTGGTGCGTGTCGAGCGCCTCGAGCCCGCCGCGCGCGGCATCTGGTCGCACAGGGTCGCGGTTCAGTTCGACGAGCCGCTGATCGACTTCGAGCCCGAGATCGTGGCGCTGGGCGAGCGTCAGCGTCAGCTCGGTCTGCGTCCGTAGGGAAGCCGCGTGCCCCTGCCGACGTAGCAAGTCGGGTCAAGGGAGGACATCATGGTCAAGGCTTCGCGTTTTGCGGGGGCGCTCGCAGTGTGCGCGCTCCTCGCCGTCGGCTGTTCCAAGAAGGACGCGCCGACGGCCGCTGGGGGAGGGACGGCGACGGCGAGCGGGCCCAAGGGGGGCAGCTGCGTCGAGGCCACGTCGGGGGTGTGCACCGAGTACGACGACAACACCGCCGGTCTCGCCGAGGCGAGCTGCGGCATCAGCAAGGGCTCCTACGGGACGAGCGCGTGCTCGCACGACAAGACGATCGGCAGCTGTCAGGGCAAGGGGCAGACGGTCTACTACTACTTCGGCAACGCGCGCGCCCCGTGGACCGAGGACGCGGCCGACGACTGCAAGACGCTCGTCGAGGGCTCGTTCACGCCGACGCCTGGAGCCGCCGATCAGGCGAAGCAGAACGCCCTGCCGCCGGCGTCGTTCATCACGGCGAGCTGCGTGCACGCGGAGGGCTACTGCGAGGACATCCTCGGGACGTCCATCGCCGCGGACATGGACAAGAGCATGTGCCAGGCAGACGGCACCTACAACGGCGGAACGGCGTGCTCGACGGACAAGCTCGTCGGCACGTGTCTCGCGATGCACAAGGCGAAGCGCTTCTACACCGACTACCTGAAGAAGACTTCGTCGACGCCGAAGGAGCTGGAGAAGCTCTGCTCCGATGCAGCCATCGGCTACGCGCACTGGTACCCCGCCGCGGGCGCAGTCGTCGCGGCCGTGCCGACCGGCAAGGGCGGCAAGCACAAGTAGCTACTGGCCGACGACGCCGATCCAGTACGTCTGAGGCGCGTTCATCCCGCTGCCGAGCGTGTTGACGAGCATGAACAGCTCGCCGCCGTTCGAATCGGCGGTGAGCACCTTGATGTTCAGCGTCAGCTTGTCGCCGTTCTGACCCGTGGTCGTGTCGCTCGTGCCGCCGGCGAACGAGAGCTGCAGCTCGGGGGGCGCGCCGCCCATCGAGAGGTAGCTCATGCCGTCGACCGCCTGCACCGACCACGGGCCACCCGTCGCCGCGCTGCTGTACAGGTCGAGCGTCACCGTTCCCGTGGCGCCTGCGGCGATCTTCACGCCCTTGGTCGCCACGCCGTAAACGTTCACCGCGTCGTTGAGCACCGCGGCCGCGTTGAAGTACGGCATGACGCCCGCGGGCTCGCACGGATCGAGGCTCGCGGCGGCGGCCTTGTTCGACCACGTGCGCTGCACGAGGTACGGGAGATCGCTCGGCTTGTAGAACACGTTGCCGAACGCCGCGCACATGTCGCCGAGCTCGCCGCCGCCCAGGAAGCTCCACGCGGCGTGATCCGCATCCGGCTGGATGTACGCCGGATGGTCGGTGGGCTGCGGATCGGTCGCAGCCTCGACGAACTCGTGCGACGCAATCGCGGCGATCGAGTCGATCGCGCTCGTGCCGGGGAACGCCGGGCAGCGGGCGATCACGCTGTAGGTCACGTAGCCGCCGGCGGAGAACGCGAAGTCGTCGTGATAACCGTAGAACGCATTGCAGCTCGTTCCCGCGGCCTGCGTGATGGTGACGCTGCTCGGGTAGTAGATCATGTAGATGGTGTCGCCGTCGGGCTGCGGCCACGGCGCGCCGCCCTCGAGGGTGCCGGCCTCCGGGCCGGTCAGCTTGCCGGCAAGCCACGTCCGCACGTCGCTGTCCGCAAGCATCGTGGCGGGCGTCTCGGCGACCGAGATGTCGACCACCGAGGCGACGGGGCCGACGCCGTACTCGGACGTCGTTCCGCTCCAGTACGTCGTGGACGAGGCCACCTTGCTCGCGAAGTCGTCGATCTGAGGAGCCAGCGTGTCCCCGGCGAAGGTGACGATGACGAACTTCGGCGCCTTCACGACGGGTCCGCCCGCGTTCGGCACCTGGGGCATGGGCGGGTGCGCGGCCGGGTAGCCGGGTCCCGCCTCGCCTGCGTCGGCGCCCGACTCCTTCCCGGAGTCGGCCGTGCTCTGCGCGTCGTGTCCTCCCGCGTCGGGCGACGCGGTATCGCCGGCGCCGGAGTCGTTCGGCGGCGAGGCGCCGCCTGAGCTCGAGCCGCAGGCGACGAAGCAGAGGGCCAAGGCGATCACGGAGAGGCGCATGGGGTCGCCATCTTAGTCCAACACGAGTCTCAACAGGCTCATCGGACACGCGGCGGATGGCGGGACCGCCAGACTCCCGGACACCGCGGATGAAACGACTCGTGCTCCTCGTCGTCCTCGTCATGGCCGGCTGCTCGACGGAAGGCACGATCGTCCCCGCCGGACCGCACCCTCTCTACGGACCGGGTCCGTCGACGGCGCTCACCCCGTATCCGTCGAATCGCTATGCGGTGGCGGACGCGAGCAGCGCCACGGGGCTGCGCGTGCGCATCGACCGAACGACCACCGCGGACCAGACGGTCCCGCAGCTCGCGAGCACCATCGCGACCCTCGACGAGTCCGACGGCTTCTCCACCATCGGCGGCGTGTTCGCGGCCTTCAGCGACGACCTCGATCCGGCGTCGTTCACGCGCGCGCCCGAGGACTACACGAAGGCGGGGACGCCCCTGGCGCTCGTGGACGTCGACGAGCACTCGCCCGAGCGAGGGATCGCGCGGCCGCTGGTGACCCGCTACCGGTCGTCGACCGACGACCCGGATGCGACGGTCGCCGACTACCTGCTCGTCGCCGAGCCCGCGACGCCGCTTCGCGAGAGGACGCGCTACGCCTACGTCGTCACCGACGCCGTCAAGTCCATCGGGGGAACGGCCCTCGTGGCGGACGCCGACACGCAGGCCCTCGTCTCGGGGCAGGCCGAGGGCGAGTACGGAGCGAGCGTGCGCGCGGCGCTTCCCATCGTGCAGCGCGCCACGGGGATCGATCCGTCGCACGTGACGCTCGCGACGGTGTTCACGACCGAGACCGTGCAGGACACGCTCGCCGCCGTGGCGCAGGACATCCGGACCGAGCCCGGGCCCACGCTCAGCGACACGCTCGCCATCAACGAGATGGGGATGGGCCCCGGGGACAACCGGGTGCGGTTCGCCGGCCACTTCCCGGCGCCCGACTTCCGCGCGGCCAAGCCGGACGGCAAGTGGCACGTCGGCGCCGACGGAAAGCCGTCGCTGCAGTCGACCGCCAGCCTCGAGTTCTTCCTCGCCTTCTCGGATCGCACGTACTCGGGGCCGCGGCCGGTCGCGATCTTCCAGCATGGTCTCGGCAGCGACAAGGACTCCACGTGGGGAACGGCGCAGCGCCTGGCGGCGCTCAACGTCGCGGTGATCGGCATCGACGCTCCCGAGCACGGATCACGCGGCACCCCGCCGTACCCGCCGGGGGGGACGGACCTGGTGAAGGCGACCGCGGCGTTCTTCGGCCTCGATCTGAACAACAAGACGTTCGACGTCGGCATCCCCCGCGACAACTTCCGGCAGATGGCGTGCGACCAGCTCGAGGAGCTCCGCTTCATCCAGACCCTCGGCACGCTCGACGTGCTGCCGCTGGGCGCGCCCGACGGGAAGCCGGACATCGATCCCACGCGCGTCATCTACCTCGGCCACTCCTTCGGCTCGGTGATGGCCGGGACGTTCAACGCGCTCGCGCCCGAGGTGCGCGCCGCGGTGTGGAACGTCGGCGGTGCGGGGCTCGCGCTGCTCTTCGAGGACTCAAACCTCTTCGGACTGCTCACCAAGGGGCTCACGCCCGGCGGCACGTCGAAGGGGCAGATCACGCGCTTCTTCTCGATGATCCAGGGAATCGTCGACCCGGGCGATGCGGCCAACTACGCGCGGTACGTAACGATGGAGCCCCTGCCAGGCGTGAAGGACTGGAAGCCGAAGGACGTGCTGCTCGAGGAAGTGATCGACGACAGCATCGTGCCCAACAGCTCCGCCGAGCGGCTCGCGCGCGCCACGGGGCTCGCCCAGGTGCAGCCCGTGCTGCACGCGATCCCGGGACTGCCCGACGTATCTGCGCCGGCCAGCGCGAACTTGCCCTCGCAGGCGACGGGCGGCGTTTTCCAGTTCCACATCATCGATGGCTCCCCGGTGCAGCACGGGGAGCTCATCTTCACCAACCAGGCGATCGACCAGTACGACACGTTCTTCCAGGGCGCCCTCGCCGGAGGCCACGGGACGATCGTCAATCCGTTCGCCGCGCAGTGAGCTAGCGCGACGCGAGCGCCAGGACGGCCTCGAACTCCTGCGGCGTCACCGGCACCACCGAGAGGCGGGAGCGGCGAAAGAGCATCATCTTCGAGCACGTGCGATCGGCGCGCATCTGGTCGAGCGTCACCGGTCGCTTCAGCGGTTTCACGGGCTCGATCTCGACGGCGCTCCAATCGTCCTTCGTCGTGGGATCCTGGAACGCCTCGCGCGTGACCTTGGCGATGCCGACGACGGCCTTGCCCTCGTTCGAGTGATAGAAGAGGCACGAGTCGCCCTTCTTCATCGCGCGCAGGTTGTTGCGCGCCTCGAAGTTGCGCACGCCCGTCCAGTCCGTACGCCCATCGGAAACGAGCTGTTCGAAGGAGTACGCCGTGGGCTCGCTCTTCACGAGCCAGTGTCCGCGCGTCGCAGCCGCCATCGATCAGCCTCCGAAGAGCTCCTCTTGGACCTCGCCCAGGATCCGCTGCGACTCGTCGTCGCCGATCCCGAGCGCCGCTGCGATGGCGTCGATCGCCGCCGCCTCCGCGTGCACCACGTTGTCGTCGACGAAGGCGACCCCTGCCGCGAGCCGGAAGGCGAAGGCGCGCGACTCGGCCGTGGGCAGCCGCGCCGCGAGCGTGTCGAGACGGGCCTTCCAGCCGTCGCGGGCGAGGCGCGTCGCGAGCTCGTCGAGGGCCGGTTGCAGATCGACGCGCAAGTGGCCGCCGGTCGTGTCGACGATCGCCTGCATGCTCGCCGCGAGCTGCCCCACCTCGTCCTTGGCGATCTCGCCGTCGACCGCCGCCATCAGGAACATCGTCTCGAGGATGGCCTCGAACTCGTCGGCCCGCGCCCGCTCGCCGGCGGCGAGCTTCTCGTTGCGCGAGCGCGCGAACGCCCGTGCTGCTTCCTTCGCGGACTGACCGGTCGCCAGCTTCGCGAGCCTTGCGTCGAGGACCATGCCTCCGTCGTATCGGTCGCGGGGGGCGGCCGTCCAGAGCACGTGACCGGTACTTGACCAATCAACTATCGCGCCTTACCTTCGGCGCATGAACGCCAACGCACTGGCACTGCAAGAACTGCTGGGAATCCGTCGTACAGTCGCGCTCTGGGATGCCCGGGTCGACGCCGAGCTCGGCGCCGCCCACGGCATCGGGCTGAGCGACTTCGCGGCGTTGCACCACCTGGCTGAGTCCCCCGGGATGCGGCTGCGCAGGGTGGACCTGGCGCGACGTCTCGCCCTCACGCCCTCGGGCGTCACGCGCCTGCTCGCTCCGCTGGAGCGCCGCGGCATCGTGTCGCGCGAGGCGGACGGGAACGACGCGAGGGCGACGTACGCCGTCCTCACGCGGGCCGGCAAGTCGCTCGCGAAGGACGCGACGGCGACCGTCTCGTCGATTGCAGAGTCGATCCTGGGCTCCTTGAGCGAGCGCGACCGCGCCGCCTTCGCGAAGCTGGCTGTGCTCTAGCTCTCGAGCCTGCCGACGAGGGCCGCCCGGACGGACGGCCACTCGTCGGCGAGGATCGAGTAGAGCGCCGTGTCGCGCACGCCGCCGTCGGACGCGGGCATCTGAGCGCGCAGGATGCCGTCGAGGCGCGCGCCGAGACGCTCGATGGCCGTGCGCGATCGGACGTTCCGGGCGTCCGTCTTGAGGTTCACCCGGCGCAGACCCCACACCGCGAAGGCGTGCGTCAGCATCAGGAGCTTCGCCTCGGTGTTGACCGCGGTTCGCTGGGCGCTCGCGGCGAGCCAGGTGGAGCCGATCTCGGCAGCCTCGAACGGGACGCTCGGCACGGGCCGGGCGCGATCGCCGGAGGGCCATGTCCACGTCTCGATGTTCATGAAGCGGGTGGATCCCACGGCGGCGCCGCGTGCGAGATCGACGGTCGCGAACGGAACGGAGACGCCGCGCTCGCGCTCGGCCAGGGCGACTTGCACGTAGCGCCCCATCGCCTCGGGCCCGTCGGGCACGATGGTCAGTCCGTACGTCTCGCGCGACTCGGACGCCGCAGTCACGAGCGCGCCGACGTGCGCGTGCGAGAGCGGTTCCAGCCTCACGCGGCGCCCCGACAGGGTGAGCTCGGCGAACGTCGCCATGGGGATCAGCGCACCAGCTTCGAGATCGCCCTGAACGCGTCGGTTCCGGCGCGACCGAGCCAGTCGAAAGCGACCGTCTCGGCCGACGTCACGATGGCGCCCGCGCGCTCGCAGAGCTCCAGACCGATCGTCCGGTTCTCCTCGCGCCGCGAAGCCACCGCGTCGCTCACCACGTGCACTTCGAGCCCGCGGCGCGCGAGCTCGCGCGTCGTCTGGAAGACACAGATGTGCGTCTCCATCCCGACCACGACGGCGGCGCGTGCGGCCTGGGCCGAGACGAGCGACGCGATGCGCGGCTCCCCGAGCGCGTCGAACGTCGTCTTCGCGATCGGCTCGACCCCCAGCTCGCGCAGCTTGTCGGCGATGGGCGCGACCGTCGGCCCGAGCCCCTTGGGATACTGCTCGCTCGCCACCACCGTGACGCCGAGCAGCCGTGCCGCCTCGAGCAGCAGCAACGTGCCCGCTTGCAGCCGGTCCATCGACGCCTTTGGCATCACCGCCGCGAGCTTCTCCTGCACGTCGACGACGACGAGCAGCGTGTGCGCGGGGTCCAGCCTATCCATGAGCCAGAGTGTCCCACATCATCCGAAGAGGTGGATCCGGAAGCTCCGCAGCCACCTCCCCCAGTCGCTCCTCAGATCGAAGCGGAGGGTGGCGCGAGCGATCTCCTCGCCGCGGTCGTCGTAGACGCTCGCCGGCAGGAGCGTCATCGAGGCGATGGGCTGGAGGCCCGTCCACTCCTTCTGTCCGCTGAGCTCGTAGCGCTTGCCGTCGTCCCCGCGGAACGACAGCCGGTAGGGCAGGCGTCCCTCGTCGATGAGCTTGAACGCGAGCGTCCCTTCGACCTCGGCGCCGCTCGCGAGGCTCTCGACGTCGATGGTCCCGCGCACGCCCCACGTCTTGTCGCGGGCGAAGCGCGCCACGTCGCTCGCGCGCGCCTCGATCGTGAACCCGATGGCGCGCTCGTCGGTCGGCGCATCGAGCCTGAAGTAGCTGCCGCTCATCGTCTCGCGGAACGAGAACCCGGGAAACATCTACGGTCTGCCCCCTCGCGCCACGACGAGTCGCTCCACCACCTCGCCGCGACCCGCGGCGTCGGCGATCTCGTCGACGTCGTCGAGCGTCACCCGGCCGTACACGACGTGCTCGGGCTCCTGCAGGATGGAGATGCCCGTCTCGCACATGTCGAGGCATGACGAGCTGCAGGCTCGCACGACCTCCTTGGCCAGCCCCTTCTTGGCGAGCGCTTCCTTGAGCTTCACGACGAGCTCTTCGGAGCCCTTCTGCGCGCAGGAACCCTTGGGATTGTCGGGTGCGCGCCGGTTGATGCAGACGAAGAGGTAGCGCTGTCGGAAGGGCATGACTCCCCGGCGAGGGACGGGCTCGAGAGCGGCGAGAGTAGCTCGCTCGAAGTCGTTGCGCTCGCGGCCGCGCTGGACCATCCTCGCGGCCCAGCCATGAACGCACGAAGACTCCTCGTCTCGGCCGCCCTCCCGCTCCTCCCTGCCCTGCTCGCGTTCGCGTGCGGCGGCGGCAACGAGAACCTGCCCCCTCCGCCGCCTCCTCCCGCGCCGCCTCCCGCCGAGGCGCCGCCTGCTGCGGCGAGCGCTGCGCCCAGCGCGTCGGTCGAGACGCCGCCCGCGCCTCCTCCCGCTCCACCGCCGACGCTCGCTCAGGGAACGCAGAGCCCCGATCCGCCCGCGCCCACGCCGACGGTGAAGTTCCTCGCGCCTGCCGCCAACCAGGTGATCCCGGCAGCCAAGGCCGGCGACTTCCAGGTGAAGCTCGACGTGAAGAACTGGAAGACGGCGCCGGGCGACGCGCACGTGCACCTGATCCTCGACGACAAGCCGTACAAGCCCATCTACGACACCAAGGCGCCGGTGAAGCTCTCCGATTTGCCTGGCGGAGATGCGCTCGCGCCGGGACAGCACATCCTCGTGGCCTTTCCGAGCCGCGCCAACCACGAGAGCGTGAAGACGCCCGGCGCGCTCGCTGTGCTCCAGTTCTGGGTCGACAAGAAGGGCGACGTCAACCAGGACGTGAAGAAGCCGATGCTCATCTACAGCCGCCCCAAGGGCGACTACAAGGGCGACATGGCCAACCATGTGCTCGTCGACTTCTACCTCGCGAACGAGAAGCTCTCGCAGGGAGGCGACCACGTGCACATCACCGTCACCGGGCCCGGCGCGCCGAACGACGGCCTCACGGCGGACGCGACCCAGTGGGGGCCCCCGTTCTTCCTCGATAGCCTGCAGGACGGCTCGTACCAGGTGAAGCTCGACCTGCTGGACAAGGACGGCAAGACCGTGCCCGGCGGTTGGAGCTCGGTGACCCGCAACATCAACGTGGCGCACCAGGCGCAGTAGCTCCTGAGCCCCACGCCGGGGTCGCGAGGCGCTAAGCTACCGCCGCGGTGGACCTGCTGGCGACGGTTCTTGCGTCGACGGCCGCGATAGAGCTCTTTGCGGCGCTCCTTTTCGCGTTCGTCTTCGTCCGACGCACGTCGGAGCGCGACGCAGCGGTCGCAGCGATCCTGTGCATCGCGGCGTCGGTGCATGCGCTCGGCTCCCTGCTCAGCGAGGGCGCCAGGGACGCGTCGGCGGCCGCGATCGACGAGCGCGTCGCGTGGCTCGGGCTCCTGGGTGTGCTCCCGCTGGCGATCCACTTCGCGCTCACGTATCGCGTGCCGCTGCCGAGGGCAGGGGTGCTGGCCGTGCCGTACGGCGTGGCCGTGGTTCTCGCCGTCCTCGACGCGCGGGCGCCGCTCGCCCTCTTCCGGACCGGCGCGTACGGGGCGGCGGTCGCGACGACGGGCGTGGTGCTCGTGCTCCTCGCGAGGGCGTACCTGGCCGGCAGGCGTGACGCGCTGGCCGTCGTGGTGGGCGCCACGGTGCTGCTCGCCACGCTGATCAACGACACCGGCGTCGCGGCGGGCGCCTTCTCGACGGGGTACCTCGTCGACGCGGGGCTCGCCGCGTTCGTCGTCGGGCTCGCGACCACGCCGAGCGCGCGGTACGCGGCCGTCGGCAGCGAGCTCGAACGACGCACGCGCGAGCTGCGCACCAGGACCCGCGAGCTTCGACGCTCCTACGAGGAGCTGCGGGCCGCGCAGGAGGAGCTCGTCAAGAAGGAGCAGCTCGCGGTGGTCGGCGAGCTCGCCGCCGTCATCGCCCACGAGGTGCGCAACCCCCTGGCCATCATCGGCAACGCCGTCGCCGGACTGCGCAAGCAGGGCATCTCCCGAGAGGACCACGACACGCTGCTCGCCATCCTCGACGAGGAAGCGAGCCGCTTGAACCGCCTCGTCGGCGATCTGCTCCGGTATGCGCGCCCGGTCAACGTGCAGCGGCAGCAATTCTCGCTCGCGGACCTCGTCGAACGCGCGCTCGGGTTGCTGAAGACGGACGGCAAGGCCATCAAGGTCTCGCTCGAGGTGGAGTGCCACGAGGGCCGCATCTGGGGCGACGCGAACCTGCTGCGGCAGGTGTTCGACAACCTGGTGGACAACGCCGTGCAGGCGATGGGCGTGGCCGGGACGCTCACGGTGCGCTTGCGCACGGCGACCGAGGAGGGCGTCGACGGCATCGCCGTGGACATCATCGACACGGGCGAGGGTATGGACACGCAGGTGCGCTCTCGCGCGCGCGATCCGTTCTTCACGACGCGCCCCAGCGGCACGGGCCTGGGGCTCGCGATCGTCGACCGCATCGTCGACGCGCACGGCGGTCTCTTCTCCATCGACAGCCGCTCCGGCGAAGGAACGACGGTGACCGTCTTCCTCCCGCACGGTTCGCCGAGCGAGCCTCCGCCGGCGCGCAGCCGCCCGCCGCGCTCCGCCCCGCCGAAGATCGTGCGCGCGCAATCGGGCTAGCGACGCTTCGACTTCTTGGCAGCCTTCTTCTTCGCCGGCTTCTTCGACTTCCTCGGGGGCGCCGCCTTCTTCTTCGGCTTGGCGGCCTTCTTGGGCTTCGGCTTCGCCTTCGGCTTGGGCTTCGGCTTGGGCTTCGGCTTACCGAAGTACTTCGCCATCGGCACGAAGTAGTGGTCGTCCCAGCCCGACTCGTACCGGGCCCCCTGCCCTTCGGGGATCTCGGTGTGGATGATCGTGAGCTCGCATCCCTCCGGGACGTCGAGCAGGTGCACCTCGAGGCGCGAATCGCCCGCGCCGAGGGGGAAGTCGCTCGTCCGCCAGCTCTGCACGATGCGCCGCCCCGGCTCGAGCTCCAGCGTCTTTCCCTCGATGTAGCCGTCCCACGCGCTGTGCTCGCCGCCGACGGTCGGATCCACGACGGCCTTTCCACCGGTCATGCGTGTGTGCTCCGTCGAATCGAGCCAGGCGGCGTAGACGCGGTCGGCGGACGCGGGCAAAACAGCCGTGAGGCGCACGGTTTCGAGCGGCATGCGGGCCATGGTACTCCCTCCTACCCGCATGGATCGCGCGAGCATCGTGGCCCTCGACCGAGCGCACGTCTGGCACCCGTACACCCCCATGGATGCCTGGAAAACGACGGATCCCATCGTCGTCACCCGGGCGCGGGGGGCGTGGCTCGAAGACGCCGACGGCAAGCGGTACATCGACGGCAACGCGTCGTGGTGGGTCGCGGCTCTCGGGCACGGGCACCCGCGGCTGCTCGCGGCGATGCGCGCGCAGGCCGAGACGCTCGCTCACTGCTCGCTGGCCGGGATCGCGCACGAGCCGGCGGCGCGGCTGGCCGAGGAGCTCGTGGCGATCGCGCCGCGGGGCCTCGACCGCGTCTTCTTCGTCGACGACGGCTCGACGGCGATCGACGCCGCGGTGAAGATGGCGGCGCAGGCGTGGAAGCATCTCGGCGCGCCGAAGAAGACGCGCTTCGTCGCCCTCGACGGCGCCTTCCACGGCGACACCGTGGGCGCGACGAGCCTCGGCGGCGTCGAGGTCTTCCGGCGGCCCTTCGCGGGCGTGACCTTCGAGTGCGTCCACGTCCCCTTCCCTTCCCCGGACGCGTACGGGCGCGCGTTCGCGGCCATCTCGAAGCTCCTCGCGACCGAATCGGACTCGATCGCCGCCATCTTCGTCGAGCCGGTCGTGCAGGGCGCGGCGGGCATGCGGGTGTACGACCCGGCGTTCCTGCGCGAGCTCCGCGCGCTGTGCGATGCGCACGACGTGTGGCTCGTCGCCGACGAAGTGTTCACGGGCTACGGGCGCACGGGCCCCATGTGGGCGTGCGAGCACGCCGGCATCGCGCCGGACCTGATGTGCATCGGCAAGGCCATGTCGGCGTACGTGCCGATGGGCGCCGTGCTGGCGAGCGATCGCGTCTTCGCCGCCTTCCGCGGAGGGCGTGACCGGGCGTTCCTCCACGGCCACACCTTCTGCGGGAATCCCATCGGCGCCGCGCTCGCCCGCGAGGTGCTGTCGGTCTACCGCGACGAGCGGATCCTCGACCGCGTGGCTCAGGGAGCTCGGCGCATCCGCGCCGCGTTCGAGCGCATCGCGTCCATCCCGGGCATCGCCCGCGTCCGCTCCCTGGGGATGATCGGCGCGGCGGACCTCGACGACGAGCGCCAGGGTTATCTCGGTGGCGTCGGCTGGCGCGTGTACGACGAGGCGCGGGCACGCGGCGCGTACATGCGTCCGCTCGGCAGCACCGTCTACGTCTGCCCGCCGCTCGTGATCGAGGAGGCCGACCTCGATCGTCTGCTCGCGATCCTCGAGGAGAGCGTGCGCGCCGCGCTCAGTGCGCCGTGACGACGACGGCGCCCTTGTACATGGCCATCCCGCACTGAAACGTCAGCGTCTTCGCCGTGTCCGTCGGCAGGTCTACCGCGACGACCTCGTTGAGCGGCAGCTTCTTCTCGATCTTCAGGTCTGGAAAGACGACCTCGGTCGCGCACGTCTTGTCCGTCGTGCGGATGAAGGTCACCGTGTGATGGGATCCGGGACCGCCGGCGGGCACGTTCAGCGACGCCGGCGTGAAGCCGTGCTCGCTCGCGGTGACGTCGGCTCGGGGGTCCGACTGCGCAGCCGAGCTCTTCGAGCAAGCCGCGGTAGCGAGGCCAACCAGGGCGAGGGTCGATGCAATCGCTGCCAGGGCCGGATGCGAGAGGCGCATGCCAGCGGTATAGTCGCGCGCCTCGAACCCCACAACGGAGGGCCGCGATGAGCACCATGGAGAAGTTCTCGTCGAAGTCTGGAGAGGTGGCGGGCGCCATCGCCGCGCCGGCGGGCACCGCGAAGGCCGGAGGCCTCGTGGTCATCCAGGAATGGCACGGCGTGAACGACCAGATGAAGGGGAAGGTCGACCGCTTCGCGAAGGAGGGTTTCCTCTCGCTGTGCCCGGACCTCTACCACGGCAAGGTCGCGACGAACGATCAGGACGCGGCCGCGCTGATGAACGGGCTCGACTGGGGTCGTGCCGTCCAGGACATCGGCGGCGCCGTGGCTCACCTGCGCGCGCACGCTCGGTGCAACGGCAAGGTAGGCGTCCTCGGATTCTGCATGGGCGGCGCTCTCGCCTTCGCGGCGGCGCTCAACGTCGACGGTCTCTCGTGCGCGGTGCCGTTCTACGGACTGCCGTCGATCCCGCCGGACCAGCTCGCGAAGATCAAGATCCCCGTGCAGGCGCACTTCGCCAAGCGAGACGAGTGGGCCAAGGCCTCGGTCGCCGAAGAGGTGCAGACGAAGATCCGCGCCGCCGGCGGCCAGATGGATCTCTACGTGTACGACGCCGGCCACGCCTTCATGCGCGAGACCGACCCGAGCAAGTACGACGCCCCGTCCGCCGACGCCGCGTGGAAACGCGCGCTCGACTTCCTCCGCAAACACCTCGGCTGAGGGTCACCCCACTACTGCGAGCACGACTCCGTGCACGTGTAAGTGCCGCCCGGGCAGCAGACGACGTCGGAGCAGCAGGTCCCGCCGCTCGGCCCGCACGTGCCACCCGCCTCGTTGCACGTGGGACCGGTGTCGCCGCCGGAGCTCGAGCTCGAGCCGGAGCTCGAGCCCGTGCCCGCGTCGCCCGGCGGGCCACTCTGCACCGTGGCCACCCACTGTGCCGAGTGGTTGTGCGCCGTGACGTCCTGGAAGGGCAACCAGAACGCCGGATAGGAGCGATCCGCCGAGTCGAGCGAGCGGTTCGGGTCGACGATGATCGCCGCCATCCAGATCTGCGGCGCGGCGTAGGCGTCGAACGTGATGCCCATCTTGCTGAGGGGCTGCGGCTGGTCGTACGACGGCCCCTCCGGCGGATAGTAGTTGTCGCACATCGCGGCGCCGTCGCCGTTGCACGGGCCCTGCGGGTAGCCGCCGTTGGTGTTCTTCAGGTGCAGGCCGTAGTCGCGGTTCGAGGAGAAGGTCACCCAGAGCACCGCCTTGCCGTGGTAGCTCGTCACGGCCGGGCTCCACCGAGGCCACGAGTTCGTCAGGCCGTCGGCGACGTTCAGGGCCGGCAGATCGAGCGGCATGTCCCCCGTCTGCGGCGGGAAGTGCATCATCTTCACGCGGCTCTTGCGGTTGTAGAAGCAGTCACCCTGGTTGTTCGCCGCCGTGTTGTCGTCGTTCTCGTTGAAGACGACCCAGTTCGCGTCCACCGACTGGTCCGGGTAGTAGAAGCTCTGCGATCCGGTGGCCGTGAGGAAGGCCGCGTACCCCGTGAGCGCGCCGGTCGTCGAGTTGAAGGCCGCTTGCCAGAGCGAGCCGCCGAAGAAATGATCGTCTCCACCGGCGCCGCCCAGGCCGCCCATGATGTCGTTCGCCTGCGTCGCGATCGTCCCGTACTGCGGGGCCACGAAGACGAGCGTCTTGTCGTCCCACGAGAGGTTCGGCTGCGTGCCCTGCATGCCGGTAGGCAGGGTGTTGGTCGTGACCATCGTCTTGGCGTCGCCGGTCCAGACCGCGAACGAGGTGTCCGGCACCGTGGCCATGGGGCCGGTCTTGAAGACGGTGGCGACCATGAGCGCGTGATCGTGCGTGAATGTCTGGAAGCCGGCGCCCAGGTTCTTGCCGCCGAGCACCGTGCGGCTCGCCACGTCCATCGTGAGAGTCATGACGTCGCCGTACTCGTCGTCGGCATCCGCGTCGTCGTTCATGAGCGACATGCGCGCGCCGTCCTTCGAGAGCGTGTGGCAACCGATACATCGACCCGTGCTTCCGGCCGTCCAGAATGGCGTCGGCGTCGGATCGAACGTCCCGAAGTCGTGGTAGTAGATGCCGCCCGTCGTGCCGGCGACGCCGCCGTAGGTGGCCGACTGCCAGTAGTAGATGCCGCAGCTGAGGTTGTCCTTCGCGAAGGACACATGGACGCTCTGCGGGGACGAGGTCACGCAGCTTCCGTTCGCGGTCGCCCGGACGGTGATGGTGACGGGATCTCCGTCGCGGTTCGTGTCGGCGATGTCGTTCCAAGCCTGCTGGGGTAGCGTGAGGCCGCACCCGACGTTCGCCGCGCCGCGCACCGTGGTGATCGCGTTGCACGGCGTCTCGACCTTCACGTTCGTGACGCTGTTCGTGAAGTCGACCTCGAAGAGCGTGGCCCCCGTCGGCGGCACCCACTGCACTTCGAGCACGTTCATGTTCGGCGGCAGGAGCACGCCGTCGGGCGGGTAGACGAGGGTCGGCGGGCCGAGCGTGGCGGGTGAGCACATCCCGGCGTCCTCCGGCGGGAATGGCGCGCAGCCGTCGCACGGGAAATCGGCGTCGCCCGTGTACGAGCCGTCACTCACGTTGCCGCTGCTGCTGGTGCCGCTGCTGCTTCCGAAGCCGCCGCTGCTGCTCCCCGTGCCCGAGCTTCCGCCGCTTCCGCCGCTGCTTCCGGTGCTGTCCTGGCCTCCGTCGAAGGAGCTGCCGCCGTTGCCTCCGCTGCTTCCGCACGCGGCAACCGCGATGACCGCACTGAGTCCACCAGCCAGCAGGAGCGACGCCCAAGCATTCGGTCGAAACCTGGTCATTTGCGGATCCCTCCAAGTCGGGCAGCAGATACAAGAATACCCGAGTTGCCCAAGGCACGTGCCGTTCCTCCCGCTTCGATCGTCGTGCGCACAGAGTGGGCGCGCCGCGTGGAGGAGGAGTACCGCTCGTCCGCCATCGCGCAGAATCTCACACTCTGGCTCACACAAATTGGAGCGTCACCCGATCTCGTTCACACGGGACTGCGCATCGGCGACGACGAGATCGTGCACTCGGAGATGAGCCACGCCGTCCTGGAGGCGGCCGGTGGCGGCCCATCGGCGCCCATCGCGCGAGACACCCTCGAGCTCGCTCGGACGCCGGGACAGCCTCTCGAGCACGACGTCGCCCGCGTCGCCGTGCGCGTCTTCTGTCTCGGCGAGACGGTGGCCGTCCCGCTCTTCCGCCGGCTGCGCGAGGGGTGCACCGTGCCGGTGGCGCGGCGCGCGCTCGATCGCGTGCTGCGCGACGAGGTGCGCCACCGAGACTTCGGCTGGTCACTCCTCGGATGGCTCCTCGAGCACCCGATGGCACCAGCGGTTCGGAAGCTGGCGGAGGCGGCGCTCCCGGCCGACTTCGCGCGCCTTCGCGGCGCTTATGGAGCGAATCCCGAGGTCACGCAGATCGACCCGAAGGATCGCGCGTGGGGTCTCATGTCGCCGTCGGAGTACGCAGCAGCGACCGAGCGCACGCTGGAGCGCGACTGGATCCCTCGGTTCGGCAAGCTTGGGATCGACGCGCGTCGCGCGTGGTCGGCGTCGCTCTGACTAGCCCGAGCTCGCGCTGGGTGGCGGCTCCGCGGCGGCCGGCGGCGGTGGCGGAGAGCTGCGCTGCTCGTGCGGGCGCACGAACATCGTCGCGAGCGCCTTGAGCGCTTGCAGCGTGACGTCCAAGCGCCGATCCCCGGGAGGCCACACGATGTGGTCGATCGCAAGGCCCTGCATGACCGCAAAAGTGAAGACGGGCGCCACGTCGAACGGCGACGAGTGCTGGCGATTCGACGAGAAGAACTCGTGGAACGCGGCCTGGATGCGCTGGGCGAACTCCTCGGCGATCTCGACCACGGTCTTGCGGAGCGAGGGATCGGTGCGCGCCGCCAGGACCAGCTCGAGCCAGGCGTAGAAGGCCTTGTTCGAGGTCTTCTCCCAGAGGATGTCGATGACCGCGGCGTGCCGGTCGGCCCCTTCCGGCAGCTTCGCGAAGGCCTCGCGGAACTCCTCGAGGCGCTTGTCGAGGAGGTAACGCACCGCCACGATGACGAGCCGCTTCTTCGTGGGGAAGTGATGCAGCTGCGCCCCGCGCGACACCCCGGCCCGCGCAGCCACCTCGATGGTGGTGGTGCGCGAGTATCCGACCTCGTAGAGGCAGTCGATGGTCGCGTCGAGGAGACGCGTCTGCATCGCCTCGCTCCGCTCTTTCTGCGTGCGGCGCGCCCGGGGGGCCGAGGCGGGGGCGATCGCTCTCTTCGCCATCGCCCCCCGGTTATATCACGCTAGTTCTGCTCGCAGCGCCCCAGGAGGCAGATGAGACCCGTGCAGCAGGTCAGACCGGCATCCGAGCCACATAGCTGGCCGAACTGCGAGCAGGTCCCGGCCTCTTGCGGAATGCCGCTGTCCGAGCCGGTTCCGCCGTCGCCCGTCGTGCCGCCGTCCGGGTTCGGTCCCCCGCCGCAGGGATCGCACGTGCCGTTGATGCACGAGTAGCCCGGGCAGCAGTCGGCCGTCGTCGAGCAGGTGCTGCACGAGGGCACGCACTGCGTGTTGGCGCAGATGTACGGCGGGCTGCCGCCGTCGGGATTGGGGATGCAGGGGTCGCCGTTGCAGCAGTCGGCGCTCGTGGCGCATGCGCCGCCAGATACGCCCATGCCCGCGTCCGGATCGCACGCGCTGGAGCACCGCGGGACGCCGACGTTGTCCTGCCGGCAGCTCGTCTTGCTGTTGCCCAGACCGGAGCAGCAGTCCTGGTTCGCGTTGCACGACGTCGTCATGAGCTTGCAGACGTCGCCGTTCGGGGTGCAGCCCATGTGCTGCTGGCACAACCCGTTCATGCAGACCACCGGGTTACCGGACGTGGGAATGCCGGCGTCCGTGAACGCCTGCGATCCGCAGCACTCGCTGTCGGTCGTGCAGGTGTCGCCCTCGACGCGGCAACCGGTAGCCGGCTGGCAAACGTTGACACCCGTGGGGCCCCAGGGCGCGCAGGCACGACTGCAGCAGTTGCCGCCGCAGCCTCCGTCCGTGAAGGACTGCGGAACGCAGAGCATTCCGTCGGAAGCACTGCAGTTGCCCGTGCCGAGGTACCCGCTGCAGGTGCCGACGCTCCCGCCGCTCGGGATGGTGCAGGTGCCGCTGCAGCAGTTTCCACCGTTCTGACAGATGTCACCCTGCTGACCGCACCACGACGACGGCTGGCAGATGCCCAGCGCGCAGTTGCCGGAGCAACACGTGCCGCCTGCATCGCCGCCGCAGGTGTTGCCGAGCGGCAGGCACATGTTGTTGCCGAGCTGCGCGCACGTGCCGCCGGTGCCGCACGTGAAGCTGCAGCACTGCGAGCCGCTGGTGCAGGCTCCCCCGATGCTCGTACACGGCGGGGCGGCGCAGATGTTCCCGCTGCAGTACCCGGTGCAGCACTCGCTGTTGTTCGTGCAGCCGCTGCCGAGCGTGATGCACATGCTTCCGTCGCCGCCGAAGAAGCCGTCGGGGACGTTGTTCGCGTCGCCCGGGCCTCCCCCGTCCATGTTGCCCGAGTCGCCGGAGCCGCTGCTGCTGCCGCTTCCGCTGCTGCTGCCGCTGCCCGAACTGCTTCCGCTCCCGCTTCCGCTGCTACTCCCGCTGCCGCTGCTGCTGCTGGTCGTGTCGGTGGTTGCGTCGCCGCCGTCATCGCCATTGCCGGCGCTGGTGTTGTTGCTGCCCCCGCAGCCGGCGAACGTCGCAGCGGCGCTCAGCGCCATTAGCGCACCCGTGACCACGGCCCATCGCGTGAAGCGCATGTGATCCCTCCGGAGCTGAAAGCGGTAACTGGAACGACCGTACCGGAAACGCACGTGACCAGTCGAGGAGCCTGAAACGCGAGTCCTCGTGGCTGCAGGTCCGGTGCTGCCCCGGCTCAGGCAAGCCTCGGGCCCGCGCGGGGGCACTTCGCGCGGGGCACTCAAGTACGTCGTTCCCGTTTGGCTGGAGGGGCGTAGGATCGCACCATGTCCTGGTCTCGGCCTCTGCGCTCATTCGCGATCCTCGGGTTCGTGGCGACGTTCGGTGCGTACGGAGCTGCGTGCGGAGGCGGCTCCAATACCGAGGGGAATGGCACCGACGCGACCGCCGACGGACTGGAGGAAGGCGGATCGGGGAGCAGCAGCGGCGCCGGAAGCAGCAGCGGGACCAGCGGCAGCAGCAGTGGCGCGGGAAGCAGCAGCGGTACGGGAAGCAGCAGCGGCACCACCGGCAGTAGCAGCGGCGCCGGAAGCAGCAGTGGCACCGGCAGCAGCGGCGGCAGCGGGAGCAGCAGCGGTACTGGCAGCAGCAGCGGCAGCGGGAGCAGCAGCGGCACCGGCAGCAGCAGCGGCAGCGGAAGCAGCTCCGGGAGCATGGACGCGACTGTCGGCGACAGCTCGGGCGGGATGGACTCGACGGTCGGCGATTCGTCCGGTGGCGACGACGGCAGCGCGGAGAGCGGGAGCAGCAGCGGCAGTGGAAGCAGCAGCGGTTCCAGCAGTGGATCGAGCAGCGGGTCCAGCAGCGGCGGCGATGCCGGTGACGCTGCGGCGCCGTGCAGCCCCGTGACCTGCACCGGTTGCTGCGACTCGAACGGCGTTTGCCAGACGGGGAGCGCGACGGGTGCGTGCGGCGGCGGTGGCGCGACCTGCACCTCGTGCGATCCGACCGCGACCGATAGCTGCACGGCGGGGACGTGCACGTGCGGCGGCGGCCCGGCTTGCCCCTCGGGCCAGCAGTGTCAGAACGGCTCGTGCCAGTGCACCGCGAGCTCGTGCCCCAACGGTTGCTGCAACGGCACCGCCTGCGAGCAGTCGACCCTGGCGACCTGCGGCACCGGCGGCGGCGCGTGCAGCATCTGTGACCCCACGACGGCCGACTCGTGCACCGGCGGCCAGTGCACGTGCGGAAGCAACGCCGCGTGCTCCAACGGTCTCGCGTGCGTCGGCGGCCAGTGCGTGTGCAACGCCACCAACTGCCAGGGGTGCTGCGACGTGAACGGCGTGTGCCAGCCGGGCACCAGCAACGGCGTGTGCGGCTCCGCCGGCAGCGCGTGCATCTCGTGCGGCTCGAGCACGTGCGTCAACCAGGTGTGCCTCGGCTGCTCGCAGACCTGCGCCAGCGGCTGCTGCAGCGGAAACACGTGCGAGACGCCCTCTCAGACGACGTGCGGGACCGGCGGCAAGGCTTGCGTCTCGTGCGATCCCACCCTCTCCGACGGGTGCGCGAGCGGTGTTTGCAGCTGCGGCAACGGCCCGCAGTGCGCCGCAGGGCAGGCGTGCGTCAACGGCACCTGCACGTGCAACACGACCTCGTGCGCCAACGGTTGCTGCTTCGGCACGACCTGCTTCGCGGGCGTCAACTGCGCGACGTGCCTCCCGTACGCCAAGGCGTGCACCAAGAACGGCGACTGCTGCTCGGACAACTGCGTGAACAGCAAGTGCGACGTTCCGGCGTCCACGTGCAAGCTCACGGGCGAGACGTGCAGCGCCAACAGCCAGTGCTGCGACAACCACTGCGACCAGGACGTCGACGGCGTCATGCGCTGCAGCGGACCGAACGAGTGCAAGGCGGCCGCGGCGACGTGCGCCGAGTCGAGCGAGTGCTGCTCGCTCTACTGCGACCCTGTGGCCCACATCTGTTCGACGGCCGCCCAGTGCACCCAGGCCGGCGGCGCTTGCACCTCGAACACCCAGTGCTGCAGCAACGAGTGCAACGGAACCTGCACGTCGCTCGGCGGCAACTGCTCGACGCTCGGCGAGATCTGCAGCTCCGACGGCAACTGCTGCTCGGGCCAGTGTCTGGCCGGCAAATGCTCCTTCTTCAACTACTGCCGCGCCGGCGGGGACATCTGCGAGACGAACGCCGACTGCTGCGACGGCGGGTGCGATCCCACGACGCACAAGTGCGACCTGCTCACGCAGTGCGTGCCGACCAACGAGCCGTGCAGCGGCCTGCGCTCCTGCTGCGACACCCTCTGCACGCCCGACGGGTTCGGAAGCTCGTACTGCTACCCGATGTGCGGCTGCCGTCCGTACGACGACGTCTGCGCCGACAACCAGGAGTGCTGCTCGGGCTCGTGCGGCGCGCCCGACACGGATGGCGTGCGGCGCTGCGTGCGCGCCGGAAACTGCATCCCTGACGGCGACGTCTGCGGAGGCAACGGCGCGTCGCAGAACTGCTGCAGCGGAGGAAAGGCCGTCTGCATCAAGACCAGCGACGGCGTGAACCGATGCGTCGCGAACGCGGGCGGCGCTTGCTACCCCGCCGGGCACGCCTGCTCGCTCTGCGACGAGTGCTGCAGCCACATCTGCACGCAGCAGCAGACCGACGGCGGCCTCGGCGCCTTCGTCTGCGCGACCCAGTGCATCCCGCTCAACAACGGCACCTGCACCTCGGACTCCGACTGCTGCAGCGGCGGCGTGTGTCAGAACGGCGTGTGCAAGCCGGGCGGATCCACCTGTTCGCCGATCGGCGGCACCTGCCAGTCGACGTCCGACTGCTGCAACGCCTCCTGCGTGAACGGCTTCTGCACCATCCAGTGACGCGGCGTTCCCTCAGGAGCTCGTGATCTCCTCGAGGGAACGGCGCTCCGCGGGGACGCCCAACCATAAGGCAACGACGGCGGCGCCGGCCATGAGGCCCGCGCCGACGAGGTAGCCCACGAAGACCTGGCTCCGACTGCCGGACGCGATGAGCCGTCCGAAGAGTGCGGGCGCGACGAGCCCTCCGACGCCCGTGCCGACGGCGTAGAAGAGGGCGACCGCCATCGCACGGAGCTCCACCGGAAAGAGCTCGCTCACGGTCAAGTACGCCGAGCTGGCGGCGGCCGACGCGAAGAAGAAGACGACGCACCAGAGCATCGTCTGCGTCGCCGCGTCGAGCAGGCCGTGCGCGAAGCCCCAGCCCGTGACGGCGAGGAGCAGGGCGGCCACGGCGTACGTCGCGGCGATCATCGTGCGCCGCCCGATCGTGTCGAACAGCGGACCGAGGAGCAGGGGCCCGCAGAGGTTGCCGAGCGCGAAGGGGAGCAGGTAGAGCCCCACGCTGCCCGGCGCGATGCCGTAGAAGCGGGTGAGCACGAGCGCGTAGGTGAAGAACACCGCGTTGTATGCGAAGGCCTGCGAGATCATGAGCGACAGCCCGAGCACCGTGCGCCGCAGGTGCTCGACGAAGAGCACGCGCGCGACGTGCGAGAACGTCGCGTTCCGGTGCGCGACGACGCGAACCGGTGCGCCGACCGGAGGCAGCGGCCGCCCCTTCGCCACGTCGCGCTCGATGTGGCTCACCACGTTCTCCGCCTCCTCCACGCACCCGTGGAGCAGCAGCCAGCGTGGGCTCTCGGGCAGGCAGCGGCGCACCAGGAGGATCGCCAGACCGAGGGTCGCCCCGAGACCGAACGCGAGGCGCCAGCCGAGCGCGCGCGGCACGATGCGCTCGTCGAGGAGCACGAGCGAGGCGGCCGCGCCGACCGCCGTCCCCAGCCAGTAGCTCCCGTTGATCGCGAGGTCCACGCGCCCGCGCATGCGAGCCGGGATCAGCTCGTCGATGGCCGAGTTCATCGCCCCGGCTTCGCCGCCGATGCCAGCGCCAGTGAGCGCCCGGAAGATCGCGAACGACACGAATCCCCAGGACAGGGCGGTCGCCACCGTGGCCGCCAGGTAGAGGCCCAGCGTCACGAGAAACAGACGCTTGCGTCCGTAGAGGTCGGCCATCTTGCCGAAGAAGACGGCGCCGACGATCGCGCCCGCGAGGTACGCGCTCGCCGACGCTCCGATCTGCGCATACGTGAGCGAAAGCGTGCCCGGCTCGCCGAGCACGCTCGCGAGAGAGCCGACGATGGTCACCTCGAGCCCGTCGAGCACCCAGGCGATGCCGAGCGCGATGACCAGCCGCCAGTGCCACCGCGACCACGGCAGCCGATCCAGCCGTGCGGGAATGGACGACTCGAACGACGTCACGGCGCTCAAGCTGGAGCTTCCTTCGCAACGTTCGGGCCCGACGCATGCTCCTTCGCTAATCAGGAGCCGCTCATCCGTGAGCACCTGCTAGACTCGAAATCGGATGTCGCTGAAGATCGACCAGGACCACTCGCGCTTCCGCGCCATCGTCCGCGGCAAGATCCGGCAGAACCTGAGGAAGTACATCTCCCAGGGGGAGCTCATCGGCCGCAAGGGCAAGGATCTGGTCTCGATCCCCATTCCTCAGATCGACATTCCGCACTTCTCGTTCGGCGACCGGCAGCGCGGCGGAGCCGGTCAGGGAGACGGCGAGCCCGGCGACCCCATCGGCGGCGACAGCGATCAGGGCGACGACGGCGACGGGCACCAGGCCGGGCAGTCCCCGGGCGAGCACGCGCTCGAGGTGGACGTCACGCTCGACGAGCTCGCCTCGATCCTCGGCGAGGAGCTCGAGCTTCCGGACATCCAGGACAAGGGCAAGAGCAAGATCATCAACGCGAAGGATCGCTACACGAGCATCCGGCGCGTCGGGCCCGAGTCGCTGCGCAACTTCAAGCGGACGTACCGCGAGGCGCTCAAGCGCCAGATCGCGATGGGCACCTACGTGCCGGGCAACCCGGTCGTCGTCCCCATCCCGAGTGACAAGCGCTACCGCAGCTGGAAGACCGAGGCCGAGCCCGTCGCCAACGCCGTCATCCTCTACATGATGGACGTCTCGGGCTCGATGGGCGACGAGCAGAAAGAGATCGTGCGCATCGAGAGCTTCTGGATCGATGCGTGGCTGCAGAAGCAGTACAAGGGCCTCGAGAGCCGCTACATCATCCACGACGCCGTGGCGCGAGAGGTGGACCGCGAGACGTTCTTCCACACTCGCGAGAGCGGCGGCACGATGATCTCGAGCGCGTACAAGCTGTGCTCGCAGCTCATCGACGACCACTACCCGCCCGAGGAGTGGAACATCTACCCCTTCCACTTCTCGGATGGCGACAACTGGTCGATGGACGACACGCTGCTCTGCGTCGAGATCCTGAAGAACAAGATCCTGCCTCGCGTGAACATGTTCGCGTACGGGCAGGTCGAGAGCCCGTACGGCTCGGGGCAGTTCATCAAGGACCTGCGCGAGCATTTTGGCGCCGAAGACTCGGTGATCGTCAGTGAGATTCGCGATCGCGACGCGATCGTCGGCTCGATCAAGGATTTTCTGGGCAAGGGCAAGTAGATGGCGCAGTTTGCAAC
>DASVWO010000136.1:0-4857 GCA_036393165.1 Polyangiaceae bacterium | reverse complement strand
CGCGCGCGAGTCCGGTGCGAACTTCGTCACGCCCGGAGCCCTGGCAGCCGTGCGGGCGCGGCTCGCGGCGCCGGAGAAGCATCAGACGCTGAAGGAGGACCGACTCTGGGCCGATCTGCTCTCGTCGATGCCGCTGTGCTTCAACCTCTTTGGCGATCTCGCCGGCGACGCGGATGCATGCCGGAAGTCGATGCGGACGTGGTGGCCCGACGCGCCGGACGGTGAGTCACGCGTGCGCTTCGAGCACTCTCCCGGCCGCCGTGACCCGGCTTTCCTCGGCAACAAGAGCGCGTTCGATGTGGCGTTCGAGATCCGCGCCAGCGTCGCCAGCGCGGATACGCGCGCGATTGTGGGCGTCGAGACGAAGTACCACGAGCACGCCCGCAAGGAGGACCCGCCCGAGGACGAGGCGCTGGCGCGCTACGTCGAGGTGACGGAGCGCTCGGGGATCTTCGTCGACGGCTGGCGCGAGCGCGTGGTCGGCACTCCGCTGCAGCAGATCTGGCTCGACCACCTGCTCGTGCTCGCGATGCTGCAGCACCCGTCGAAGCAGTGGACGTGGGGTCGCTTCGTGCTCGTCTACCCCTCGGCCAACCCGAGCTTCGCTGCGGCGGCCTCTCGGTACCGGGAGACGCTCGTCACGTCGGACACGTTCGAGGCACGAATGATCGAGGACCTCCTCGCCGCCGGCACGCTGGCGGACGGCGTCGTCGCGGCGATCCGCGAGCGGTACGTCGACTCCCCCTGACGGGAGTGTCCCCTGCCGCGCGTCTCCTGCGTGATCCAGGAGAGGCCAGGTGTCTGGCGGGAGGTCGGCATGCATCCGAAGCGTGTGTCGGGGGTGATGGTGCGACGCGTCGCGTTCTTCGGAGCGGCTTGCGTACTCGCTGCCGCGTGCTCGGGTGGGGGCACCGTTTCAGCCGGCTCTGCGGGCGCGTCCGGCGCGTCCGGTGCGACGGCCGCCGACAGAGAGGCCTGGCGCAAGAGCATGTCGCACTCGGATCTCCCGGGCGGAGGCTGCTTCCGCGCTTCCTTCCCGAGCACCACCTGGGAAAGGATCGCGTGCACGACCGCACCGCAGGCTCCGCACATGCCTCCTCCTGGTGGAAGCACGGGTGTGAAAGGGCCGGGGGGCACCTTCGTGGTCGGCGACGGGCAGGGCGACTTCGCCTCGCAGATGGGGCCCGGCAACATCCGGTGGTCGGAAGGCTCGTTCCCGGTCACCAGTGCCATCCAGTCCGTCGACGACACGCTGCACGGGGCAGGGCAGTTCTCGCTTCAGCTGAACACGAACACGTTCAACAGCCCTGCGTGCGCCGGTGAGAATCCGTTCCCGGGCACCTGCGCCGGCTGGGTGCAGTTCGTCTACGACTCGGGCGCCGACAACCTCGGCCAGCCGACCGTGTTCATGCAGTACTGGCTCATCAACTTCGGGGACTTCGGCAAGTGTCCGCCCCCGCCCAAGGGACAGCCGTTCGACTTCTGGGAGTTCTTCGACAATTCGGGGAAGATCGAGCAGTTCGATTGCCACACGCCAAGCACCATGGGCGCCGCTCCTGCTCCTCTGCTCTCGGTCACGGACTTGAGCCAGGTGGTTCTGACGGGCCTGAACACGCCCACCGTCAACGCCGCCATCCTCTACACGCCGCCCGGCAACCTCGTCGCCTTCTCCACGATCGTGGACGCGGTCGATCTGCGCGACGGCTGGACCGAGTCGGAGTTCAACATCTTCGGCGAGTCCAATGGATCGCAGGCCTTGTTCAACAACGGGGCGAGCGCCACCGTCCAGGTTCTGACGTACCCGACGCTGGGCTCCAGCAACTATGTGCCCACCGCGTGCGACAACACGTCGTTCACCGGCGAGACGAACGACCTCTTCGCGAAGTTCTGCTGGCCCATCCAGGGCGGGATCCAGTTCACCGAAGGCCTGTCCTTGCCCATCTCGGAGCGCTTGCGACCCGTCTTCCACGTCGGCGGCTGGTTCGATGGCGGGCCCGGCGATCCCGGCCCGTACCCCGGCGTGCTTCCGTGGTCGGCGGTGACGGACACCACGCAGGTCCTGCGGCTGATCGGAACCAGCGTGTCGAACGCGACGTCGAGCTTCACCCCGGCTGCCCTGTCGCTCCTCGGGAGTGTCGCCGCGGGCACCGCGGACGCGATCATCGGGGACGACGTCGCCGAGGGGGTCGAGGGTGGCACGACACCGGATGCCGTCGTGGTGGTGAACCATGGGACCACGACGGTGCAAGGAGCGCTGCGCGTGGACAGGAGCATGGTGGACGGACTGGTCGCGGCGGCAGGCGCCGGGTCGGCGGACCCGCCGCCCGGTCTGCGCGCGTACGATGCTTACGACGCGGTGCTGTACGCGCTCGATGCCACGTCCGCAGGGGCAACGCTGACCCGCGTGGACGTCACCGCGGCGCTGGCGGGGCGCAGCCACGTCACGACCACCCCGCTGGCCGGCAGCGTGCCGCAGTCTCCGCAGGCGCTCGTGTGGGACCGCTTCACGAGGACGCTCTTCGCGGTCGACCGCCAGCACGAAGTGCTGCGCTTGCTGGCGATCGACCCGGTGGCCGGGCGAAGTGAGGAGCTCTGGAGGACGAACGCCATCGGCCATGAGGCTCGGTCGACGGCGTATCTATCCGTGAGCTTGCAAGGCGAGATCGTGCTCGCGCTGGCGGACGAGAAAGGCGAGCGCGATGCAGAGATCGTCCTTCTCGACGCGACCGGCGCCCCGCAGCTCTCCGCTCGCACCTCGGGCAGGATCGTCGACGCGCCCCAGGCCGTCCCGGCCGGGGTCGACGTGCCCGTGACGCCCGGGATCGGCGACTACGTCGGGACGCGCGTGGACCTCCTACCGCGCGCGGACATGGAGCCGGGGATCTGCGGCGCCCCGTGGCTCGCGGCACACGCGACCGGAGCCCTCGCACGCGACGCACGGCGGTGTCCGCGCTGACCTCCTCGCTTCGGCCGGCGGCGCCAGTGGCTGGGCCGTTCGCCAGCCAACGACAACGGCCGGCCGGGACTATCCGTTCCCGTCCGTGATCGTATCGACCGCGATCGTGTGGTGCTGGACCGCCCGATCGAACGAGAGAAGCACCCTCCGCGCTTCATCCTCGACGACCGCGCGATCCGGTTCTGGGCCGGCGAATCCGCGCACGGCCTCCATCGAGTCCCAGAAGGTCAGGACCGTGATGCGGACGGTGCCCGCGTCGGCGCGTGTGAGCACGAGCGCACCGCGGTGACCCGGGAGCTCGGCGAGCTGGGGCGCCAGGGTGCCGTTGAAATACGCGACGTACGCCTCGGCGCCCTGGGGCGTGGCGCGCGCGGACCACGATCGGACCGTGCTGCCCCCCAGGGCTAGCGGCTTCGTCGTCACCGGTCGTACATCATACGCCTGCCGTCACAGCGAAGTGAACAGGGTCCCGTCGACCTTCGATGGGTCTCCCACGACCGCCGCCTGCAGGTGGCCGAAGTACTTCTTCGCGAAGGCCTGGATGTCTCCCGCGGTCACCGCGCGCACGCGGTCGGGCAAGGTGCGCGCGAAGTGCCAGTCGCCTCCATAGAGGAGCGCGTCGCCCAGCGCCCACGCCTGGTAGTCGGGCGTTTCGTGCTCGCGGAGGTAGCCCGTCAGGAACTCGGACTTGAAGCCGGCGAGATCGTCGTCGGCGATCGGCTGGTCGCGCAGCTTGCGCGCCTCCTCGAGCATGACGCGCATCGCCGTGTTCGCGTCGACGGCGCTGACGGACATCATGCCGAAGGGGTGCATGAAGGACTGGTTGATGTACGCGTTGACGGCGTACGTGAGGTTGCGCTTGGTCCGCACTTCGTCCCAGAGCCGGTAGGAGTAGGCGCTGATGGCGACGAGGCCCGCCGCCCAGTCGGGATCGGTCCACGCGGGCGCCGGGAAGACGGTCTCGCAGTAGTTCGTCGGCAGCTTGCGCTCCTTCGTGAGGAAGTGCGGCGCGTCGAAGACGAGCGGCGGGATCGGGGACTCGACGTACGAACCGTGCGGGAGCGACCCGTACGCGGCGCGCACCTGGTCGATGACGTGCGACGCGTCGAGATCGCCGGACGCGATGAAGACGAGCCGGCCCGTCTCGCGGAGCTTGTCGAGATAAGGCCCGAGGTCCTGCGCCTGGATGGCACCGACCGACTCGAGGGTCCCGGTCGGGCGATTGGCGTACGGGTGGCCGGCGAAGATCTGTTTGCGCAGGAGTGTCCACACCTGGCCGTCCGGATCTTCCTGCTCGTGGTGCAGACCGGCGAGCATCTGCGTGCGGACGAGATCGACCTCGCTCGCGGGGAGCGCCGGGTTCTCGAATACGTCGGCCAGCAGGGCGAACGCGTCGTCCCATGCGGCGCGCGGTGCTTTCACGGCGAGGGCCGAGAAGTCGTTGCGCGGGTCGGCACCGATCGACGCGCCGAGGGCGGCGAGCCGGCGGGAGAAGGCGGTCTTGTCGAGCGACCTGGTGCCGCCGCTGGAGGCGACCGAGAGCGCGAGTTGCTCGATGCCGGCGTTGGCCGCCGTCCAGTTGCGCGTGCCGCCGCGGATGATCAGGCGCCCCGCGGCGAAGGCCGCGCCGGGCATCTTCTGGACGAGGACCTGGATGCCGGCGACGGTCGCGGTGGTCACGTCGCCGTCGGTCACCGGTGGCGTGTCGGCGGCGGGCGCCACGGCGGTGGGCGTCGATGGGGGAGGGGGAGGGGGCGCCATCGCCGGGGGCTGGGTGGCTCCTTCGCCGCCGCATGCCGCGAGGAGCACGAGCGTCGCCGCTGCTGCCACGAGGGTTCTCGTTCTCGTTCTCGTTCTCGTTCTCATTGCGCACCTCCCGTCGCCGCCACGGGCTTGGCGGC
>DASVWO010000135.1:0-10591 GCA_036393165.1 Polyangiaceae bacterium | reverse complement strand
ACCTGGACGTCCTCGATGCACTGGCGACGGTGATCGGGAGTGCGGGGCACTCCGTCGTGACGCGACAGGGACCCGACTCGGTCGATCACCTTGCCGCGTTCATTCGCGAGCAGGATCCGCGCGTGGTCATCTTCGACCTGGGGCCGCCCCCGACGGAGATCGCGGTCGAAAAGTGGCGGGAGCTCTGCCAGCAACATGGAGCCCATCGACCCTACGTGCTGACGACGACGACCGCATGCACGCTCGACCCGCACCCGTGCATGCTGGAGGCCGTTCTCCTGCAGCCACTCGCTCTCGGCGACGTCATCGCGGCGATCCGTCGGGCCATGGCCACGTCGACAGCGGTACGCTGAGCTCATGACGGTCGCGTGCGACTGCGGCCGCCCGCTCGTCGAAGGCACGACGCGCATCGAGGTCCGGTGGCAAGGAGACACCGTAGTCTACGGAATGCCGACGAGCGTGAGGGGCGCCGGCGCGCGTGCACGAACGACTCGATCGCCGCTGCGGCGGCGCGGTCGGGAGCTACTGGCTAGCGATCAGCGTCAAAGTCGCTTCTCGCTCTCGACTGTGGCGGCGCGCCGCGGGTTGCGCCGAATGCCGCCGCGGAGCACACTCGCGCCCCGTGAATCGGCGAACCTGGCTCGCTTCGACAGCCGTCGCGCTCTTCTTCGCGTCCGGCTGCGTCCGCGTCGAGACGACGACGGTGAGTGTGCGCGATCCGCAGCAGGTGGAGGTGCTCGCCGGCGGGGCGCGGGTCTCCCTCCCGGCGCAGGGACCGACGTCGGCTCCGGTGAGCACGGGACGCTTCGCGCAATGGCTCTCGCTTCGCCCCTACGAGATCGACGTCGACCGCAAGCCGGGTGGCGCCCTCGCGCTCCGGTGCGACGCGTGCGGGGACGCTGGGTGGATGCCGAACCGCACGGGGGCGGTTCGCGAGGACACGCTGCTCGACGCCAACGGCGCGCTCGCGACCACGTGGAGCCGCTCCGTCACTTCCGACGCGTCATGGACGCGCGTCGACTACGACCGCTGCATGATGGAGTCCTCCATCGGGTCACCTCCCACGAGCATCTGCGACGTCCACGCGCGTCTCGCCCTCCTCGTTCCGGCGAGCGATGTCGTTCGCGTGGAGAAGCGCTCGGTTCCCGTCCGCCCGCTCGGATGGGGCGCGCTGGCGGTGGGCGTCGGGTTGCTCGCGGTGAGCACCTTCGTCCTCGCGTCGAGCGACATCGGATCGTTCGGGCAGCGTGCGCCCTGGGGCTTCGGCATCGCGCTGCCCGCGCTGGCCCTCACCGGCTGGGGCGCCTGGCTGACCTTCGCGCCGGCCACGGACGAAGTGACGGTCCGGTGAGCTAGCGAGACTTCGCCTTCTTGGCGATGTCCGCGAGCGCGCGGCGCTGCGCTTCGTCCAGTGCTGCGTCGGCCGGTACGGAAACGTCCGGCACGACGCCGACGCCTTCCCAGTCCTTCTTCGTGATCGGATTGATGGCGCGGCCCGTCGGCACGACCAGGTGGTACCAGTCGTCGAGGTCGAAAGGCCCGCCCGGATGCGCTCCGCCCCCGGTCGTTTCGCCGACGATCACACCTCGCTTGAGGGCCTGAAGGTCGTACGCGAGCTCCTCCCCGCCGGAGAAGGTCTCGTGGCTCGTCAGCACGTACACGGGCTTCTTCGAGCCGAACCTCGTTCCCTTGATGTCGGGCAGCGTCCAGAACTGCTCCGTTACGCCCTTGTCCCGCCAGAACATGTCGTTGATGTGCACGGGCTTCGCGTCGACCAGGTAGCTCACCACGACCTGCACCGTGTGCGGGTCGCCTCCGTGATTGTGTCGGAGGTCGAGCACGAGCGCGTCGGCATCCGCGATCTGCGTCATGAACCCGGCGATCGCATCTTTCTCTTCTGGGATCGGCTCGGGGAAGCCGTCGATCACCACGTGCGCCACGTTCCCGGGCAGCCGCTCGACGGTACCGAATCCGAAGTTCATCCCTCTAAGGCGGGCGACGTGCTCCTCGTGCGATTCCTCTCCCACGCCGAGCACGGATGGCAGCTGGCCAAAGATGAGCCGGATGTGCCGATCGTGGCTCGCCGCCTGGAGGTCCATCGTGACGACGCTCGCGAACGTCGGCCCGTCGGCGGCGCCCTCGTAGTTGCCGTGCGAATCGTGGTCGTCGAGCGCGGCGATCATCCTGTCTCCTACGTCGGGGAGCACGTAGTGCGCGCGAATGTTCTGCTTGATGGCCTCGAGCAGCGCGTGACGTTTGGCGCCATCGAGCTGACTCGCGGCGCGCTCGGCGTCGGACTGGAACTCGGGCGGCGTGGGAATCGGGTGGATCTCGAAGCGCTGGACGCGATGCGGCTGCGCTGCATCCACCTGCATCGTGACGCTCGCGAACTGCGGCGAATGCTTCTCCTTCATCGTGACGGTGATCTCGGTCCCGCCGCCCTCGGTCTTCTTGACCTCGAACCCGCCCGTCCCGTGACTGAGCCCGAGCTCCTTGTCGATGGTGGCCACGTCGTCACTCGCGGCGCTGTAGGGGAAATTCTGCTCGTGGTACGCGAGCAGGTCGTCACGCTTGCCGCCGTTGAAGGCCGCGAGCCACGCAGCGAACTGGCGCGCCGCCGGTGCGTCGTCGGTGGGCGCGACCGCCGACGCAGTCGCAGTCGCGGCGGTTACGACCGGAGGCAGAGGGCCCGGGTTGCTGGGCCGACTGCACCCCGCGCCGAGCAGCACGAGCGCACCGATGGACGGGGAAGCGATCGAGAGCCGCATCCGGCGAGCCTAGCCCTACTGCGCGCCGGCGGACGTGCGCGCCTTGAAGCAGTACATCGTCGCGTTGCGTCCGCCGAGGCCCACCAGCTCCCAGCCCTGGCTTCCGAGTTGCTGCAGCCACGCGTTGATCTCACCGAGATCGTTCGCCCCGTTGTAGGTGCAGTACTGGGTCCACGGCGTCCCTTCGTGAGCCGGCGTCGCCGGAGGCGGGACCTCGGTCGCATCCCATGCACCTCCGTGGCAACCCGTGCAAAGCGCCATGGCGCAGAGAATCGGAGCGGTTCGCATGCCGCGCGTGCAGCAAGGCGTGCGCCAGCGCCTAGCGCACGTCGCGCAGCGCGCGCGCCATGCGGCGCACGGCCTCGCGCAGCTCTTTCTCGTCGAGCGTCGCGAAAACGAGCAAGAGGCATGCGGGCGGATCGGGCCGGGCGAAGAAGCGATTGCCCGTGAGGAACAGGACTCCGTGGTCGCGCCCTGCCGCGGCCCAGGCTTCCACGTCGATGGCGTCGTCCACCTCGACCCAGAACAGGGTGCCGCCGTTCGGCTCGCGGAAGCGCACGGTGTCGCCGAGCTCCTCGCGAAGCGCCGAAGCGAGTGCGTCGCGCCGCGATCGCAGGACGCTTCGCATCCGCTGGAAGTGCCGCTGCAGCGCGCCGTCCTCGATCAGCTCCGCGATCGCCACCTCGAGCAACGGATCGCCGCACACGTCCACGAGCTGCCGCACCGATACCAGCTCGTCGATCAGCCTGGGGGCCGCCGCGACGTACCCGAGGCGCACCGAGGGCATCCACACCTTCGACAGCGTCCCGAGGTGCACCACGACGCCGCGCGTGTCCTCGCTCGCGAGCGGCAGGATGGGCGGGCCCTCGTAGCGCGACTCGCGCACGAAGTCGTCCTCGATGACCGCGAAGCGTTGCTCGGAAGCGAGATCGAGCAGCGCCCGGCGGCGCGCCGGCGACAGCGGCACGGTGGTCGGATACTGCAGGCTCGGCGTGGTGAGCACCGCGCGCAGCGCGCGCTTCTCGGCGATCGCCCGGAGCGCATCGACGCGCAGCCCCTCGGCGTCCACGGGCACGGGGAGCAGCTCGACGCCGCGCCGCCGGAACGCGTCCCAGCCGAACTCGTAACCGGGATCCTCGATCGCCACGGCGTCCCCCGGCTTGAAGAGCACCTCGATGAGCAGGAAGAGCCCCATCTGGCTGCCGCGCGTCACGATGATCTCGCGCTCGCGCCCGATGCCCTTGAGCGTCGCGAGCATGTCGCCGAGTGCCGCGAGCAGACGCGGGTGCCCGCGTCCGTCGGCGTAGTGACCGGCCGTCGCGCGCAGCGACCGCGCGGCCCTGCGGTAGGCGCGACCCAGCTCGTCGACGGGCAGCATGCGCGCGTCGGCGGCGCCGGTGAGCGCGAGGACGCCCCGCCGCGGCGAGGGCCACTCGTCGCGATGCCCACGTGCTGCAGGTTCGAGCGGGAATCCCGGTGAAGCGATGCCCGCTGCGGCCGTTCCGGCAGACACCTCGTCGTCGGGCAGCTCGCGCGCGACGAAGGTCCCTCTCCCGCGCGCAGCCGAGATCCAGCCGGTCGCGGCGAGCTCCGCGTAGGCGGCGGCCACGGTGTTGCGGTGGACCTCCAGCTCCTCGGCCAGTGTGCGCGTGCCGGGAAGCTCGTCGCCCGGACGCAGCCGGCCGCGGCGCACGTCGGCCTCGATGGCGCGCGCAATTTGGCGGAAGACTGGCTCGTCGCCGTCGTGCCGCACGTTCAGAGAGAGCTGCCAGCGGCGCAAGTGGCCCAGTCCCGATCTCCGAAGTGGCCCTACCGCGCCACCGATCCCCGTCGTACCGGACGGGGGCCACGCTGGCAAAGGAGGCGCGCATGAGTCTTGGCTTGCATCACGTCCGCTTCGCATGGGTCCTTCTCGCGGTGTCCGGGATCGTCGTCGCCGCGTGCTCGTCGCCGGCCGGCACGCAACCGGCGGGGCAGACTGTCTCGGAGGGCGGCGCGGACGACGGCCCGCTGTCGCCTCCTCCCGACGGGCCGGCGAGCGACGGTCGCGCCGGGAGCGACGATGCATCGGGCGATGCGCCGGCGTGCGTCCTGAAGTCGCTGCCGATCCTGGTGGACTCGCTGCAGGAGACGTACAACGTCCCGGTCACCGAAGACGGAAAGTCCGCGGCCCTGCTCATCGACACGGGCGCGCCCAACACCTACGTGTGGCTCCCGCTTCCGGAGGCCGGTGCAGGCGAGGCGGGCGCCGCCGACGATGCGGGGCTCGGTCCCGACGAAGGCATCGCGCCGGCAGATGCAGGTTGCGGCATGGAGCCGGACTGCGTGCCCGACGCGGGCAACGTCACGCTCGGGTGCGAGTCCCTCGAGCTCCCCGGCTACCCGCAATCGCCGCTCGAGCCCGTGGCGGGGCGGCCGGTGGTGGGCACGATCGGAGACGAGACGATCCTCGCGCAGCCCGCGTGGCTGGACCTCGTCGGCAACCAGCTCGTCTTCCACGCGCCGGGCGATCCCTTCACGCAGGCGGCGAGCTGGCCGGCGACCGGTATGACGCGCCCGTACGGCTACGTGCGTGTCGAGGACGTGTCGTTCGACGGCAAGCCAGTGAAGCTCCTGCTCGACACCGGATCGCCCGACTGCCTGTGGCTCGGCGAGGAGCCGGCCGAAGGGGACGTTGAGATCATGGGCATCGACGCCATCGGTCAGCCGGTCGTCATGTACATCAGCCAGGTCACCGTCAGCATCGGGGCGTGGAGCCAGACGGTGCAGGTCTTCAAGGTCCCGTCGTTCCCATATTTCCAGCCGCTCGCCACGGCGGCCGGCGTGCAGGGCCTCTTCGGCGTCTCGGCCTTCCCCCACGGCGTCGTGTTCGACACCGACGCGATGAAAGTGCGCGTCGCGCCCTAGCTCCGTCAACGGCGACGGACATCGAAAGTGCAGCTGCGAATCGACGCCGATGATCGGCCGACAGGTCGAGACAAGTGACCGTGAGGTCCTCGTACTCGACCGACTTGCCGATGTTCCTTGCGAATCGGCCAAGAAAAGTGACCGACAGGTGATTGCTCTCAGCGAATCGGGCGCGACAAGGTGCGAGTCGGCCGATGGTAACCACCGACAGGTCGAGACAAAGTGCGGGTCGGCGAATTGTCTGGACGGGTCGGTCGATTGTAAGAGCGAATCGGTCCCTGAAAAATGTCCATCAGCAAATGAAAGCAACACATCGGTCGAAAAAAGTGGCGAGTCGGCAAAGTGTCTCGGTGAATCGACCGTGTGCAAGTGCGCATCGGTCAACGACAAGTGCCGGGAGGTGATGAACGAGAACCAGTCGAAGAAGTACATTGGCCCATTCGCAACGTTACTTTTCCGAACCGACGGAGGCGTTGTTCAAGTCGAAGGTTTGGTCGGGAAGAGGTCGTCCACCTTTTCCCCGAGCGCTTTCGCGATGAGCTCTGCGTCACGCGGGCGCTTCCAGTCGCGAACGACGTGATCGATCTCGACCGCCCGCAGCCCGAGCATCTCGGCGGCCTGCGCGCGTGAGACGCCGCGCTCTTTCAGGTACAGCGAGAGCGGGTGCGTCGGCGTGCGCGGCATGTCGCGAAGCTCGGCGAGGCGCTTGGCGCGCGTCGTCTTGCTCGGATCGTGCGCAAGCGACGCGCGCAGGTCGCGAACGACGTCCTCGTCTTCTTCCACCGGCTTCTTGCGTGCGGCCACGAGCCGCAAGACTAGAGGTGCTGGTGGCGGGCGCAATCCGGGCAATACCAGCGGCCGCCCGTGAGCGAGGGGCCACCCCCGTCGTGATGCCAGCCGTGGCGCTTGAAGACGGGGATGGAGTTCTCCAGCGCCTTCGCGCGCATGTTCGCCCTCCCGCAGAGCTCCGCGGTGTTCACGCGGCAGCGATCGCAAGCGACCCGGACGTGCAGACCCGTCTCGACGACTTGAAGGGGCACCTCCTTTCTATACTGCTGCTATGTTCAGTGTCGCAAGGGACGACGGCCGAAATTCCCGAGCCCCTCGCCACGAACCGGAGGCATGAACCCAGCGCCGCTCGCCACCCGTCCCGACCCCAGCCAGCGCCTCGCAGCAGCCATCGCGCACGCGGGAACCATCGTGGCGTGGTTTCTCGCGCCGCTGATCGTGTACCTCGTGATGCCGCGCGACTCGCGATGGGCCCGCTACCAGGCGCTGCAGTCGCTGCTGTGGTCGCTGCTCGGGACGCTCGTGAGCATCCTCACCTGCGGCCTGGCGATCCCCGTCTTCCTCGTGTGGCACATCATTGCTGCGGTGAAGACGATGGGCGATCGCGGCGACTACGAGTACCCCCTCGTCGGTCGCGCCGCGTACGACGCGGTGTACGGCGGCTGATCCGAAAATCCGGATCGCGGCGCTTGTCGTTTCATGAGGGAGAGGCTCCGTCGGCCCTCGCTCATGGCCAACTGCACCGTCTGCGGCAAACCAGTCGTCTCTCCTGTCCCGACCGAGGATGGCAGCATGCGCCACGCGCGCTGCCGCTCGCTCCCGGTCCCAGAGCCGGAGCGCATCGCGCGGCTCCGTCGCCTGCTGCGCCAGAAACCCAGCCGGACTTACCGAGAGGACGACTAGCCACCCCGAAAGGAACGCATGGACGACAACCCAGCCCTGGCCCAGAAGGCACTCGACCTCCTGCAGAGTGGCCGGCTCCCCGCGCGTCAGCCGGATCGCATCTGGGGCGGAGCGTCGTCCGGTACGAACCGTTGCTACCGCGCGCTCGAGTCGCTGAAGAAGGGGACTTGAAAAGCGGACGCCGCGGATAAAAACTCGGCCCCGAGGCCATGACCGCACGCTCCAAGATCGAGCAGTCCGGCACGACCCCGCCGGAGACGCTCGGAGACATCCTCTTTTCCGACCAGTCGACCCCTCCCCCCGAGAGCGAATGGGTAGCGCTCGTTCGCTCCATCGCTGCGCGCGACCAGAGCGCGCTTCACGCGTTGTTCCAGCGTACGCACCGCATCGTGTTCACCCTGACCATGCGCATCACCGGCAACCCGCAGACTGCCGAGGAGCTGACGCTCGACGTCTTCCACGACGTCTGGCGGCGCGCGCCCGACTACGACGCGGCGAACGGCCCGGTCGTGGGCTGGGTGATGAACATGGCGCGCTCGCGGGCGATCGACCGGCTGCGCTTCGAGCAGCGCAAGAAGCGCGTCGACCCGCACCGGCACGCGCCCGACGCCGCGAGTGAGCCCGCCGAGAGCGGCCCGCACGAGGTCCTCGCGCTGCAAGAGCAGGAGGAGTTGCTGCGCCATGCTCTGGCGAAGCTGACGGCGGACGAGCGCCGCGCCATCGAGATGGCGTTCTTCTCCGGCCTGAGCCACGCAGAAACGGCTGCGCGCCTGGGCCTCCCACTCGGGACGGTGAAGTCCCGCATCCGAACCGGCTTGGGCAAGTTGCGGCAGGCGTTGATGGAAGGATGGGCGCGATGAGCTCGAGCGAGATGTGGGACCGACTCGCCCGGCGCATCGCCGACGAGACCGGAAAGGAGTCTCCGGCATCGCCGAAGACCGAGTGGATGGAGCCCGAGTGGAAGGAGGCGAGCCCGGGCCTCTGGTACCAGCTGCTCTCGTTCGACCCGGCACATCATCGCGTCACGATGCTGGTGCGCCTCGAGCCAGGCGTCGAATACCCGCCCCACGTTCACGCCGGCGTCGAGGAGCTGCACCTCCTCGAGGGCGAGCTCTGGATCGACGAGCGCAAGCTCTATCCCGGTGACTACAGCCGGGCCGAAGCGGGGACGGGCGACGAGCACGTGTGGAGCGAGACCGGCTGCACCTGCGTGCTCATCACGTCCCACCGCGACGCGCTCTCCGGGCCGCCGTGATCAGTGGAGATTGGCCACGCTGACGCAACCGCGGTGGACGAAGTACCAGTTCGGCGCGTGCGGCGGCGGCGCGGGATCGCGCACGAGCACCCAGTGGCCGTCGCGCGTGACGTAGCGCCACTTGAGCAGCTTGCCGTCGGGGACGACGCCCACCTCGTTCGTGGGCGTGGCCGGGACGCGCCACGGCATCACGTTGCCGTAAGCGTGCACGTTGGTGCAACCCGAGCCCGCGTGGTGCATGCGCGTGTCCGAGCCGTCGCCGGCGAGCTGGTTGTGCTCCCCGTTGGTGAACGTGGAGAAGAAGTACCCGTCGTTGATCTCCTGCGGCACCCCGCAGCGCGCGCCCGACTCGTGCACGCCGGGATCGAGATCGTCGTCGTTCACCCACGCACACCGGTCGAAGCTCTCGCCGTAGAGAAAACCCCAGCGGTACGACGCGCCGTTCGGGTTGCCGGGGCCGTGCGAGAACTGGGGCGCGCCCTGGATCTCGTCGGTCCAGCCGCCGTAGGCGTTGCCGATGACGAAGGAGTTGGGCGCGTACGAGATGGTCGTGACGCGGCTGACCGCGCGCACCGAGAGCTGCTCACTGGCCATGGTGGCCGTCTCCTCGTCGGGAGGGGCGGCGGAGCAAGCGATGAGAAGGAGCGACGCGGCGGAAAGGGCGGTTCGTGCGAGCATGCGAGCGACCAGGAGCACGCGACGTGCCGCGGCCAATCGCCGGGAAATCCGCGGGAAGACCCGGTGATCCGCCAGATCACGTGGGGACGGCGCGATCCTCTCCGCCGCCGCCGCGGGTGGTACGCTCGTCGGTGGCCTCATGACGTCCGACTGGCGTGACGGCACTGCGCGAAAGCCGGGGCCGTCCGGTCTCGTCGTCGCCAAGGCGCTCGTGCTCGTCGTCGCCGACGGCGCGAGCGCCGGCACTCGCGTCGAGATCGACGGCGCCAGCCGCGCGCGCGTGCTCGCCGGGACGAGCCCTGCGTGCGAGCTCCGCCTCGCGGATCCCGACGTGTCGCGCCGCCACGCGTCCTTCGACGCGACCGAGCGCGGTCTGCGCGTCACCGATCTCGGCTCGACCAACGGCACGACCGTCAACGGCGTTCCCGTCGGCGAGGCGTACGTGCGGCCCGGGGATCAAGTGATGCTCGCCGGCACGACGGTGCGCATCGAGGCTAGCGGGCCGCGCGCCGTGACGTTGCCGGGCGAGGCAGAGTTCGGGCGCATGCTCGGCGCGAGCGACGCGATGCGGCGCATCTATCCGCTCTGCGCGCGGCTCGCCCAGGCCACGGTGCCCGTGCTCATCGAGGGCGAGACCGGCACGGGCAAGGAGGTGCTCGCCGAGGCGCTGCACGAGGCGAGCGCGCGCGCGGGTGGGCCGTTCGTCGTCTTCGACTGCACGGCGGTGCCCCCGGCCCTCGCCGAGTCGATGCTCTTCGGGCACGAGCGCGGCGCCTTCACCGGCGCGGTGGCCCCTCGCAAGGGCGTCTTCGAGGAGGCCGACTGCGGCACGCTCTTCATCGACGAGATCGGCGAGCTCGACCTGCCGCTGCAGCCGAAGCTCCTGCGCGCCCTCGAGCGCAGCGAGGTGCAGCGCGTCGGGTCCAACCAGTGGAAGCGCGTCGACGTTCGCATCGTGGCGGCGACGCGCCGCGACCTGGACCGCGAGGTGCAGGCGGGTCGGTTCCGCGACGATCTGTTCTTCCGCCTCGCGGTCGGCCGCGTCGAGCTGCCCCCGCTGCGCGAGCGCAAGGGCGACGTGTCGCTCCTCGCCCGGCACTTCTGGCGCTCGCTCGGCGGTGGCGACCGTCCCATCCCCATCGAGGCGACCGAACGCTTCGAGGACTACCCCTGGCCCGGCAACGTGCGCGAGCTCCACAACGCGGTCGCGCGTCTGCTCGCTCTCGGCGAGGTCTCGCTCGGTCCGGGCGCGAGCGTGCTCGAGCGCTCCCTCGGCGGCGAGGCCGACGCC
>DASVWO010000134.1:0-3592 GCA_036393165.1 Polyangiaceae bacterium | reverse complement strand
GCGTGGCACAGGCCGAGCTGCGCGCCGAGTTCGTCCAGCAGCAGCACGCCGTCGAGCAGGTGACCGACCTGCTGCGCTTCCTCTTCGGCCCGCGCTACCGCTACGGGAGGTGGTGAAGCGGCCTAGTGCCAGCGGAAGAGGCGGATCGCAGCGGCGAATGAAACGATGCCGCATCCGGCGAGGAGCGCGAGCTGACCGGAGATGGCGGCGAGGCCCGCGCCCTCGTTGACGACGGCGCGAAGGGCGTCGTTCAGCGCCGTGAGCGGCAGCGCGCGGAGGATTGGCTGCATCGAGTCCGGGAACTTGGACGTCGAGAAGAAGACGCCGGAGCCGACGAACATCGGCATCATCACGAGGTTCATCAGGCCGCCCACGGTCTGGGTGTTCTGCGCGCGCGAGGCGACGAGGAGCCCGAGCCCGCCGAACGAGAGAGCGCCGACGAGCGAGACGGCCCCGAGGAGGAGCATGGAGCCGGCGATGCGCACGTCGAACACGAGGGCGCCGAACCCGAAGAGCACCGGCACCTCGACGAGCACGAACACCGAGCGCATGACGACGAAGGAGAGCAGGAAGTCGCTGCGGCGCATCGGGGTCGCGAGCATGCGCTTGATGAGCTTCTTGGTGCGCATCTCGACGATGACGAACCCGATGCCCCACATGCTGCCCGACATGAGCGTGAGCCCGACGAGCCCCGGAACGAGGAAGTCGATGTACCGGGCCCCCGGCTCGGTGACCTGCTGCTCGGCGACGGGCGTGGGGTCCTTGCGGCCCTCGGCGCGCTGGAGGCGATCGTCCACGAGAAGGCGCGCCATGCGCGCCTCGGGGCGCGTCGCGTCGAAGAGGTACGTCCTCGGCTGGCCGGGGATCACCACGAGGACGACCTTGCCGCTCCTCAGGTCGCGACGGGCGGCGTCGGCGTCCTCGATCTTCGCGTGCACCTCGCTGCTCTCGAGGGCGGCGCGCGCCTGCTCGGCGCTCGCGCCGTCTTCGACGGCGACCTTCACGGCCTCCGGTGGGCGGTTGCGGAAGGCGATGCCGAGGGCCACCGCGAGGATGATCGGGAAGCCGAACGTCCAGAAGACGGCGCTGGGCTCCCGGAAGAAGAGGAGCAGGCGCGTGATCGACAGCTCGGCGAGCCCCGACCGGATCTTCGCGCGCGCGCTCTCAGTCACGGAGTCCCCTCCCCGTCAGCGAGACGAACACGTCCTCGAGCGTCGCGTGGCGCGTCGACAGACGTTCGAGCTCCAGGCCCTTCGCGCGCAGGTGATCGACGAGCGCCGGCAGGGCCACGTGCAGCGGGTCTGCGGCGAGCGCGAACGCGTCGGCCACGTGCCGCACGCCGTGCACGCCCGGGAGCTTCGCCACCGCCGCCTCGTCGAGCGCGCCGGAGGCGAGCTTCACCTCGATGACCTCCTGCCCGCCGAGTGACGCGATGAGCTCGCGCGGCGTCCCGAGCGCGATGAGCTTCCCGTGGTCGACGACGCCCACCCGGTCGCAGAGCCGCTCGGCTTCGTCCATGTAGTGCGTCGTCAGCAGCACCGTGCGCCCGCTCTTGCGGAAGGACTCGACGACGTCCCAGAGCTGGAGGCGCGACTGCGGGTCGAGCCCCGTCGTCGGCTCGTCCAGGAACAGCAGCTGGGGGTCACCCACGAGGGCGCAGGCGACGGCGAGGCGCTGCTTCTGCCCACCCGAGAGCTTCTCGTACCAGGCCTTGCGCTTCTCCTCGAGCGACACGATGCGCAGCACCTCGTCCGGATCCTTCCCGCGCGCGAAGAAGGAACGGAAGAGCCGCAGGATCTCTCCGACCGCGAGCTTGTCGGGCAGGTGCGTCTGCTGCAGCGACACTCCCAGCTTCTCGCGCAGCACGCGTGCGTCGCGCGACCAGCGCATCCCGAGCACCTCGACGTCGCCGGCGGTCGCCTCGAGCAGTCCCTCGAGGATCTCGACCGTCGTCGTCTTGCCTGCGCCGTTGGGGCCGAGCAGGCCGAAGCACTCGCCCTCGTGCACCTCGAGGTCGAGCCCGTCCACGGCGACGACGCCGCCGTCGTACCGCTTGACCAGCGCGCCGCAGCGCACGGCGGCAGCGCGGGCGCCGTCCATGCGCCCACGATTAGTCTCAGTGCGCGCCCGGATCCAGCGGCTTCGCGTCGCACGCGTCGCCGAAGCCGTCGCCGTCCACGTCCGACTGCTTGTCGCCGTCCATCGACCGCGGTGGGTTGAAGATCGCCCTGCAGTCGTCGCTGCCGTCGGGCACGCCGTCGCCGTCGCCGTCGGTCGCCGAGGTGCCGTTCGGATACGTGTCGCGGTACGGCGTGCACGACGGCTCGTTCGGCGGCGTCTGCCCGCGGCACGAGAAGAGCGGGTACGACTTGGCGATGGCGCCCTGGAGGTCGGACAGCTTCACGTTCTGGATGTCGATGCACGCCGTCTTCTGGACGTTGCACACGTCGAGGGTGGCGCACTTGGACCCGGTGCCGCCGGCGGCCTGCATGAGCAGCGTGTCGCCATAGAGCGGCGTGCCTCCGCGCAGCACGAGGGCGACGTCCTCGTTGCTCGCCTGGACGACGGCGCTGAAGTCCTTGTTCGCCGTCGCGGCGAAGACGACGAGGTCGGCCACCATGCCGGGAGCGATGGTGCCGATCTGCGTGCCGAAGCCGACGGATTTGGCCGCGTTCGCCGTGGCCATCTCGACGAGCTCCTGATCGCTGAAGGTCTTCGCGAAGTAGTGCGCGTTCATCTCGCTCGCGCACGCGAGCTCCCGGAGCTCGTTCATCGAGCCGCTCGGCAGCCAGTCGGTCCCGAGAGCGATGTTGACGCCCGCGTACTTCAGCTCCGTGACGGGCGCGGTGTTTCCGTACAGGCTGATGTTCGACCGAGGCGACCAGACGACGCTCGCGCCGGCCGCCGCGATCTGGGCGACGTCCTTCGCGTTCGTGCCGACGGCGTGGATGATCGCGGTCTTCGACGTCACGAGGCCGAGGGCCGTGCTGTCGGCGCAGACGATCTCGTTCTCGGCGCCCGGGTTGATGCCCTCGCCGAAGTGCGGCGCGAACCATCCGTCCATGAAGGCACTCGCCGTCGTATCGACCTTGGGGTACGCGCAGCCGCTCGTGAGGATGGTGCCGTTCTGGTCCCCGAGCGGGAACGTGTCGAAGTTGACGATGTTGCCTGAGAGGCCCTCGAGCTCCGACTGCGCGTCGGCGAGGTCGCGCGCGAGACCCGGCGTCCCTCCGACGCCGACGATGGACGTCACGCCGCTGACGAGGAAGCGCAGCTCGACGGCGCCCATCGACAGCGTGTCGTAGACGGCCCTCTGCGACGGCAGGGCCATCGCGCCGTCGGCGCCGGTGCGCCACTCGTTGCGGTGCTGGTAGCGGATGTCGCCGTGGTCGACGGGCGGGTCCAGGTCGTACGCCGTGTGATCGTGCGCATTGACGAACCCGGGCGAGATGACGGCGTTCGTGCAAGCGATGTGTGTCGCGGCGGTGTACCCGGAAGTGCCGGAGCAGCTCGCCGACGCGCACGCGATCTTGCCCTTGCCGTCGATCATCACCTCGCCGGCGAGCGGTCCGCTGGGGACGAGGAGCGTCGC
>DASVWO010000133.1:0-8525 GCA_036393165.1 Polyangiaceae bacterium | reverse complement strand
CGTTCGCCCTCGAGCGGCGCGTAGAGCGACGACGGCAGGAGTTCGCGGGCCGCCACCTCCCCTGCCCCGACGAGCTGCGGCACGTCGAACACGCGCGCGGAGCCACCCGCGGCGTCGATCGGCGCGAAGGCGACCACGGTGTTCGTGGTGCCGAGGTCGATCCCGACCGCGTGCCGAGAGACGTCCACGGCGGCGATTGGTAGCATGCGAGCCTGCCCGGCGAGGGCCGGGGCCCGCCCGGCGAGGGCCGGGACAAGGGAGGTGCCGTCATGCTCAAGCGCGTCGGGCTTCTGGTCCTCACGAACTTCGCGGTGATGATCATCCTGAGCGCCGCGCTCGAGGCGCTCACGCAGATCCCGGCGGTCGAGGACGCGCTGTCGGACGGCGAGTTCGACACGGAGCTCTACTTCTGGCTCGTCGCGGCTGCGTTCTTCGGCTTCGGCGGCGCCTTCGTCTCGCTCGCGCTCTCGAAGACGATCGCCAAGATGTCCACCGGGGCGCAGATCATCGCGCAGCCGAGGAGCGAGGGCGAGGCGTGGCTGCTCGGGGTCGTCGCGCGTCACGCGCAGGGCGCCGGCATCGGCATGCCGGAGGTCGCCGTCTATCCGTCCGACGACGTGAACGCCTTCGCGACGGGCATGTTCCGCAACAAGGCGCTCGTCGCCGTGAGCCAGGGGCTGCTCCAGTCGATGACGCCCGACGAGATCGAGGCGGTGCTCGGCCACGAGATCGCGCACGTGGCCAACGGCGACATGGTGACGCTCACGCTCATCCAGGGAGTGCTCAACACCTTCGTCATCTTCCTGTCGCGCGTCATCGGCCTGCTCGTCGACAAGGTGATCTTCCGCCAGCGGCGGGGCTGGGGCATCGGCTACTACTTCACCGTCTTCCTTCTGCAGACGGTGCTCGGCGTGCTCGCCACGATCATCGTCATGGCCTTCAGCCGGTGGCGCGAGTTTCGCGCCGATGCCGGCGGAGCGCGCCTCGCCGGTCCCCAAAAGATGATGGCCGCGCTCTCGCGCCTGCGCACCATCACGGCGCCCGCCCATCTGCCTTCCCAGATGCGCGCCTTCGGCATCCGCGGCGGCGGAGTTCTCGCGCTCTTCCGCTCTCACCCGCCGCTCGAGAAGCGTCTCGAGCGGCTCGGTGCGGCGCTCCCGCGCGCATGATGCGCACGGCGTGGTAGGCTTGCTCGCAGTGCCGCAACGCGCGAACTCCTCCCGAGGCGACGGGGCAGAGCCGCGCGAGATGCTCGCGTCGTTGCTCGCCTCGGCGTACGGCGTGCCCGAGGACGCGCAGGCCGCCATCGAACGCGCTCTGGAGGACGGCGGGCGCACCGAGTTGCCGGAGGCCGGGCCCGAGCTGCTCGCGTTCGTGCGCGCGCACCTCGTGCCGATCCTCTCGTCGGACATCGGCCCGCGGCTCACGATGGCGCTGCTCGACGACTTCGTCGCCAGGCACGAGGCGCGGAGCGGCGTGCGCGACAAGGAGGCGACGGAAGCGCGACGCCGCAGCGTCGTCCTGGTGGACCCGGACCGCATCGGCCGGCCGGCGCTCGCCCGCGCGCTGCTCCGGGCCGGGTGCCACGTGACCGTCGTGGACGCGCCCGGTCAGCTCGAGGAGCTTTCCGCGGCCGGCGAAAAAGTGGACGTGGCCGTCGTCGACGTCATGCACCCCGCTCGCCTGCCGCTGCTCGAGGCGATCATCGAGCGCTTCCCGCAGGCCCGCATCGTGGTGCGGACCGATTCGGGGGAAGACACGGGTGACCTGCTCACCGGTCTGGGCGCCACGCAATTCGACGTCGTTCCGCGCCTGACCCCGTTGCGCGTGCTCGTCGGCGCCGTCACCATGTGACGCGCAATGAGCCGCAGGGTCGGGGTACTCGCCATCGCCGGCGCGATCGCGCTCGTCGCGTGCGCCAACGGCGGCGATCCGTCGAACGACTACCAGCTGCCTCAGGGAGACGACGGCGCGGGCGGCGATGACGGGAGCCCCGAGTCGAGTGCGTCCGGCAGCAGCAGCGGGTCCAGCGGCGGCTCGAGCGGCAGCGGCTCGTCCAGCGGAGGCAACAGCAGCAACGGCGGGGACGACGCGGGAGGCGACGACGGCGGCGGCGGGCCCGACTCCGGCGGCGGCACCCCCACGAGCTGCATGTCGCCGGACATGTGCTCTGCGAGCGCGATGACGCTGACGTCGATCGCCGGCGATCAGAGCGGGGCGACGGACAACGCGACCGGCACGACCTCCGAGTGGCTGCGCATCGACCTCACCGAGCAGGACAACAGCCCCGTCGGCCACCCGATGAAGCTGACGGCGGTGCTCACTTCCCCATCGGGGTCCAACTTCGACCTGTACGCGTACCTCGGGAGCAAGATCGGCGACATCCAGTGCACGACGCCCAAGGCGCAGTCGACGAACCCGGCCGGACAGACCGATACCGTGAGCTTCGAATGGGGAGAGACCGGAACGTTCGCCAACGGGAAGGACGACTCCGCGACCGTGATGCTCGAGATCCGCTGGGCCTCGGGCGCGTGCAGCTCGGGGAGCACCTGGTCCCTCGCCGCGCACGGCAACTAGGCGATCACTTCGGCTGGCAGACGGGCGCCTGGTTGTAGCTGTCCCAGCCGCCGCATTCGTACGTCGCCTTCTTCCCGCACCCGTCGGCCTCGTACGTCCCCTTCTCCTTGGCGTCAGGCTTGACCTGGATCTTGGCCGGAGCGCAGGCCAGGTCGGTCGACGCCTGCGATTGCACCACCTCCGCGGCGGTCGAGTGACAGCCTGCGGTGCACAGTGCGAGTGCGAGCGCGACGACGAGGCGCTCGCGGATGGTCACTGAGCGATCATCCCGCACGTGCCCGTGGCCTGACAGACGAGGCCCGAGCAGCAGGTCTGGCCCGCGGTGCAGTTTCCGCCCGCCATGACGCACGCACCGGCGTCCGGCGGAGGATTGCCCGCGACCGTCTGGGTCCACTGCGGCGTGTGGTTGTGGGTCGTGATGTCCTGGAAGGGCAGCCAGAAGGCGTGCCACGACGGATCCTGCGCCGTGTCCGGGTGCCGTATCTGCGGTCCGTTCGCCACCGTCACGTCGATGGCCGCCATCCAGATCTGCGGCTGCTCGCACTGCGGCGAGAACGACGAGCCGTGAGGCGCGCCGGGCTGCTCGTAGCTGTCGGCCGGGTAGCACTGGAACATCCCGGGCTGGTGGTTGCGGACGCGCAGGCCGTAGTCGCGCGTCGACGAGAACGCGATCCAGAGGAGCTGGTGCCCCTGGTACGACTGGAGGAACGGCGACCACTTCGGCCACGAGTTGGACCACGCCAGCGGCGACGACGGCGTCGAGCCGTTGGCGTTCGACAGGTCCACCGGAGAGGAGCCCTGCATCAGCTTGAGCACCATCAGGCGCGCGTTCTCGTTCGAGAAGCTGTCGTTCGGGCACTTGGTCTGGAGGCCCGAGCCGCTGCATCCCGTCAGGCTGGAGACGGACGTGTCGTGCGCCGCCCTGTTGAAGACGAGCAGCGAACCATCGGGCGAATAGCTCGGGTAGTAGTTGTTCTCTCCGCCCGACATGAGGAGGGGCGACGCGGCTCCGAAGGCGCCGTTGCCGGTGTACGGCATCGTGAAGATGCTGCCGCCGAAGACGTGATCGTCGTCGGTGCGCGAGCCGAAGTCCCAGTTGCCGTACGCCTGCGGGACGACGAAGACGACGCTCTTTCCGTCGGGCGACCAGTCGGGCATGGTCGAGAGGGTCTGCCCGCTGATGGTGTCGGTCGGCAGCATGCCGCCGGTGTTGCCGTCGTACTGCAGGAACTCGTTCGCGGGCCCGCGCGACGGCCCGTAGCCGTTGGAGTGCAGGAACCTCGTGTGGTCCGGGTAGAACGTCGCGAACCCGGGCGGCATGTTGCCGGGAATGCGACCGCCCGTGGAGCCGCCGATGGGCATCTTGGTGGCCATGTCGATGAGCGACGAGAGCGTGTCGCCGTACTCGTCGTCCGAGTCGTCGTCGTCGCTGTTGATGACCATGCGCTGCCCGTCGCGCGAGAGGGCGTGGCAGCCGTTGCACGACGCGCCATACGCGCTCGTCACGTCCTGCTCGGGCGTATTGTCGCCCCAGCTCTTGACCCAGACCTGGCCGCCGGTGCCGTTCGCGGTGACGGTGGACTTCCAGTAGTAGATGGCGCCGAGGATCGGGTCGTGGCTGAACGAGAGGTTCACCGAGCTGGTCGACGTGGTCGCGCACATGCCGTCCGTGGTGCCGCGCACCGTGATCTTCACGGGGCTTCCGCCCGCGTTGTGCTGCGCGACGAAGTTCCACATGTTCGGATCGAGCTGCAGCTCGCACCCGCCCGAGGGCTGCGGGGGCTGCTCCGTGTCGATCGTCTGGGTCGCGCACTTCGTGACGACGTGCATGTAAGTGACGTTGTTCGTGAAGTCGACCTCGAACGCCTTGTACGCGCTGCCGTACGGCGTCCACATGACGCTGATGACGTTCATGTTCGGCGGCACGAGCGTCCCGTCGACCGGATACGCGATGTTGATGGGGGGCGCGCCCGAGCAAGCAGGCGCTCCGGGCGGCGGGAAGGAGCAGCCGCCGCCGTCGCAGTCCCCCGCGGTGAATCCGCCGTCCTCGAAGACGGGGGGCACGTAGCCATCGCCGAAGCTGCCGTCACTGCCGCACGTGAGACAGGTGCCGTCTCCACCCGTGCCGCCGTCACCTCCCCCGCTGCTGCTGCCGCCGTCCCCCCCGGAGGCGCCGTTGTCGCCGCTGCTACCACACGCGTAGAGCGCCGACGCCGGCAGGAAGACGGCGAGGGCGGCAAAGCATAGGTTGCTGATCCGCATGGGTAGACTCCCTCGCTCAAACCATGACCCACATCGATCGCGTCCGTCTACTGAGGCGCAAAGGAGACCCGCAGAAATCGGTCGGTCGCATCGCGCGCTACCCTGAGCCCATGCCTCGATGGTCGATCTGCGCCCTGCTCTCCGGAGCCCTGGGCTGCAGCGCGGGCTCGACGAGCCAGGCGGGCGCCGCGAACGATGCCGGCGATGCGGGCGGCATCGATTCGAGCACGGTCGACGCCGGCACGCCGGAGGTGGGGACGTCGGACGTCGCCGAGGCCGCGCCCGCGAAGGACGCGGGCGTGCCCGATGCGCCGGAGGAGCCGCCTCCTCCCCTCGTTGATTCCGGGCCGATCGTCATCGACGGGCAGAACGACGCCGGCGTCGTGGGCGTGCACGTCACCTCGACGACCGGGGACTGCATCCGCATCAACGGATCGACCCACGTGAGCATCCGCGGGAGCGAGATCGGGCCGTGCGCGGGCAACGGGATCGTCGTCACCGGCAACAGCTCCGACGTCGTCATCGCCGACAGTTACGTGCATCCCGAGCACCCCACGAGCGGCTGCTGCGACACCGGCGACGGCGTCTTCGTGACCGGAGCCAGCTCCGTCACCCTGCAAGGGAACGTCATCGCCTGGGGCGAGGCGAACATCGAGGCCAACACCGTCACGGGGCTCACGGTCGTCGGCAACTTCCTGCTCAATCCGCAGAACGGCGGCTCGCGCGGTCAGAACTTCCAGGTGTGGGGCAACGCGACCGGCGTCGACGTGGAGGACAACTACGCGCTCTCGTCGACCGATCCGAAGTGGGGCGCGCCGGAGAAGCAAGAGGACTCGATCAACTTCGGCTACACCGACGGCCCGATCGCCAAGCACAACTACGTCGCCGGGGGTCACAGCCCGAGCGGCTGCGGCATCATCGCCGACGAGGCGGCCAACGGCGTCCAGTTCATCGGCAACATCCTGGTCGACACCGGCCAGTGCGGAATCGGCATCTCCGACGGGACGAACCAGCTCGTCGACTCCAACCAGGTGATCGACAGCACGCCGGTCGACGGCGGAGGCAACACCGGCATCTACGTCTGGCAGCAGTACCCCGAGGCGTGTGGCCCGGTGACCGTCTCGAACGACGTCTCGAGCGCGCTCAAGCCCGACGGCGTGACCGAATCCGGTTACTGGAACGGCGGCGGCTGCGATCCGGTCACGCTCACGAACGACACGTGGGATCAGGCCGCGCGCGCGCTGCTCACGCCGGTAGCGCAGAAGCTTCCTCCTCCGCTCATCCCGCCCAAGCCGATGTCGTGCGTCGCCCCGGCGCCTTTCGTCACGCAGACGGGATGGCCGCGTTGCGCCTCACCGTGACGAGGCCTGGCCTCACGTGGCGGTACGCGCCACGCTCTCGACGGCCTGCATCAGCTCCTCGAGCGCGACCGGCTTCCGGAGGATTGCGGCCGCGTCCAGCTGGTCCCGCTCGTCCTCGGTGAGCGCATATGCCGTCAGCGCAACCACGGGGATGCGCGCGATGTCGGGTACCTGCTTCTGCGCCACGCGGAAGCCCCACCCGTCGAGGTTCGGCATCATCATGTCGAGCAAGATGAGGTCCGGCCGCAGGCCGCCTCGCGTCATCTCGTCGAGCGCACGCCGGCCGTCGTCGGCACGGACCACGCTGTAGCCCGCATCCTCGAGCGCCTCGGCCGCGGCTTCACGCAGGTCGAGGTCGTCATCCACGAGCAGGATGGTCGGCGAAGTCGCCACGCCGTCGCTGCTCGCAAGAATCGTGTCAGGACGGAGCTCGAGTCGCGACCGTCTTGTGGGCGAGAGAGAGCTTGTTCTTCGCCGCGAGCACCTGCTGCCTCACCGCATCCGCCTGACGCGCGAGCTCCGGCCACTCTTGCTCGGTGGCCCGCTGTGCCAGCGCTTCCGCCTCTCCCACCACGCTCGCCATGTGGACCTGGATCTCGGCGAGGCCCTGGAGGATCTCCGCCTCGGTCGCGCCTGCGCTCCGCTTGGCCGTGAGCTCGAGCGTGAGCGCGTTCACCCGCTGGGCGGATTCACCGAGCGCCGCGAAGCGCGCCATGAGCTCGTCGTGCTCCTGCGCGCGCGCCTGGACCGTCTGGGCGGCTTCGAGGAGCGTGTTCAGGCTCTCGACCTGGCGCCCGCGCGCCTCTTCGATCTGCGCGACGAGTGCCCGGAGCTTCTCCTGGATGGCGTCGTTGCGCCCCTGGGATTCCTGCACGATCCGAAGCGCCCGCTGCAGCGACTTCTCGCTGTCGAACTTGATGCGGCGCGCTTCGCGGGCGAGCTCGTCGTAAGCGTGGAGCTCGTCGTCCAGCGCCGCGGCGGCGGCGACGAGCGGGGGCATGTTCTTGCCGTGGCTTGCGGCCATGGGGCGAGCCTAACGCCGGATCGGCCCCGCGACAGCTCGAACGCAACCGACCGCAGCCGTCTGATCCTTCGCTCGCGCGCGCCCATGGTCGCGTGGCAAATTGCCACACGCAACTATCGATTCTATTTCGCATTTCCTGACCTAGCGTGCATTGACCCGGTCGCGCTCGGCGTGCACGCTGTGATGCGCCGCTGAGTCATTCGCGGCCACAGGGAGCGCCGATGGAATCGACGACGAAGGGACCCGCCCGTTCGCGGACGAACGGCAACGGCAACGGTCACGGCGCGGCAGCCAAGGGCGCGCCCGTCACGGCGGAGGTCGAGGCGCCGCTTCGCGTGCGCAAGACCGCGGGCCACGAGGAGGCGCTGGAGAAAAAGGCCCTGCTCGCGGCGCTGACGGCCCTGAAGAAGGGCGACTTCTCCGTGCGCCTGCCGATCCACCTCGACGGCATCGACGGGAAGATCGCCGACGCCTTCAACGACGTCGTCGAGACGAGCCAGAAGTTCGCTTCCGAGCTCGACCGCATCAGCCGCGTCGTCGGCAAGGAAGGCCGCATCGAGGAGCGCATGTCGATCGGCGAGGTGCGCGGCGCCTGGGCGGCGCAGGTGCAGTCGCTCAACGCCCTCGTCAGCGACCTGCTCCAGCCGACGAGCGAGATGGCGCGCGTCATCGGCGCCGTCGCCAAGGGCGACCTGTCGCAGTCGATGGCGCAGGACATCGGGGGCCGTGCGCTCAAGGGAGAGTTCCTCCGCACCGCCAAGACCGTGAACACCATGGTGGAGCAGCTCGCCTCCTTCGCCTCCGAAGTCACGCGCGTCGCGCGCGAGGTCGGCACCGAGGGCAAGCTCGGCGGGCAGGCTGCGGTGCGCGGCGTCGCCGGCACGTGGAGGGACCTGACCGACTCGGTCAACCAGATGGCGTCGAACCTCACGGCGCAGGTGCGCAACATCGCCGCCGTCACGACCGCCGTCGCCAACGGCGACCTCTCCAAGAAGATCACCGTCGACGTGAAGGGCGAGATCCTCGAGCTCAAGAACACCATCAACACGATGGTCGATCAGCTCCGCTCCTTCGCGTCGGAGGTCACCCGCGTCGCGCGCGAGGTCGGTACCGAAGGCAAGCTCGGTGGACAGGCGGACGTGCGCGGCGTCGCCGGCACGTGGAAGGACCTGACCGACTCCGTCAACTCGATGGCCGGCAACCTCACGGCGCAGGTGCGCAACATCGCCGCCGTCACGACCGCCGTCGCCAACGGCGACCTCTCCAAGAAGATCACCGTCGACGTGAAGGGCGAGATCCTC
>DASVWO010000132.1:0-7377 GCA_036393165.1 Polyangiaceae bacterium | reverse complement strand
CGGCGTCGACGACGTGCGGCTGCCGTGGTGCCCCACCTTGAGCACGTCGGCACGGAGGCGATCGCGCGCCGTCGCGAGCAACGTCTCCTCCTCCTCGTGCTCGGCGTCGCCGACGAACAGGATCGAACGGGCCCCGTAGCTGACCCGCAAGACGAACGAGTTGTCGTTCGGCCCGCGGTCCGAGGAGAACGTCGGACACGGCGCGAGGACCTCGACGCGCGCCCCGCCGATCACGTGCGCCCCGCAGAGGGCGCCCGGACCGAGCACCGGCACGTCCCGGGCCGCGGCGAGCCCCACGAGCTGCGCGTAGCCGCCGCCCGTGCTCTCGGCGCGTCCCTCGCCGGTGTCCCAGAGGGCGCCGAGGCGCACGGCGTCGAGCCCCGTGGCGAGGCCGCCGAAGTGATCGGGATGCGGATGCGTCAGCACGACGACGGCGACCTCGCGCCGCCGCCGCGCACGGAGCTCGGGCGCCAGGACGCGCGCGCCCACGTCGATGGGGCTTCCCACGAGCCCGCCGCCGTCGATGACCATCGCCTCGCCGTCGGGCAGATCGACGATGGCCGAATCGCCCTGCCCCACGTCGAGAAACGTCGCGCGCAGCTCGCCGTGCGGCGCCCCCGCGCGGCGAGCCGCGAGCTCGAGGACGGCGACCGCCCCCGCCGCCGCGAGGCAGACCGCTCGCCTCGCACGAACGCCGAGCGCCGCCGCCCCGAGCGCGATCGCCAGCGCCGCGAGCTGCCACGATGTGGGCTGCGGGATGTCCGCCGTCAGCGCCGGCGTTGCGAAGCCGCGCGCCACGAGGCGAACGAGCACCAGCGCGCCGGAGGCGACCGCCGCGCACCCGCGCTCGGCCGCGGGCCACCACGCGAGCATCGTCTGCACGAGGCAAAGAGGCAGCGCGGCCGACTCGCCGACCGGCACCGCCAGGAGGTTCGCGATCACGCCGCCGACGGGCACCGTGGGCGCGAACCTCGCGATGATCGGTACGCAGGGCACGCTCGCCGCCACCGTCGTGGCCGCCGCTCGCATCGCCGAGCCCAGACGCGCCGGCACGAGCCCGGCGAGAGCCGTACCGAAGGGCCTCGCGAACGCGAGCAGGCCCCCGGTCGCCCCGGCGGAGAGGAGAAAGGAGAGATCGAACGCGACCAGCGGGTCGGCGATCGCCATCGCCAGGAGCGAGATGCCGAACGCCCGAGGCGCGTCCGTCCTGCGCCCGAGCGCCCGCGCCCCGAGCGCCGCCGTGGCCATCCACGCGGCGCGCATCGTGGATCCGCCCGCCCCCGCGAGCTCGGCGTAGAGCCACGCCACCGGGATGCCGACGGCCGCGGCGACGCGCCCGACGTCCAGCCTCGCCGCCAGCGTCTCGACGCGCACCAGCACACCCTCCAGCCCGCGCACGACGAGCGCCAGCACGAGCACGAGATGCATCCCCGACACCGCGAGCAGGTGCGACAGCCCGCTCGCGCGGAAGCTCCGGTCGTCGTCCGGCGCGAGGTCGCTCTCGCCGAGCACGAGCGCCCGCGCCATCGGCGCGAGGTCCGGCGCGAACGTGGCGTCGATCCGCGCGCGCACCCGCGCACGCACGCGGTCGATCCACGCGAGCAGACCCGACGCCCGCCGCGTCACGACGACGTCGAGCGTCCCTCCCGACCTCGTCACCCCGCGATGCGCCTGACCGGGCCTCGGGTCGCCGCTGCTCGCGTCCCACAGCCGCTGCGGCGCGCCGAGCGTCGCGACGACGAGCGCCTCGTCGCCCCGCGCGAGGTCCCACGGCCCACCATAGAGCGTCGCCATGCCGCTCCACGACTCTGGTGCTTCGTCGCAAGCGGCGTCCTGCAGCCACGCGTCCCACCGCAGCGTCCCACGGACGACCACCGGCGACGCGACGACGCGCGCCCGCGCCGTACACCGCTTGGGGAGCCCCAGGGCAGCATCCGCCGCCGCACGCTCGCTCTCGTGCGCCGTCACGGCCGTGCGTGCCCGCACGGCGCCCGCCACGAGGAGCCCCACGCTCAGCGCGATGGCTCCCGCGCGCGCACGCCGCACGAGCATCGCGACCATCACCGCCCCCGTCACCGCGACTTCCCACGGAGCGACGAGCGCGAGGCTGGCGGCCGCGAGCGCAGCGCCGCACAAGAGAACCCCGTCTACGCCTGCCCGGCGAGGGCCGAGGTCTGCCCGGCGAGGGCCGAAGCCTGCCCGGCGAGGGCCGAAACCGTCGACTACCATGCAGACCGCGCGGTCAGCAGCGGACGTGCCATCGAGAAACGCTGGTGTTCCGCGGTAACCCTCGCGCCTACCCCCTGTCCCGGGACACTTCGCGCCTGTCCCCGGACACCTCGCGCCCTCGTCGACGCTCGTTGCCCCCGGGTTGCCGGACGCCTACCCTGGAGGGAACGGTGCCGCGTTCCGCTTCCCGGGCCAGGGCGGGTGCATGAGCCAGCGCTTCATCCGATGCCCCCACTGCAGCATGCCGCACGACGTGCTGCAGGTGTTCTGCCCGTCCACGGGCAAGGCGATCCGCCGCGAGAAGCACGACAAGGCCGGCACCTCCGAGCCGCCGCCGCGCATCGCCGTATCGCGCGACAAGCCCTCCACCTCGCCGCCGCGCGGCCCCACGCGCGACCTGCTCGGCAAGACGATCGGCGGCAAGTACGTCGTCCGCAGCGTGCTGGGCGAAGGCGGCATGGGCACCGTCTTCGAGGCCGAGCACCTGACCATCGGCCGGTCGGTCGCGGTCAAGGTCCTGCACCCGAACCAGGCGCGGAAGAAGGACGCCGTGCGTCGCTTCCACCAGGAGGCGCGCGCGGCCGGGGCGATCGGCCATCCGAACATCTGCGAGGTCTACGACCTCGGCACGCTCGAAGACGGGAGCCCCTACCTCGTCATGGAGAAGCTCGTCGGAGAGACGCTCGCAGACCGCATCGCCGCCGAGGGCGGCCTGCCCTTCGAGGACGTGATCGATGTCCTCACGCAGGTGCTCTCGGGGCTCGTCGCCGCGCACGAGAAGGGCATCGTCCACCGAGACATCAAGCCCGAGAACGTCTTTCTCACGAGGCGTGTCGGCTGCCCGCCCGTCTGCAAGCTGCTCGACTTCGGCGTGTCCAAGATGATCGCCCCGCTCCTCGGCGCGAAGGAAGAAGACCTCGACCTCACGCGCACCGGGATGGTCATGGGCACGCCCTATTACATGTCGCCCGAGCAGGCGCGCGGCGACCGCAACCTCGACGCGCGCGTGGACCTCTACGCGTGCGGCGTCATCCTCTACGAGGCGCTGACGGGGAAGCGACCGTTCACCGCGGCGAACTACAACGCGCTCCTCTTGCAGATCCTCAGCGCCAAGCCGCGGCCGGCGCGCGAGCTGCGGCCCGCGCTGCCGGGCGGGTTCGACGCGGTGCTCGACAAGGCGATGGCGCGCAACCGCGACGATCGCTACCGCAGCGCCACCGAGCTCCAGAAGGACCTGCAGGGCCTGCGCGATCGCCGCGGCGCCGGCGGCGGCGCGGGCTCGGGGGGCGGGTTCCGGCACGTGCCGACGCCGCTCATGCCCTTCCGCGCGCAGCCCCCGCCGCCCCCGCCCCCACCGCCGCCGAAGCGCCACGAGCTGACGCCGAGCTCCGTCGAGATCCCCATCATCGTGTCGGGCGACACGCCGCTCTCCGGCGAGAACATGCCCGTCGAGGCCACCGAGATGCAGGCGCGCCGCACGCCGACGCCGGGACAGAATGATGCGGCCTCCGCGGCGAGCGACGCGACCGAGTTCGAGGAGTACCCGACGCAGGTGCAGGCGAGCCCCTTCGGCGAGCCGCGCCCCGAGGACCAGCACACGACGCAGCGCCGCGGCGCGGAGCTCGGCCACCAGCTCGCGCGCGTGAGGCGCAGCGTGAAGGACACCAGCACAGCCGTGCGCCCGCCGGCCATCCGCGACACCGACGCGACTGGCCGCCCGGCGATCCTCCGGCGTCAGGAGCCGGACGCGCGCGAGACGTCCAGGGACCCACGCGACGATCAAGACACGGTCATCCGGCCCAACGCGGCCTTCCCGCTCCCGAAGCGCCGCGCCCGCAAGCCGTCGAGCCCCGACGACACGCTCAGGGTGGACCCCGACGCCGCCTCGATGGAGGGCGACCCGACGCAGCTCTTCACGCCGCGGGCGCCCAAGGCGCCGAGGCGCTGAGCCGCGCCCCTCCTGTTCTTCTCGGCTGAACGCTTTATATTGCGCCCGATGCCTGCCGATCCGAACGGAAGCAACGAGCCCCGCGAGACGGAGGCGATCGTCGACGAAGGCGAAGCCCCGGAGCCCAGCAAGGACGCGCCGCCTCCCTCCAGCAAGTCGGCCGAGACGCCGGCGGACCCGCTCGCGGCCGCGCAGGCGGAGGCGCAGCGCAACAAGGAGGGGTGGCTGCGCACGGCCGCTGACTTCGACAACTTCCGGAAGCGCACGCGCAAGGAGCTCGAGGACGCGCGCAAGAGCGGCCGCGAAGACCTGCTGCGCGCGCTCCTTCCCGTCTTCGACAACCTCGAGAGGGCGCTGCAGAGCGCGCAGCGGGCGAGCGACGTGAAGGCCGTGGCCGACGGCCTCACGATGGTGCAGCGGCAGTTCGTGGACGCGCTCGGGCGCGAAGGCATCCAGCGCATCGCGACGGTCGGGCATCCCTTCGACCCCAGCGTGCACGAGGCCATCCAGCAGGTCGAAACGTCCGATCACGCGCCGGGAACGGTGCTCGCCGAGGTCCAGCCGGGGTATACACAGGGAGAGCGGCTCGTGCGGGCCGCCATGGTCGTGGTGGCGAAGCAGAAGTCGGGGGATGGCGGCGGCGGCGAGAAAGACCCGGTGAGCTGATACCCTCGCCGGAGACGGAGCGAGCGGGCGGCGATGGGCAAGATCATCGGGATAGACCTCGGCACGACGAACAGTTGCGTCGCCGTGGCCGAGACCACCGCGAGCGGAAAGCTCGAGGTGCGCATCATCCCGAACGCCGAGGGCGCGCGGACCACGCCGTCCGTCGTCGGGTTCGCCGGCACGGGCGAGCGGCTCGTCGGGCAAGCCGCCAAGCGCCAGGCGGTGACCAACGCGCTCAGCACGGTCTACGCGGTCAAGCGCCTCATGGGGCAGAAGTTCGACGCGCCGGAAGTGAAGAAGCAGGCGAGCCTGGTGCCGTACAAGGTGTTCGGCTCGACCAACGGCGACGCGTGGGTCCACGTCGGCAACAAGGACATGTCGCCGCCCGAGGTCAGCGCGCTCATCCTCGCGAAGATGCGCGAGATCGCCGAGGCGTTCCTGGGCGAGAAAGTGGAGGAGGCCGTGGTCACCGTCCCGGCCTACTTCGACGACGCGCAGAGGCAGGCGACGAAGGACGCCGGCAAGATCGCGGGCCTCGACGTCAAGCGCATCATCAACGAGCCGACGGCGGCGGCCCTGGCCTACGGCCTCGAGAAGAAAGACTCCGAGCGCGTCGCCATCTACGACCTCGGGGGCGGCACGTTCGACATCTCGATCCTCGAGATACGCATGGGCGTCTTCAGCGTGAAGTCGACGAACGGCGACACGCACCTCGGCGGGGAAGACTTCGACGCGCGGATCCAGGACAGCATCGCCGACAACTTCCAGAAGGAGCACAGCATCGACCTCCGGAAGGACCGGCTCGCGCTGCAGCGCCTCAAGGAGGCGGCCGAGAAGGCGAAGCACGAGCTGTCGTCGTCGCTCGAGACCGAGATCAACCTGCCCTTCATCGCCCAGAGCACGAAGGGCGAGCCGCTTCACATCGTGAAGACGATGACGCGCTCGGAGCTCGAGCTGCTCACCGGCGATCTCGTCGAGAAGACGCTCGACCCGTGCAAGAAGGCGCTCGACGACGCGAAGCTCACGCCGGCCGACATCCACAACGTGATCCTCGTCGGCGGCATGACGCGCATGCCGGCGGTGCAGAAGGCCGTGAAGGCGTTCTTCGGCAAGGACCCGCACAAGGGCGTCAACCCCGACGAGGTCGTCGCCGCCGGCGCGGCGCTGCAGGGCGCTGCGCTCAAGGACGAGAAGGTGGAGGTGCTGCTGCTCGACGTGACGCCGCTGTCGCTCGGCGTCGAGACGGGCGGCGGCGTCTTCACACCCCTCATCCCGCGCAACACGACCATCCCGACGGAGAAGGGCGAGATCTTCACGACGAGCGTCGACAACCAGACCTTCGTGCCGGTCCACGTGCTCCAGGGCGAGCGCAAGATGAGCGCCGACAACCGGAGCCTCGCGCGCTTCGAGCTCACCGGGATCCCGCCGGCGCCGCGCGGAGTGCCGAAGATCCAGGTCGCCTTCCGCATCGACGCCGACGGCATCGTGAGCGTCGAGGCGAAGGACCTCGGCACCGGGAAGGCCCAGACGGTGAAGGTGAAGCCGACGAGCGGCTTGTCGCAGGACGAGGTCGACAAGCTCGTGACCGAGGCCGACCGCTTCAAGTACGCCGACGAGCTGCGGCGCGAGCTCGCCGAGATGCGCAACCAGGCCGAGACGCTGCTTTACACGACCGAGGCGGCGCTCGAGGGGTACGCGAACCTCGTCGACGGCAAGATGCTCGACGACACGAGGACGCTCGCGAAGGAGCTGCGCACGCTGCTCGAGTCGCAGGCGGACCTCGCGGCGATCCGCGACGCGTACCAGAAGCTCGAGACGATGACGTTCGCCATCGCGGAGAAGATGTACGGCGGCGACGGTGGCGGCGGCGAAGCGCCGCCCGCTCAGACGTGACGTAGGACCACGATGCGACGCTCGACGAGGTCGCACAGGGTGCGCAGCGCCGCGGCGCGATCGAGCCCGCAGTCACGAAGGACCCGTGACAGCGGTGTCGTGCCGTCCACCCTCGCGAGGACCAAAGCGGCACGCGTGTCGAGCTCCAGCTCGTCGAGCACGTCGTAGGTCACCGTGAGCGCCGGGGCGCGACGCCCGTCGAGCAGGATGTCGCCCGCGGCAATCGCGCCCGCCTCGTCGCCCACCGAGAATCGGTAGAGGATCTCGTGCACCGCCGGCTCCGGCTCGCGCGAATCCCAGATCGGCCGCGAGAGCAGCGCTTCCTCGAGCGGGTCGAGCGTGGCGGCGGCCGGGGCCTTTCGCCTCAGGCCCGAGGTGCGCGACGACGACACCGGGCCGGCCGGTATCGTCGGACGCTCATCCGGCGGCTCGGAGACGGGGGCTGCGGCATGGCGGGGCGAAGGATCGAAGCTCATGACTTCCGCTCTTGCTAACGGTCGAGGAGCACGATCGATGCCGGAAATCGCTGACGTGCTTTCGCGGACATGGGCGGCCTACCTGTCGAAGAATTGACGCACCCTGGTGGTTCTAGGGCCGTGGCAGCATCAGGGGGAGCAGTGCGAGAGAGTCGGTACCGTCCC
>DASVWO010000131.1:0-31285 GCA_036393165.1 Polyangiaceae bacterium | reverse complement strand
GTCGGCCGTCGTGGCCGTCGCGTTGTCCGTGTAGAGGACGTACTTGCCGTCCGACGAGACGTCGAGCGCGCCCGACCCGGCAGTGCCCGGCAGCGTCTTGGTGCCGATCGCTTTCGCGCCGTTCGCCCCGGTCCACACGGTCAGCTTGCCGTAGGGAGTCGCCTGCGTGGCACCCTGCACGAGGACCACGGCACTGCCGGAGATCGAGATGAAGTCCTGCGCCGAGTTGAACGGGCCGATGCTCGCGACTGCGCCGCCGGCGAGGGGGACGGCGGAGAGCGACAGTCCGGCCCAGTCGTAGAGGAGGATCTGATTGTCGCTCGTGATGCTGTACACGGACTGCGTCTTGGTGGCGGTGACGAGGTCGCCCGTCGGCATCAGCGTGCAGGGCATCGCCCCGTCGCCGGTATCGTTGGACGCATCTCCTTGAGGGAGGCCACCGCTGCTACTGCCACTGCTGCTCCCCCCACTGCTGCTCCCGCCGCTGCTGCTCGAGGTTTCGTTGCCGGTGCCCCCATCGTTGCCGGGCGACGAGCTGTTGCCGCCGCAGCCGTAGCCGGACGCGACGAGGCAGACACTGACGAGGGAAGCGAGGGAGAGGAGGGTTGTGCTTCGCATGAGGCGGCCGTTTTATCGCGAAACCGGGCTCGGGGCTATGTTCAACGAAGCGTGAATTTCCTGCTCCATCATCATCTGGCGGGGCGCGACCTCAGGCGTTCCGAGGCGGCGGTGGGGGCGATGCTGCCCGACGTGTGGAGGATGGCGGACCGGCGGGCGCGGGCACGGGCGCGAGAGCAACGGGAGGCCGCGATCGAAGCGGTCCGATCGGTCGGTGACGGGATACGGCATCACCTGGAGGTGGACGCCTGGTTTCATGGGACCCCGGCGTTCGAGCGGGGGGAGAGCGCGGCGCGGGTTGCGCTCCGGACCGCGCAGCAGGCGCCGAAGCTCGGGCTCTTCGCGCACATCGCGTGGGAGCTGTGTCTGGATGGCGCTTTGCTGCGGCGCCTCGGGCTCGACACGGTGCTCGAGGCGGTGCGCACGTCGATCGCGGCGGTGAGGCCGGAGGCGCATCACCGGGCGGCGGACGCGTGGGTGCCGGATCTGCCAGCGGCGGATCGAGGGAGATTCGAGAGGCGCGTGGACCAGATCCTCGACGCGATCGGCGAGGGCCGGTGGGTCGCGGGGTATGCGACGGCTCCGGGGCTCGTCGAACGGCTCGACGGGCTCCGGGCGAGACTTGGGTTCGAGGCGATGGCGAAGAGCGATCGCGACGCGGTGGCGGCAGCGCTCGAGCCGGTGGAGCGCGTGGCGGATGCAGGGCTGGAAGAGATCCTGCGATGAAGGCACTGGTCTTCTGTGGCGCCGTGGCCGTCACCCTGCTGGCGGCGCGGCCGGCTCCCGCCTGAGGCGTCGCCCCGCCCGTCGGTCCGACGGGACTGCGCTACTGCAGCGGAGACGGCACCGATCGGCCGTGGCGCGTCGGCGCGAGCGGTTCTTACTCGGACACGAAGCTCGTCTTCTCTTCCGGCGGGGGCAGCGTGGACGCGTCCTTCGCGAAGTACGCCGTCATGGCCTCGCTCGACCGTCGGCTCGGTGACCGCTGGACCCTCGGCGGCGGGATCGGCACTACGGTGACGGGCGACATTGACGTGAATGGAGTGACCTCCACGGTGTCGCCGGGGCCACTCGGTGCGATCACGGCGTCGTTCCGTCCGCTCGACGAGGGGAGCGTTGCGCCGTTCGTGCTGCTCTCGGCCTCGATGGCGGCGTCGCTCTCGCGGGCCGCGTCATCGTCGCTCTCGGCATTCGACCTGCGCCTCGGCGTGGCCGCGGGCAAGACGATCGCGGACGTCGTCACGCCCTACGTGCTCGCGCGAGCCTTTGGCGGCCCGGTGTTCTGGTCCATCGGTGGCGCCTCCGCGACCGGCACCGATGCGTATCACTACCAGGTGGGCGCAGGCCTCTCGGTGAGCCTCGGGCGGGTGGATCTCGTCGCGGAGGGCGTCCCGCTCGGCGAGCGTGCCGTCGTCGTCGGAGTGGGCCTGACGCTCTAGTCACGCAGAGCGGGGTTGCCGGCGCGGGCGGCGCACGAGCTCACCTCCGCAATTGGGGCAACGACGTGCCCCACCTTCGGCGCATCGTTCGCAGAAGGTGCACTCGTAGCTGCAGACGAAGGCGGTGCCCTCGGCCGGCAGCGCGGTTCCGCACGTCTCGCACGCCGGCTTCATCTCGAGGGGCATGCGGGAGATCTTATCGGTGGGTCGGGAGGGAATCGAACCCCCAGCGTCACGAAGGAGCGTGTTTTACGGACACGTGCAGCCAACCAGTAGCTGACCTCCGACCCTTGCTGACGTTGCCTGACGAACTCGACGCCGAACGGGGCGGAAGCAGGGTGAGTCGCACACCATGCCCTCGAGGGGCACGCTCTGGGTAGCGGCCAGGCTCGCGCCTCGCGCGATTCAGCTTCCACGCACAGTAGAGGAGGGAAGAGGACTTGCACCCCAGGCACCTCTCGGCGCCCACTCTGTTTTCGGGACAGATCCGGTCCTGATGACCGGTTTTCCCTCCGGACGGATCGAATCGACGCGGGGCCCGACGAGGGGCGGTGCGACGTCGGCGTTTTGACTCGCCGGTGCGAACCGGCGAGCCCACGTTCCCTCGCTCCGGCAGTTTCCCGCCAGACGAGCTCGCACGTTCGCCATGACCATCGCTCGCGCGACGGCCGGCAGGCGAACGTAGCTACCTTAGGACCGTTATAGTTACGGATGTAGTCGACACCTTCATTCGGTGCCGCGTCGATTAGAGCCCCGGTTTTCCGTCTCGGGGCAGGACGTTCGGAGCGCACTCCGGTAGCGACCAGAGCTCACGCAACGCGCTCGGATCCCAGCTGGTCACAGTACGGCAACCAGGCGTCGGGCATCTCGGAGCGGCTGATGCGAAGCACCGGCGCGACCGGGAGGCTGGACGGCTTGAACGGCTTCTTGCGAAGCGTCATGCCCGCCTCCTCGGGAGTGCGGCTTCCCTTGCGATCGTTGCACGCGTAGCAGGACGTCACGATGTTCTCCCAGACCGTCTTGCCTCCGCGCACGCGCGGGACCACGTGGTCGTAGTTGAGATCGCGCATCGTCTTCTTCTCGCCGCAGTACTGGCAGCGGAAGCCGTCACGCGTGTAGACGTTGATGCGGCTGAAGCGCACGACGTGCTTCGTCGCCGGGCCGCGCTTGAGGCGCACGACCGACGGCGTCCGGAGCGACCGGCTCGGCGCGCGGATCTCGTCGTCGTACTCCTCGAGCACGTCGACCTTGCCGAGCACCACGAGCACGACGGCGCGCTCCCAGGTCACGACCCGGTGCGGCGCCATCCACGGCGTCAGAAGCAGCGTGCGCATCATGATTCCCCTCACCTTCGTCTCTTCCTTTTCTTCTTCATGGGTTTTCTCCGGTCAGAGGGGCGGGAATTGCACCCGCACTGCGCGGGCCCGGGCCGCGTGTGCTGCTGTTGAACACCACCCTCTGCAAACGATTGGCTTCGTGCGCCGACGTCGAATCGAACGACGTTCTCGCGGGTTTCGGCCGCGCGCTATCACCAGACCAGCTCTCGGCGCGCGCACCATGCGAGGATCGAACTCGCCTCGCGGATTTGAGGGACCCGCCGCCTCGCCAGAAGCAAACGGTGCATGCAGTGCCATCGGAGGGAGTCGAACCCTCACACCCACGAGGGGCGCAGCTTCTCGGGCTGCCGTGTATTCCTGTTCCACCACGATGGCGCAGTCGGTACCGACGGCAGGATTCGAACCTTCACTCCACACGCATTCTGAGTGCGCGGCCTCTGCCTAGTTGGGCTACGTCGGCGTGAATCGAGCGTGCGGTGGGTCATCTGCGGATCGAACGCAGCGCAGGCTCCTTATCGGGGCGCCCAGGGTGTCCTCACCAGAGGAGCGAGCTCCGCGAAGGTCGCTGCGGATGGACTCGAACCATCTCGCGACGGCTTATGGGGCCGGGCGTCTCCCTAGAACGCAGCGAGTAAGAGGCGGCGACGAGGGTGGTGAAGACATGTGCCCGAAGGCGCCACTTTGACAGAGTGGGTGTAGTCCTCACCGGCATTCGCCGCGGAGCGGTGACCGGGAATCGCACCCGGATCCTCGGAGTGGCGCTCCGAGATTCTTCTGTTGAACCATCACCGCTAGGCAGCGACGAGGGGTGCAGAGATCCGTTGCTCTGCCGTTGAGCTACGACCCCGCAAAGTGGAGCCGGCGGGATTCGAACCCGCATCCTTCGATTCCATCGATGTAATCCCTGCTGCATTCGCTGCGTGCATCTGAAGAGAAGGAGAGCGGCGGGAGCTCCGGGCGCTCCCGCCATCCCTCGCATCACGAGAGCGTGACGCTCTCGATTGCTCCGACGAAGTGATCCGAGCCGAGCTCGCCCTTCGCGAAGAGCGAGACGATCTCGAACACCGAGTCGGAGAAGCCACCGACGTTCCGCACGTCCGCGCGCTCGGCGACCTGCGTCGAGGCGTACGGCTGGAGGTCGATGAGCACCAGCTTGGCCCGCGGGTTACGCGCCCGGAAGCGCTCCCACTCCTCGGCCATGATGGTGCCGCGCGTGTGCTGGACCGCGCCCTTGCGGGCGAAGTCGGCCCACGACTGGTTGTCGGACACGTAGACGACGATGTCGCCCTGCGCCCGACGCGTGTTGAGGTGACGAAGCGGCGCGCTGCACGCCGTACCGCCGCTCGGCAGCGAGGCGAGGTACTGCGCGTTCGTCATCACCGAGTCGCGCGGGTTGAGCGGACGCGGCATCTTCACCACGTCGTCGCTGAACGCGATGACTTCCGCGTCAGCGTTCCGACGGAGCAGCGATGCCGCGACGAGACCCGCGACGTCGACGCAACGGACCGCGCTCGTCGCGCTGCCACGGCGACCCGTGGCCGCGCTCTGCATCGAGCCCGAGACGTCCGGGCAGACGTAGACCTTGCCCGTGAGGGCCGGGACGTTCTCCGTCGCGATCTCGAGCGCGTCCTGCAGTGCGTCGCGGAGCGCGTTCGGCATCTCCGTACCGGCCGCGCGGAACGCCGCGAGGAGCTGGTACGGGAATGCGCGCGCACGCTTGATTGCGCCCGCACTACGGAGACGCTGCGAGAGGAGCGTGACCATCGCCGGATCCTCGAGCACGCCCTTGCGGAGCAGCGTGTTGAGGTTCATGCGCGTCTGCGTCCACGACATGCGCGCCGCGATGTCGGCCCACTGCTCCTTCGTGAGCTCGAGAGCCGTGAGCATCTCGAACGGCACGTCGGGCATCGGGCCCGCGCCCTGCTTGAACGCCTCGAAGGCCTGCACGATCGGCGGAAGGCTGGCCTCCGCGAACGGCTTGCCGATGAGGTATCCGTACAGGGCCTCGCGCACGAGGTCCTTCTCGTCCGGCTTGAGCTTCGGCGACGGACGCACCAGCTTGATGACGTCCGCCATCGACGGCTCCGAGCCGAGCGAGCTCTTGAAGATCGACTCCGGCGTGCGGCTCGAGAACCATGCCTGCGCGGCACGCTTCGGAGCCGAGCCGAGCGACTTGCGACCGACCACGCCCGAACGGACGATCTGGACGAAGTTGCGCAGCATCTTGCCGTTGTCGATCACGCGCGGGAACACCGCCTTCATGAGGCCGACGTCGTTCTTCGCGAGATACGCGACGAGCAGCGCCGGGACGTCCTTCATGAAGCCACGCTCGCGCGTGTAGACGGCCGTCTTGGCGACGAATGCCGGCGACACCTTCGCGGCCAGCGCGAGGATCGCGTCGAGCTGCTGCTCGGCCGATGCGTAGAACGTGTTGTGCATCGTTCCGGTCACCGCGTACAGCGCGAGGGCGTGCTCCGGAGAGAACGCATACGCGCGGCCGCCCGCCTCGTTGTTCGTGTTGGCTGCCGGCGCCTTGCCGGCGTTGCTGAACAGACGCTTGAAAACCATGAGAGCCCTCCTTTCTTTGAATCAGCCTCCCTGCGAGGAGTTGAACCTCGACGAACCGGCTTCGTAGACCGGAGCCCGGACCCGCCGGGACAGGGAGAATGGGGTGGGGCCGAAGCCCCACCCCGCGTTACTGCTCGATGCCGAGGATCACTCCGGCACCGACGGTCTTGCCGCCCTCGCGGACGGCAAAGCGCATCCCGGTCTCCATCCCCACGGGCTTCATCAGCTCGAGGGTGACCTGGGCGTGATCGCCGGGGTGAATCATCGCGGTGCCGTGGAGATCCACGAGCGTCCCGGTGACGTCCGTCGTCCCGAAGAAGAACTGCGGCATGTAGCCCTCGAGGATCGGCGTGTGGCGCCCACCCTCCTTCGCGGGGATGACGAACAGCTCGGCCTTCGCCCTGGTGTGCGAGGCGACCGAGCCCGGCGCGATGAGCACCTGACCGCGGACCACCTCGTCGCGGGCGACGCCGCGAAGGAGCAGACCGCAGTTCTGACCGGCGCGGGCCTCCGGCTGGTCCTTGTGGAACATCTGGATGCCCGTCACCACGACCTGGCGCGGCTTCGAGTCGGCGTCGACGAGACCGATGATCTCGACGGTTGCGCCGACCTTCAGCACGCCGCGCTCGATGCGGCCCGTCACGACGGTGCCACGACCAGGGATGGTGTGGACGCCCTCGATGGGGAGCATGAACGGCGCGTCGAAGTCGCGGACCGGATCCGGGAAGTGGGTCTCCATCGCCTGGAGGAGCTCCCGGATGCACGCCCCGCCGTTTGCGGGGTTGCGCAGCGCCTGGAGCGCCGACCCAGTGACGATGGGAGAGCCCTCGTACCCGTGGAGCTTCAGGCAGTCGGTCGTCTCGGCGACGACCAGCTCGAGCAGCTCCGGATCCGCGATGTCGACCTTGTTGATGAAGACGACGATCCGCCCGACGCCCACCTGACGAGCGAGCAGGATGTGCTCCTTCGTCTGGTGCTGCGGACCCTGGCTGCCGTCCACCAAGAGGATCGCGCCGTCCATCTGGGCGGCGCCGGTGATCATGTTCTTGATGTAGTCGGCGTGACCGGGGCAATCGACGTGGGCGTAATGCCGGGAAGCCGTCTCGTACTCGACGTGCGAGACGGTGATCGTGACCGTCTTGGTCTCGTCCCGGACCGTGCCGCCCTTGGCGATGTCGGCGTACGTCTTGGGCTTGGCCAGACCGGCGTTCGCCTGCACCGCGAGGATCGCCGCGGTCAGCGTGGTCTTACCGTGATCGACGTGCCCGATGGTGCCCACATTCACGTGCCTCTTCATGTTCAGTCTCCGGTTGGTGTTTCGTGAAATGGACTCCCTGCGAGGAGTTGAACCTCGATCAACTGGCATCGGAGACCAGAGCCTGAAGGCCGTCAGGACAGGGAGGAGTAGAGAACCGAGAGGGACTTGAACCCTCGCGCGATCGCTTTGCAGGCGATGCTCCTCATCCGGAGGATCGGTTCGTCGGTGGTGGAATCGGCGAGAATCGAACTCGCATCTCCCGGGTGCAGGCCGGGCGCATCTCCCGTTGAGCTACGATCCCGCAGGCTGCGAGGGAATCGAACCCCCTCTCCGGGTTTTGGAGGCCCGGCCGGTCACCATGACTCTGCAGCCTGTTCGAAGCGGCCCGTAGGGGAGTCGAACCCCTCTCACACCGTAGACGGCGGCATTGCGACACCGGTCGCATCACGGGCCGATGAGATGGGGTGACGGACGGGGATCGAACCCAGTCTCCGCAGGTGGCCTGCCCTCGTCGCCAGACGAGTACCGCCACCATCGCGACGGCAAGAGAGCCCTCGCCCGGAGTCGAACCGGAACTTCCCGCTTACGGGGCGGGCGCTCGTCCACACGAGCCTCGAGGGCATGAGCATGCCGCGGCTCCAGCGGAAGGAATCGAACCTTCGAGTGAACCGGTTAACGGCCGGCTGCCTGACCATTCGGCTTCGCTGGAATACGTGGACGGAGGGCCACGGAAGCGGACCCGTGGCCCTCCGTCGTTCGGCGTCGAGTTGTCAATGAACGGAGCCGTGCGCGAGCACGGCCGATCAGTTTCGGGGGCAGGGATCGAACCTGCATTGCCGGGTCCAGAGGCCAGCGTCCTGCCGTTAGACGACCCCGAAGCACGAGTAGGCCCGGAGGGGATCGAACCCTCGCCTCACCGGTCAAGAGCCGGGTGCGCTGCCGCTACGCGACGGGCCTGAGTCGAGGGCACACGATCCCCGTGTAGCCGGGGATCCGCATGCGCAGATCCGCGGTTAGAGATCCGAAAGAATCGCGATTGTTCAGCCGAAGTCAGCGGCGCAGTGAACCGGCGGTCCACCGCGACGGACGCGGCGTTCGAATGACCTGGCTCGGTTCCAACCTGCTACCTCCTTGTTCTTCTACGGTTCGGTTCGACGATTCGGTGACCACAAACGGCGAAGGCCGCCTCGGGGGTCTCCCGGGCGGCCTTCCAGGCGCGAGAAGCGCTGGAAATACCGCCTAGGAACAGCCCTCCTGGCTCGGGGAGCGGCTATCGAGGAACCCGATGCTCGCCACGAGGCGATACCCGGTTCCTGGGAGCGAATGGCCGCACGTCGGCCGCGCTGCTTCGAGCAGCTCGGCCGCGGGCATCCTTCGCATCGCTAGAGACAACATCGTTCTGGTCCTTGGACGACCCGGACGGGCCGTTCATTCATGTTTACGACGCTCTTCCTTGCACGTCAAGGAACCAAACTCATTTCTTTCGCGGATTCAATCCGTCAAGCCAGCGCGCGCAGTGGTCCGCAACCCAGTCGGGGGCGTCGGTCGTGAGGTCGTGGCCGGCGTCTGGGTGCTCCTCGAGAGGGGCGCCGTAGCGACGGGCGAGGGTGCGCGAGCAGTCGGGATGCACGAGGCGATCCTTTGCGGCCGACGAGGAAGAGGGAAGGGACGCGAAGGGATGCGGGGGCTCGCCAGCGGGAAGCGGCCTCCAGCTGGGCGCGGAGCGTCGGGAAGGAGACGGGGCGATCGCGCTCGATCTGCAGCCACTCCTGCACGATGCGATCGCGGATGTCGCGGCGGTTCGACACGAGCCAAGCGATGCGCCGCTGGCGAAGCACCGGGTCACGCGTGAAGCGGTTGAGAACGATGCTGCCGACGCCGACGAGGCTGAAGCGATGGAGCAGCGGGGCGAGATCGGAGGCCGACGAGGCGGCGATCACGATGCCGGCGACTTCACTGGAGTGACTGTTGGCCCACTCCATCGCGACCATGCCGCCAAGCGAAATGCCGAAGAGGAGAAGCGGAGCCCGGAGGAGACCGCGTGAGGAGGCCTCGTCCCGGACGCAGTCGACGATCTGGCGCATCGAGCGGGGGGCTCGGTCGTGGAGACGCGTCCCGGTGCCGGGGAGGTCGAGCGTGACGACTTCGGCTTCCGTCGCGGCAGCCTTCAGCGTGGGGAGGAACGGGCCCCAGTGACCGGACTCGCGGCCCAGGCCGCGCAGCAACACCCAGGTGGAAGCCACGGTCACGGTTCTACGCTCCGTCGCGCCAGCGAGCGAGGCGGCGGGCGCGGAGGGTTTCGATCACCTGCGTCAACGTCGGGTCGGTGCGGCGGCGGTGGTCGAGGCGCTTGCCCTTGAGGGCGTTGCAGCGCGGGCAAGCGATGGCGAGGTTCGCAAGGTCGTCTCCGCCGCCGTGGGTGCGGGGGACGATGTGCTCGATCGTGGCGGCGCCGTCGGCCTGACCGTCGATGCTCACGACGAGCTTCGCGTTGCAGTGGATGCACTTGCCGACCCACGCGGGCTCGCCGCGCACCATCTTGCGCTCGAAGGTCGAGTCGGTGGCGACGATCGCGAGGAGGAGCCGGCGATTGCGGGCCGCGGACACTGCCCGTCCAGAGGTAGCATCCGAGGACCCATGCAGGCGACGGCGCGCATCGTGAAGCTGGAGGATGGGGCAGAGCTGCACGTCGAGGAGCGCGGGGCAGGGGAGCCGCTGCTGCTGCTGCACGGGATGATGGGCACCGGCGACGACTGGAAGCACGTGTTCGATCGGGATGCGCTGGCGTCCGAGTTCCACGTGATCGCGCCGGATGCGCGAGGGCACGGGCGATCGACGAATCCCGGGGGCGAGTTCAGCTTCGCGCGGTGCGGGCGCGACGTGCTGGCAATCCTCGATGCCATGGGGATCGATCGTGTGCGCGCCGTCGGCGTGAGCCTCGGGGCGAAGACGTTGCTGCACGTGGCGACGCTCGCACCCGATCGCGTCAGCGCGATGATCCTGGTGTCGCCCACGCCCCGATTCACCGAGGCGACGCGGGCGCTCTTTCGCGAGGCAGCCGCGGCGGAGCACTCGGCGGAAGAGTGGGAGCGGATGCGGAAGATCCACGTGCACGGCGACGATCAGATCGCTGCGCTGTGGGCGCTGCCGGGCCGCTTCGCGGACGACGCGACCGGGGACATGAGCTTCACGCGCGAGCGCCTCGCGACGATCACGGCGCGAACGCTGCTCGTGTCGGGCGACCGCGATCCCTTCTATCCCGTGGAGCTGGCGGTCGAGCTGTACCGCGGCATCCCGCGCGCGTCGCTCTGGGTCGTGCCGAACGGGATGCACGGCCCCATCTTCGTCTCGGAGCGCGAGGCGTTCGTGCGAGAAGCGATGCTGTTCCTGCGCGCGCGTTAGAGCCGTCGCCACTGCAGGCGGACGGGGTTCACCATGCCCATCGAGAGCGTGGTGCCCGCGTCGGCGAGATGCACGCTGCGGACGCGCCGGCCCTCTCCCCAGGTGCCCTGCGTCGACGCCAGGTCGAACGCGACGATGCCGCCTCGTGCGTCGCGCCTGAGGAGCAGGTGCATGCGCGAGATGCCTCCGTCGAGGATCGCGCGCAGCCCAGCGTCGACGCAGCGCGGGTCGCGTCCCACGATCACGCCGCGATCGAGGTCGGCCCCCGAGAGAACGATGCTTGCACGGCGGCCGCGTGCATCGAGCGAGAGCTCGTGACGGGCGTCTTCACGGAGCAGGGCGCTCGCCGGGCGTACGGACAGGGCCTCGGCACCGGGCATGAGCGTGATGCGCGAGACGACGCGCCGCGACTGCGGCGGCTGTCCTCCCAGCCTTTGCGACGCGACACGATAGGGATGCGCCTCGGCACGCTCGCAAGCCGGAGGCTGGAACGCGGCCTCGGGCGGCACGCCTCCGGGCAAGGCGACGAGGACGTACGCGCCGATGCGGAAGGCGAGGGGACCCGTCGCGACGATCGACCGTTGCACCGTGCCGTCGTTGATCTGGAACCCGTCGCGCGTGCGAAGGTCGAGCACGCTGACGACGGGGCAGCCGTCGTCGAGGACGCTCGACCGCACGATCACGTGACGGAGGGCGACGCACGGGTCCGCGCCGAGCACCACGTTGCAGCTCGAGTGACGCCCCACGACGAGATACGCGTCGCGGCTCGCAGGCAGATCGCAGCTGCCCGAGGAGCTCGCGCTCGTCCAGTGGAGCCGATGGCCCGACGCATCGCCCTCCGACACGACCCGCGCGCACACCTCGTCGAAGGAGGGCGCCTCGCGGCGAAGCTTCGCCCACGCCTCGAGCTGCGACGGGTTGCACGTCGCGGCATTGCGCGGGGGCCGTGGAGAAGAGGAGGTCGGCGGGTGCGAATCCATGATGCCCGTGGAGCGGTGCAACGCGCATGCTCGCCCGATTCGTGAGCAGTCTCGCGTGGCGCCGCGCCGCGGGTGTGCTGGATCGGAGCAGCAGGTGGTCCAGATCGGATCGGTGAACGCTACCCGCCGATTCCCATGCGACGCAGCGCAGGGATGTCGGCGCGCGCGTAGCCGGTCGCGAACGCCATGAGCATCGGCTCGAACGGCAAGTCGGCGTAGGTCCCGTGGAAGCGCTGGTACTCGGCGTGCGGGCGCCCGTCCTTCCTCGAAGGAGGGAGAAGGCAGTCGGCGCTCGTCGCGAAGGGGAGGACCTCGACGTCCTTCTTCCCCAGCACCTCCGGTGTGAGGCTCGCGTCCACGCGCCACCAGCGATCGTCGACGAAGAACGCGTTGATGCCGTGATGGAACATCACGTCGGTGCCGAGGGCCGCGGTCACGTGCGGCGGGAGCGACGCGTCGCGCATGTCGCACAGCACGATGGCGCTCGGTACGCCGGCTGCCCGGCCGAGCGCGCACGCGAGCACCGCCTTCTGCACGCAGAAGCCGCGGCCATCGGCGAGCACGCGGGATGCGAGGTATTCCTCGCGCGTCCTCTTGGCGGCGAACTGATACGCAACCGACGCACGCACGTGCTCGGCGATGCGCACGGCACGGTCCCCCGGAGACAGCCCGTCGAGCTCCAGAGACCGGCAGAGAGCGGTGATGCTCGGGTGCTCGGCATCCACGAAAGCCGTCGGTCCGAGGAAGGGAGCGAGGTCCACGCGGGAAGGATATGCTCCCCCGACCATGAAGGCTCACGACAAGATCTACATCGGCGGCGAGTGGGTGGCTCCTTCCGGCAAGGGCGCTTTCGACGTGATCGACGCGTCCACCGAAGAGGTGATGGGGCGCGTCCCCGCGGGGGATGCGGCCGATGTGGACAGGGCCGTCAAGGCCGCCCGCGCGGCGTTCGACGGATGGTCGCGCACGGCGCCGGCGGAGCGGGCGGCTTACCTGCAGAAGATCCAGGCGGGCCTCGGCGCGCGCATGCAGGAGATCGCCGAGACGGTGGCGCGCGAGGTCGGCATGCCGCTCTCGCTCAGCCAGATGATCCAGGCGGGGCTGCCGACCATGCACTTCGGCTCTTACGCCGAGCTCGCGTCGACCGTCGCGCACGAGGAGAAGGCGGGCAACTCGATCGTCGTGCGCGAGCCCGTGGGCGTCGTCGCGTGCATCACGCCCTGGAACTACCCGCTGCTCCAGGTCGCCGCGAAGGTGGCCCCGGCGCTCGCCGCCGGATGCACCGTGGTGTTGAAGCCGAGCGAAGTCGCCCCGCTCAGCGCGTTCATCCTCGCCGAGATCATCGATGCAGCGCGTCTGCCGCGCGGCGTGTTTAACCTGGTGAGCGGCGACGGCCCCACCGTGGGCGAAGCGCTCGCATCGCACGACGGCGTCGACATGGTCAGCTTCACGGGGTCGACGCGCGCGGGGCGGCGCGTGAGCGAGCTCGCGGCGAAGACGGTGAAGCGCGTGGCTCTCGAGCTGGGCGGCAAGAGCGCCAACGTGATCCTCGACGACGCGGATCTCGACAAGGCCGTGAAGGCCGGCGTGCGCAACTGCTACCTCAACTCCGGGCAGACCTGCTCCGCGTGGACGCGCATGCTCGTGCCGCGCGCCAAGCACGACGAGGCGGTGCGCATCGCGAAGGCCACCGCCGAGGGCTTCTCGCTCGGTCCCGCGCTGGCGCCGGAGACCAAGCTCGGACCGCTCGTGTCCAAGACCCAGCAGGACCGCGTGCGCGGCTACATCCGCAAGGGCATGGAGGAAGGGGCGACGCTCGTGACGGGCGGCCCGGACCAGCCGCAGTCTCAGCAGAAGGGATACTTCGTGAAGCCGACGGTCTTCGCGAACGTGAAGACCACCATGACCATCGCGCAGGAGGAGATCTTCGGCCCGGTGCTGAGCATCCTCCCCTACGAAGACGAGGAGGACGCGATCCGCATCGCCAACGACTCGATCTACGGGCTCGCCGGAGGCGTGTGGTCCAAGGACGTCGAGCGCGCCAAGCGCGTCGCGCGCCGCATGCGCACCGGGCAGGTGGACATCAACGGCGCGAGCTACAACGCGGGCGCGCCCTTCGGCGGATTCAAGCAATCGGGCCACGGCCGCGAGTACGGCAAGTGGGGCCTCGAGGAGTACCTCGAGGTGAAGAGCCTGCAGCTCTGAGAACCTTTCGCCTCCTGCGGTGTTAAAGCGGGGGTGGTACGAACCAGCGCACCCCTGTGTCTGATCGCGGCGACCGTCGTGGCCTGCGCCACGCCGCCGCCGCAGCCCCCGACCCAGTCCTCGTCCACGGAGACGAAGCATCTCGCCGCAACGAGCCCGCTGTATCACTACGACACCGTTGCACTCGCCGACGGCGTCTACGCGTTCGTCCCAGTTGCGGGACGAGCCGAGGTGGTGACGGGGAACACCCTCGTCGTCATCGGCGACGACGGCGTCCTCGTCCTCGACACGGGGCACTTCCCGTCTCTGGCGCGCAAGATGATCGCCGACATCCGCGCCCTGACGCCGAAGCCCGTGCGTTACGTCGTGACCTCGCACTGGCACACGGACCACCTCTTCGGCAACGCCGCGTTCCGCGAGGCGTACCCGGACGCGGTCTTCCTCGCGCACTCCGAGACCAAGCGACTGGTGCTCGCCAAGGACCCCGAATACGCCAAGGCGCAACGTGAGGGACGCACGCTCGTCGAGCGCTACAAGAAGATGCTCGCCACCGGGGAGCGAAAGCCGGGCGTGCCACTCGACGAGTCGACGCGCACCGCGCTCACCATCGGGCTTCCGGAGCTGGAGGCGGTCGAGGACGACTCCGACGTGACGCTCGTTCCGCCGACGCGCACGTTCGACGAGGAGTCGCTACCCATCGACCTGGGTCATCGCGAGGTTCGCGTGCTGCACCTCGGTCGCGGCAACACCGCGGGGGATGCGATGGTCTACGTCCCTGAGGCCGGCGTGCTCGCGACCGGTGATGCCGTCGTCGCTCCCACCCCGTACGCGTACGGTTCGTACATCGGCGAGTGGCGCGCGGTGCTCCAGAAGGTGAAGGACCTGCATCCGAAGGTGCTCCTGCCGGGGCACGGATCGGTGCAGCACGACCTCGCCTACGTCGATCGGCTCGGCTCGCTGTTCGCTTCGTTGCAGCAGCAGGTGGGCGACTGCGCCAGGCAGGGGCTGTCGCTCGAGGAGACCCGCAAGAAGGTCGACTTCGCGAGCTTCCGCGACGCCTTCGCGGGGGACGATTCCACGCAGCGCGCGATGTTCGACGAGGGCTTCGTCGAGCCCGGGGTCGGCCGCGCCTACGAAGAAGCGCAGGGCAAGATCAGCGACGAGTGATCGTCGCGCGAATCAGGCGACGAAGCCGTTCAGTGAATCTCCACCTTCACCTTGGGCGTCAGGGCGCCCAGCGACGCGAGGCTCTTGCGCTGCCAGGGAACCGCCAGGGTCCCCTTGAGCACGAGCGTCCAGTCGTGCGTCTTCGCCTCGAGGACGAGATTCGCCAGGGCGCGGATCCCGGAGCTGTTCATCAGCGTCACGCCCGAGAAATCGATCGTGTACGCACCGGCGGCGCCCATCTCTTGCCGGATCGGCGTGAAGATCGCTTCGTACGCCGCGACCGACTCGAGGCGCAGCACGCCCCGCACGACCGCGACTCCCGGCGTGCCGTCGACCGAGTAGCCCTCTCCGCTCAGCTTCATCGCGCCTCCACCTGCTCGGACGTGAGCACCGCCTGGACCGTCACTTCGCTGCGGCCGCCCTCCACCGGCCGCACGCGGATGCCAATGGTTGCGTCGTAGTCTTTCTTCAAGACGAGCAATCCGATCCCGGACGCGGACTCGCCGGGACGCGTGGTCCTGGCCACGCGCTCGAGGAACATCGCCTCCGGATCGGCGTGCTCGAACTCGCGCGCGAAAGCGTGGAGCTCGCCCGCGCGCTTCGCGTCGGTGAGGTTCACCGCCTCGACACAGAGCACGTCGCCATCGTGGACGACCGAAACGCGCGCCTCGGTGCGCTTGTCGTCGGAGAACTTCACCGCGTTCTCGACCAGCTCGTTGATCACCGTCGAGAGGACCGCCGCGGCCGCCTCGCGCCGCTCGAAGGCATACGCCATGGCCGCGCCCAGGTAGTCGGCCGTGAGCCCGCACCGCCGCCAGTGGACGACGAAGTCGAGCGGCACGAAGCGGATCTCGAACGCGCCGAGCGCTTCGTCCCTCGGCCGATCGAGCAGCGTCCCGTAGGTCGTGTCGCTCATCGCCTCCCTCCGAGCGTCTCGAGCGGGTACTCGCCGGGGACGGCGAGGTCGTACCAGCGCGGGGGAATGTCGAGCGCGGGGATCACCAGGCGGCTCTCCATGGGGTCGGCGTCGGTACGATAGAGCTCGTGGACCTTGTAGAAGGGGAACGGCTTGATCGTACGCGACCGCACGCCGATCGCGTCCCAGAGGTTTCGCACGATGGAGAGCTTGGCGCAGAAGACGACGAGGGGCGGCGCCGTCGCCTGCTGCTCGAGGAACGCAACGGTGTGCGCCGCTGCGAGGATCGCGCGTCCCAGCCCCCGGCCGCGCCAGCGCTTGTGGACGACGACTTTGGTGATCTCGCGACAGGGCGAAGCGCCGTACCGGTCGCCCGCTCCGGCCTCGGCGACCAGCGCCCGCACGTCTCCTTCGCGCACGTCGCCGAAGCGCTCGACGTACGTGTCGCGCAGATAGAGGCCCGACGCGCACGCGAGCTCGCCGTCGATGATCCCCATCAGGTACCGGTGCGGCCAGGGCTCGATCTTCGCGGTGAGGTCGTAGCGGTCGTCCGAGAAGAGGACCTCGTACTCCTCGTTGTAGATCTGCGCGATGAGGTACTGGCACCGGAGGGCTTCGGCACGCGTCGCCGCGATTCGAAGTGACAGCTTCATGCCGTCTCCCCCTTGGCCCGCACCATGATGAAGGCGACGTCGTCGTCGTAGGCCCCGCCGGTGAACGCATCGAGCTTCTGCACGAGCGCCGACTTCACCTCGGACAGCGGCCGGGCGCCGCTCTCCCGCAGATGCGCGACGAGCCCGTCCTCACCGAAGAGGCCCTTGGCCGGATCTCCGCCGCGCGCCGCCTCGGTGATCCCGTCGGTGCCGACGAACAGCAGATCGCCGGGGACCAGGGTGAGCGAGCCATGGCCGAAGTCCCCCGCGCGGAGATCGGCGAGGATCCCGATGCCGAGCGGGAAGTGCGCGACGGGCACCACTTCGACGTCGCGGTTCTTCGCCCGATAGACGTAGATGTTGTCGTGGCTTCCGCTCACCAGGAAGCGCCCTCCGTCGCCCACGCGGCACAGCGAGACGAGCGTCATGTGCCGCTGCTCGCCGAGGCGCGCGAGGTTCGCGGAGAGGACTCGGTTGGCCAGGAAGTTGAGCTCGTGGGGCTTCACGTCGGGCCGTGCCTGGAGGATCGAGCCGATGATGCTCTGGGCCATGAGCATCACGAGGCCCGCGCCGAGGCCGTGGCCGGTGACGTCCCCGACGAGGAGCCACGAAGCGTCGTCGAGCGCGTGGATGTCGAAGTAGTCCCCGCCCACGGCGTCGGCGGGGCGCATGTGACACGCGAGCTCGAGCCCGGGGAGGGCCACGTCGCGCGGCAGGAGGCGCATCTGGATGCGTCTCGCTGCCTCCATCTCGGCATGGATGCGCGCCTGCTTCTCGGTGGCCGCCTCGAGCACCGCTGCGAGCGACGTGATCGCCAGCGCCGTGATGATGAGGATCGCGATGGTGAAGCCGGCCGGCGCTGCGTTCGGCTTGTCCCGGAGCAACGCGAAGTCCAGGTTGTGCAGGCAGAAGACGCCGCAGCTCGCGAGGAGGGCCCGGTCGATCGTGGTCAGCGCCCTCCAGCGCGTGCGCACGATGCGCATCCCGGTGACGAGCAGCGGCATCGCGACCGCGACGCACACGGGTGCCGAGACCGCGAGGAAGCTTCCGTGGGCCGCGAAGAGGGCGGCGGACGCCGTGAGCGCGACCACGAGACCCGCCGCGAACGGTCGCCATCGCACGCTCGTTCCGACGACCTCGGCGACGAGCTGCGCCAGCGCCAGGTTCACGAGGAAGGCGGAGGAGAACCCCACGGTGACGAGCAGGTCGTTCTGCGCGAGCGCGCCCTGCAGGACGAAAGACACGATGGTGCTCGCCCACACGAAGAAGAGGGCGCGGTGCAGCGGGTCACGGCTCCGCCGCCAGAGCAGGGCGGTGAGCAGCGCGGTGATGAGGAGGATGCCGGCGTAGAGCGCCAGGAGGTTCTGGACGAGGTTCATGGGGCCTCGACGCGCAGGACCTCGTCGAGGTGGCGGCGCAGCGATCGCGCAGTCGGAGGACCGGCGACACCCACGCGAAAGAGGAACGTCTCGGCGCGATCCGGGGGAGGATTCAGGATCCCCCGGTAACGCGCGCGCAGCTCCCGCAGCTCGCGCACGTCGCCGTCCCTCAGTCCCTCGCCTCCGCCGCGCTCGAGTCGGGCGAAGAGGTAGACGAGGCCCGTCATCGGGTGCAGGGCGAGGCCCAGGTCGGTCGCGGTGAGCCAGATCCGCTGAACCGCACGGCCACTGCCGAAGTAGCTCTCGCGCGAGGCGCCGGGGACGGTGACGAGGCCGACGGCCGATGCCGCCGCGATCGACTTGCGGGCGGTCGATTCGAGGGCGCGGCCGCCGCCGATCTTGCGGAGGCATTCCATCGAGGGCCACTCGCTGAGGAGCTCGAACCCGGCGCGATCGGACTCGCTCAGCTCCATCGAGGCGAGGTCGAGGCCATCGCGGTGCTGCTCCACCTCGGCGCGCGTGAACCGGTAGCCCGGCATGACCTCGCCGAACATCGCCGGGTGCAGGGCGCAGATCCGGTCGCACGCGCCCATGAGGGCGCCGATCTCCTCGAGCGCCGCGGGCTCGGTGACGAGCGTGAGCGAGGCGCCGCGCGATTCGGCCGCAGCGACGAGGGCGTCTCCCTTGGCTGCATCGAGAGGGACCCTCGCTTCGCGCTTGCGGTTGGTCACGCGTTCACGGACACGGCCGAGCAGGGGAGACGTGTCGCGCCGGTCGGCGCTGAAGCCCAGCGTGCACACCAGGGTGGGATCCTCGGGCGCCGGAAACGGATGCACGTGGATGGAGAGCCCCAGATCACGCGCAGCCAGATCCATGTTCTCGACCGCCGCCCCGAAGGCGAGCCAGGTTGCCCCGTGCTCGAAGTCGAGCGTCGGCATGTCGTGGCGCGGGTCGTGGCGGCACTCGAGGACGCCGTCGGCCCGGTGCACGAAGCGCCACGGCTGCGCGTTGTGCGCCGAGGGAGCGAGCACGCCATGGGCGACGATCCATCGAACCGCGTCGGGTCCGAGCACGCCGGACGGCTCCGGCCTCGCCGGAAGCTGCGGCAAGCGCGTCGCCTCCGGAGCGATCTCTCGCGGCGCGGGAGGGGGAGCCGGCTTCGCGTGCTCCCCCGCTCCGTCGCGCGCGATCGCCTCGACGTCCACGTAGAACCGCCCCGACGCGCGCATCGTCCCGAGCAGGATGCGCCGCGCCACGTCGCAGGTGATGGCTCCGCCGAGCGCGACGCCCGAGGCGAGCTGCGGCCAGGTGCTGATGGTCTCGTCGATCTCGGGCAGCGAGGCCGCGAACCGCGTCGACATCTGCCGGCCGCCGAGGATGGCGAGGACGAACGGCACTTTCTCCTTCGTCGGCAGACCGCGCAGCTCGGAGGCGCGCACGTCGCCGATGAGCCCGTGGAGGACGGGTCGCGACGGCTCGAAGTCGAAGCGCTCGACGTCGAGCAGCCCCCGGTCGGACGTATCCATCACGACGGGGATCCCGAGATCGCGCGCCCGCTCGCGCACGACCACCTTCATGTAGAGGTCGTCGCACTCCTCGATCAGGACGTCGAGCTTGTCCTCGCCGCGCCCGAGGAAGTCGGGCATCGTGTCGTCGTTCACGCCGTCGGGGAAGCACGTGATCTCGAGGTAGGGGTCGATCTCGAACATCTCGCGCGCGGCGAGCATCGTCTTCTTCACCCCGAGGTCCTGCACCCCGCCGCGAAGGCGATTGAGGTTCGAGAGGCTCAGCAGGTCGAAGTCGGCGAGGCGGAACCGGCCGCCGACGCCCTCGAGCGCGAACGTGACGGCCGCCGCGTTGCCGACCGAGAGGCCGATGATCCCGATCGTCGCGCCCGCGAGTCGCCGCTGCTCGTCGCGCGTGATCTTGTACCGGTTGCGATCCGTTCGCACCTCGCGGTGCTCGTCGCACGGCAGGACGTGCACGAGACGCCGCGACCAGGGGTAGTAGGCCCACGCGCCGTGCGACTCGACCGGGCGGCCGGCGAGATGCGCGCGCACGCGGGCGTCGAGCTCCTCGACCGGAAGCTTGCGCGAGGGCTCCCGCAGGGCCACGAGCTCGCGGAGCTGCTCGCCGAGGGAGTCGTGCACGAAGGCGATCGCCCCTGAGCGCGCGAGCTCCTCCAGGTGCCGCACGTCGTCAGGACGCTCCGGCGAGAAGAGCTTCGGACGCCATTCGGTGCTGTCAGGCGTCTTGTTTGCGAGCAGGCCCCCAAAAACCGATGCGGCCACGATGGGAGGATACAGCGGACGGGTCCACCTCAGGCCTGGCCGAGTGTGCCGGGCTCGGCGGTTTTGCGTTTACCCGGCGGCGTAAACGCCGATGTTGCGGGTGTCCGACGCTTCGTCGGCATGCTCGGGGAGCTTGCGGAGGGACTCGAGCGGTTCCGGGATGAGGTCCTGGAGCTGGCGGCCGGAGATGCCTTCGAGATCGCCACAGAGGGACGCGATGTTCTGGAGGGCGCGCTCGAGGATCTTCTCGCGGCGCTTCCAGCGTGTGAGCGTGCTGCGCTTCTCGCTCGCGTGGTCGTCCTGGATATCCATGAAAGCTTCGACCAGGCCCTCGACGCGGTTCCGGAACTCGGTGCCCATCATGTAGTCGTAGAGAAGCTGCATCTTCTGGCCGCTGCCCTCGGCGGCGCGCTTGGCGATGGAAGCTTCGACGAGACCCGCGCGCAGGGCCGCGGCGAGAGGCACGGCGTAGGCGGGAGCGCAGACCCACACGCCGTCCTTGAGCCCGAAATGGCGCACGTCCCCGGGCAGCGCCTGGGTGACGAGGACGGCGCATGCGCCGCCGGCGGCTCGCTGGTCTTCGCGAAGCTTGGGCAGCCAGCCATCGGACCAGCCCTTGGTGCGCTTGCTCTCCCACACGATCGATCCACACGGACGACCGTCGCCGGCGCGTACGGTCTGGACCAGGTCGGCGCCGTTCACGCCCTTCGGCACGTCCTCGACGGCATCGTGAGGAAACGAGGCCGTGAGCACGTCCTTCAGCACCACCTCCTGCGCTTCGCCCTGCATCTGCTGCGATCCCTGCTGCACCTTGCGCGTCAGCTCCGCGATCGTCTTCTGCAGACCCTCGATCTGCTGGCGATGCTCCTCGTCGCGCAGGTGCTGCTGCTCCTGCTGCATCTCGGCTCGCTGCTGCGCGAGCTTCGTCTCCTGCTCGCGTGCCTTCGCCACCTCGGCGGCGACGCGTCGCTCCGTCTCGAGCGCCAGCTCTCGTTCGCGGTTCTCCACGTCGCGCTGCTTCTTGAGGAGGTCCGCCTCTCGCTCGGCCATCGTCCGGATCTTCGCCTGAGCCTCGCCGAGGGCCTCCTGGGTGACGCGCACCTGCTCGTCGAGCTCCTTCGCGAACCGCTCCCGCGCCGCGCTCGCCTCCTGCTTGCGCGCCTGCTCGAGCTCCCTCGCGAACTGCTTTCCCATCTGGGCGCGCACCTCGGCTTCGAGCTCGCTCCGAAGCACGTCGGACAGCTCGAACTCGCAGCGGCAGCTCGGACAGCGGATCAGGCTTCCCATGGAGCGCAGCGTGGCACCGCCGTGGGCGCGCGGGAGGGGACTTCGGCGGTTGTGATCCTCCGAGGATCATCGGATCCTCCCGGTCCCATGAGCCGGTCCGCCAGCGTCGACCGTCACTTCCTGCTCGTCGAGGACCTGCTTCGCGGTCGCGAGCACGATCGGCACTCGGTCGCCGAGCGCCTCGGGATCCAGCCGGCGATGGCCGACCGGCTCATGAAGGCGGTGCTCCGGCTCCCCGGCGTCGCGGAGCACAAGGAGGGGCGCCGCCGCTTCATCAAGATGGACCTCGCGTCCCTCGCTCCCGCGCCGCCGCCTCCGTATCCGACCGCCGTGGCGGCGTGCTTCGGCGCGAGCCTCTGGCCGCTCTTCCACGGCTCCAGCTACGAGCAAGGGATCCGCGAGGCCGCGCGCGACGTGGTCGGCCGCACCCGGCGGCGCGCCGTGTTCAGGGACATCGACCGCAAGTTCTGGTTCCTGCGGCGCGGCGGCGAAGTGGCGCTGCTCGATCGTTCGCCGCTCCTCGACGAGATCATCGACGCCGTGCTGCGCCATCGCGTCCTCTCGATCGAGTACACGCGCTTCACCGGCGCCGCGCAGCACCTGCGCATCGAGCCGCTCTCGATCGTCGTGCACGATCACCAGCTCTACGTCGTCGCGCGAGACGACGAGGGTCGCCTGCACCCCTATCGCTTCGCGCGCTTCCGGGCCGCCGAGGCGCTCGACCAGACTTTCGACTACCCCGCTCGCGCTTCGTACGACCCGGGGCAGGTGTTCCGCGACTCGTTCGGCATCTTCCTCGACAAGCCGGTGCACGACATCGTGCTCAAGCTGAAGAAGAACTGGGCGACCTACGCGCAGTCGCACCGGTGGCACGATTCGCAGCAAGTGGAAGTGACGCGCGACCACGTGATCGTGCGGATGCGCGTACGCGTCTGCCCGGAGCTCGAGGCGTGGATCCTCGGCTTCGGTAACGAGGCCGAGGTGGTGGCGCCGAAGTCGCTGCGTGAGAGGATCAAAGATCGAGCGTGACCGTGAGGGGGAGGTGGTCGCTCCGGACGAGCCAGTCGTCGGGGGACCCCAGGTCGACGGAGCGGACGGCGCGCCGCCAGCGGGTCGGGAGGAAGACGTAGTCGAAGTGGAAGGGGCGGTCGCGGTGGCGGTAGAGGAAGAAGGTGGGGCGCGTCTCGGCGCCGTGCTTCTCGCGATGGTGGGCGTGGTACGCGCTGCACATCCCGAAGGCGCGCATGCGCGCGACGAAGCGCGAGTGGTTGAGGACCCGGTTGGCGTCGAAGTTCGCGTTGCTGTTCAGATCCCCGGCGACGATCCCCGGTCCTTTCGCGAAGAGGCGCCGGTTCGTGTCGAGCGCCCGGTGGGCGCCTTCGATGTAGTCCGGCTGCTGCGTCCAAACGGCGAGGAGAGGAAGGCGGATGGGACCCTCGATGCGCACGGGCAGCGCGTGCGACGAGGATGCGCGTGGCGGAAGCGTGCGGAGGCGGAAGTCACCGAACGTGAGCACGGCCAGGCCCTTCGTGGGCAGACGCCCGTTCCACGCGTACGACGTCGCCGCGTCGAAGACGGGGCGCGCGGCGTGCACGTCGGGCGAGGCGCACTCGGAGAGCACGGCGATGTCGGGACGCAGCGCGAGGAGGGCCTCGAGCTTGCGGTGCATCCCCATGTTGCAGTTCCACGCCGTGATGCGCATCAGCGGCAGGCGTCGACCTTCGTCTGGCCCTGCGCGCAGGGTGTGTCCGTCGGCGAGCAGCTGCTCACGGGCGTCCCCCCGACGGCGGAGCAGGTGCCGCTGTTGGCGCAGAAGCAGGAGCCGCCGGTCATATTGGCCGTCGTGCAGCACACCGAGCCCGAGCACGAGGACAGGTTGCCGCTCGCGAAGATCGTGCACTGGCAGTCGCTCGAGCCGGAGACCGACTCGCACTTGGTGATGTTGCACTGACAGGAGCCGGAGGCTGGCCAGCCCGGATCGGCGCAGCAGATCCCCGGCGCGCCGAGCACCGCGGGATTGCAGGGCACCGTGTTGGAGGGGCCGGCCGTGTCGCACGAGCACGACCCGTCGACGCTCACGTACATGTCGCTGCACGCGATGCCGCCGCCGGAGCTCGCGCCCGAGCTGGAGCCGGATCCCGAGCCGGAACCGGAAGAGGATCCGCTGCCCGACGATCCTCCGCTCGACGATCCTCCGCTCGAGCTGCCGCCGGAGGATCCCGACGATGCGTCCATCGTCCCTCCCTCGGACCCGCACGCACCGGAATCCGGATCGCATGCGGGGCTTCCGTTGCTCCCGGAGCACCCCAGCGCCATGGTCGTCAGGCAGAGCACACGAGCGAGAGAGAGGCGCATCCACCTCATTCTACGCGGGTCACGGTGTGGGCCTTCCCCTGACAGGATCGCGAGCGATCCAACGCGCGATCGCATGGGAGCGCATAGTTACACGATCGCGTGCGACCGCTCGCACGCATGGGAGACTGGTTCATGCGCACGATCCTCCTCGCACTCGTCACGACGGTCGTCGCTTGCAGTGGCAGCAGCGCCGACGAGCCGCCCGCGCAAGTCGCGGGCAACTACACGCTGACCATCACCGACAACCAGAACGGTTGCAACCTCGAGAACTTCACGACCAACGCGAGCCAGACGGGCACGATGGTCGCGATCACGCAGAGCGGCGGGAGCCTGACTGCGACGGCGATGCACACCTCGGGTCTCGTGCTGGCGTTCGCCGCGGGCGACACGCTCAACGGCTGGATCCAGGGTCACGACGCGTCTGTCAGCGCGACCTCCGGCCGCACGCAGGGGGGCTGCGTCTACACGACGACGGCGACCGCGAACATCACGTTCAGCGACACGGGGATGCAGGGCAACATCGTGTACACCGACTCGGGCAACGGCAGCTCCGACTGCGGCGTGATGCAGCAGTGCACCTCGACGCAGACGTTCACCGGTTCGCGCTGAGTAGCCGGTTGAACTCGGCGTGAGTCGTCACGCCTTTCAGGCAATCGAAGGAGCCTCGCTCGCGGAGATCGCGCGCGGCCGCCTGGAAGGCCGTGAGCGCGATGCACGCCGCGCCCGAGCCGAGGCTCACGCGCGCCACGCCGAGCTGCGACAGCTCGGCGACGCTCGGTGAGGTGCTGCGCGCCAGCACGTTGAGCGCGCAGTCGATGCCGCGGGCCAGCGCGCCGATCGTCGCCGCGTCGTCCACGCCGGGGACGAAGATGCAGTCGGCACCCGCCTCGCGAAATGCCCGCGCGCGTTCGAGCGCGCGCTCGAGCCGGGTCGACGCTTCGCCGACCTGACGCAGGAAGACGTCGGTCCGGGCGTTGATGACGAACGGCACGCCGGCGCGATCGGCGGCGGCCCGCGCCTGACGGATGCGATCGATCGCCACCGCCATGTCGAGCAGGGGCGACCGGGCGTCGTCCGTGCCGTCCTCGAGGTTCATGCCCACGACGCCGGCCACCAGCGCCGCCTCCACGGTGGCGCCAGGGTCCCCGTATCCAGCCTCCAGATCTGCCGTGACGGGCACGCGGACCGCGCGTGCGATCCGTGCGGCGACGGCGATCATCTCGTCCCTCGGGATGCGTTCGCCATCCGGGTACCCGAGCGACCAGGCGACGGAGGCGCTCGACGTCGCGACCGCCGGGAAGCCCGCGCTCTCGACGACTCGCGCGCTCACCACGTCCCACGCGTTGGGCAGGACGAGAACGCGCGAGCGATCGTGGAGGGCACGCAGCGACTGGGCTCGTTCGCGGACGAGGGCGACGTCGATCATGCAAGGGCTCCTATCACGGGCGATCGTACTCGTCGTGTCGGCGCACCCAGGAGGGGCCCTGGCTGCATGGTCAGGCCCTCGTCGTGTGCAGGTGAGCCTACAGGCCGGATGCACCGCCGCCGGGAGTAACATCGGTGACGCCATGAAGCGGGTCATCGTGTGGCAGCGCGTCGACACCGCGGGGGCGGAGTACGCGGAGATCGGGCTCTCGCCGCTGACTCTCGAGGGCGAAGTCGTGCTCGTCGAGGCCGAGGGCGCATTCGCCGTGTCGTATCGCGTGGACTGCGACGGTTCCGGAATGACGAAGCGCGCGTTCGTGCGCTGCAAGCGAGAGGGACTCCGCACCGAGAGGGTGCTCGAGCGCGACTCGGCAGGCCACTGGACGATGGACGGCACGCGCCAGCCGCACCTCGACGGCATCGCCGACGTCGACCTGTCCGTCACGCCGTCGACGAACACCTCTCCCATCCGGCGGATGCAACTGGCCGTCGGCCAGCATGGCGAGGTCATCGCCGCGTGGCTGAGGTTTCCCTCGCTGGAGCTCGCCCCGCTCCGGCAGATCTACCGGCGCGTGAGCCCCACCCTGTACGAGTACCGGGCTCCGGATCACGACTTCGTCGCGCGTCTCGAATGCGACGCGGAGGGGATCGTCACGGTCTATGGCGATCTCTGGAAGCGGTCCTCCTGGCCAGATCGTACACTTTGACCATGGCGGGGACATCGAGCCTCGATCTCGAGGCACAATCGCGGGCGCTCGAGGGGCGCGCTCCGGACGAGATCCTCGGGTGGGCTGCGGAACACTTCGCGCCGCACATCGTGTTCACGACGGGATTCGGCGTGGAGGGCTGCGTGCTCATCGACCTCATCGCGCGGGCACGATTGCCCATCACCGTGCTCACGCTCGACACGGGCGTGTTCTTCCCCGAGACGTACGCGCTCTGGAGGCAGCTGGAGGAGCGCTACTCCATGGAGATCCGCGCCGTCCTGCCGAAGCAGACGCTCGACGAGCAAGCCGCGACGCACGGCCCGGCGCTCTGGGAGCGTGATCCGGATCTGTGCTGCCGGCTGCGGAAGATCGAGCCGCTCGCCGAGGCGATGGCGGGCCGGAAGGCGTGGGTGTCGGCGATTCGTCGCGATCAGACGTCCGACAGGGGCCAGGCGAACGTGCTCGAGCACGACAAGCGCTTCGGCATCATCAAGGTCAACCCGCTGCTGTCGTGGACCGAGAGCGACGTGTGGACCTTCGCGAGAGCGAATGACGTTCCGTTCAATCCGCTCCACGAGCGCGGCTACCCGAGCATCGGATGTGCGCCGTGCACCACACCGGTGCAGCCCGGAGAGGATCCGCGTGCGGGGCGGTGGCGGGGGCGCACAAAGACGGAATGCGGCTTGCACGAGCGCGCGCGGTTGCCGATAGTTCCTCGGCACAAGGAGGACTCTTGACGACACTCATCGCGCCCCACGGTGGAGAGTTGATTGACCGCCTCGTTCCTGACGCCGAAGCGGAGAGCTTCGCGCGCGAGGCCGAGCGCTACCCGAGCATCGTCCTCGGGTCGCGCGGGCTCGCGGATCTCGAGATGATCGGCACGGGTGCGGCCAGCCCGCTCACGGGGTTCATGGGTGCGCGCGACTACGCGGGCGTCGTCGAGAAGATGCGCCTCGCCGACGGTACGGTCTGGCCGCTGCCGTTCGTCCTGCCGGTGGGCGACGCCCTGCGCGACAAGGTGTCCGCCGGGGTTCGGCTCGCCCTGCGCGACGACGCCGGTCGTCTCTGGGGGACGCTCGACGTGAGCGAGGTCTTCGAGCGCGATCCCGAGCACGAGGCCCGCCACGTGTACGGCACCGTGGACAAGGCGCACCCGGGGGTGGCGAATCTCTTCTCCGAGCCTCGTCTGCTCGCGGGCGGCGGCGTGCGCGTGCTCCTCCCGCGCGATATGCCCTTCGCATCCTTCCGTCTCACGCCGCGGGCGATGCGCGAGGCGATCCGGCAGCGAGGCTGGAAGCGCGTCGCCGGCTTCCAGACGCGCAACCCGATCCACCGGGCGCACGAGCACCTCACGAAGCTGGCGCTCGAGTTCGCTGACGGGCTCGTCATTCACCCGCTGGTGGGAGATACGAAGGGCGACGACGTGCCGGCCAAGGTGCGCTTCGCCGTCTACGAGGAGCTGCTGTCGCGGTATTACCCGCGCGAGCGGACGCTCCTGGCCGTGTACCCGGCCGCCATGCGTTACGCCGGGCCGCGCGAGGCGCTCTTCCACGGAATCACTCGCAAGAACTACGGGATCACGCACTTCATCGTCGGACGCGACGCGGCGGGGGTGGGCAAGTTCTACGGCCCGTTCGACGCGCAGCAGCTGTGGGACCGCTTCACGCCGGAGGAGCTGGGCGTCGCGCCGCTCAAGTTCGACGCGACCTTCTACTGCAAGCTGTGCGAGAGCCTGGCGTCGCCACGCACCTGTCCGCACGATCCCTCGGCGCGCCTCGAGCTCTCGGGGACCAAGACGCGGGAGATCCTGCGCTCGGGAGGCGAGCTGCCGCGCGAGTTCACGCGGCCCGAGGTGGCTCGCATCCTGCGCGATCACTACGCCTCCGAGGCAGGAGCGGGCGCCGCTCCTCCGACGGCGCCGGCAGCCGGCGCGCCGCGTCAGGCGCGCGGTGGGTTCGTCCTCTGGTTCACCGGCCTCTCGGGAGCCGGAAAGAGCACCCTCGCGGGCCAGATCGCGCCGGTGCTGCGGGCGCGCATGCCCGTCGAGGTGCTCGACGGCGACGAGGTGCGCACGAACCTGTCCAAGGGCCTCGGCTTCTCCAAGGAAGACCGGGACACCAACATCCGGCGCATCGGCTTCGTCGCGCGGATGCTCGCGCGCAACGGCGTGGCGGTCATCACGGCCGCCATCTCGCCGTACGCCGAGGTGCGCGACGAGGTGCGGCGCCACGTCGAGGCCGAAGGGGTCCCCTTCGTCGAGGTGTTCGCCCAGGCCGACCTCGAGTCCCTCGCCGATCGGGACGTCAAGGGGCTGTACCGCAAGGCGATGCGCGGGGAGCTGCCGCACTTCACGGGCGTCTCCGATCCGTACGAGGCGCCGGAACGTCCCGACGTCGTCGTGCGCACCGACAAGGAGCCCGTCGAGAGGAGCGCCGAGGCGATCCTCGGCCACCTCAGGAGCCGGCGGCTGCTTCCGGACTGATCTCGGCGGCCGGCAGCACGCCGGAGGTCTGCGCGTCGAGGCCGGCATCCAGCAGGTGCTCGGCCTCGCCCAGGACCCGGTCGTCGACGCGGGTGGTCCAGGCGGCGATGCTCACCCCGTCGCCGCAGGCGTCCTTCATCGCGAGCCGCAGACGCTCGGTCACGCCATGCAGTGCGTCATGCCGCGTCTCGCGCAGCATCACGGCGAACACGCCGTCCTGCACGCGCGCGAAGCTCTCGCCGGCCCTCACCATGCGCTCGAGCGCCCGCGCCGCAGCCCGCAGGGTCGGTTGCAGGGGGGACGGGCCTTCGACGCGGAAGAAGGCCAGGGAGAACCCGCCGCCACGCCGGCGCACCTGCGCCAGCTCGCTGCGCAGCTGCTCCAGCAGGTACTTGCGGTTGTGGGCCCCGCTCACGAGGTCGCGAATCGCCTGCGAGAAGCCCTGGCCGTAGCCCAGCTTGCGGCGGCGGTACCGGTAGTACACCACCTGACTCAGGAACACGGTCCGGAGCGCGACGCCGAGCGCGAACCCCGCTGCCAGCACGATGTCGTGGCGCGACAGCGTGTAGGTGATGGCCAGCAGGCGACCGAACAGGTTCGCCGAGGGAAACCAGAGGCTGATCTCCTCGGCCTCCTTGATGCGGAACAGGCGGGCGATCTGCGTCAGGTATGACGACTCGATGCAGGCCATACCGAGGAGCGCCAACCACGGCTGCCAGGCGGCCATCGCGGGCAACCCAGCGAGACCCGTGCCGTCGGAGGAGGGCGCCCGGGGCGCCGGCGAGCCGCACACTTGGCGCCGGGGAAGCGCGGCTCAGGGGGGAGGCGCCTGCTTGCGGTCGCCCTCATGCTGGACGGCAGCCTGACCGGGGGGGGCCCCTTTTTCGTCACGCGTCACGTTGAGAATCAACGCACGAATACCGGCTTGGCGCCGACGCTGACCATGCCCGAGACGGGGGAGGTGCTCCCGGCCAGGTCGCTCACGCGCGTGAACGACGCGGCGACCGGAACGTCGCGTGTCGAGCAGTGACCTCCCGCGCACGTCTGCGCCGTGTCCCAGAGGATCACTCCTGCGTCGCCCTTTGCATCGACGGCGGGGCACGACCAGAGCGTCCCGGACGCCGAGCATGCGCCGATGGCTCCTCCGACGAGCCACCCATAGACCTGCTGGTAGGCGACGCCTGCGGCGTTGGGACCCGCCGCTCCGGCGTCGGCCGAAGTGAGCAGCCGTCCCCACCCGCCGTTGTTCTCGGGCGCGTCCTCCGCATACCAGCAGGACGCCTCGATGCCGGCGCCCGCCTGGACGAGGTACCAGCGTGCGAGCCAGGCGGCTTGCTGATCGGGGTCAGGCAGGTTGGGCTCTTCGTTCCAGCTCCCCTCGGTCGCGATCATCGGCTTGCCCGCGAGGCCGTTCGCGTCGAACACGTCGCGAAGGACCGTGATCTGGTCGACGACCGAGTGCTGGCACTCCGGGTTGGGCACGAAGCCGGCCTTGCAGGTGCACGAGGGCATGTCGCCGCCGGCATCGGCGCCGGGACACACGTCCCAGCTCGATACGTTGGTCTCGGGAAACGGCGACGGCGACACGTTGGTGTGCGCGGGGTAGGGGTGCCACGCGCCTGCATCGGGAAGGTTCCCCAGCGCCTGCCACGCCTTCAGGTATGCGGCCATCCAGACCTCGCACTGACCGGCGTCGCCGTTCGCGTGATACCCGTCGCCGCCGCATGCGACGCCGGGCGTCAGCACCGTGCAGCTCGCGCACTGGCTCTTGATGACCGCGGTGGCGTCGGCGCTCATGCGCGCGAGCTGCGCGTACGTCCCCGACCAGAACTGGTCCGCGTTGGGCTCGTTCCACATCTCGAAGTACTTGAGCGGGCCGCACGTCTTGTTCGGCGCGGTGCCGGTGCACATGGCGTTCATGAAGGCGGTCCAGAAGGCCTTCACGTGGGCGTCCGCGCCGGTTCCGTCGGTGGCCACGTCGTCGGGCGGGTTGCACTGGCCGTCGTTGCCGTAGTCGCACTTCACCGTCGAGGTCGCGGCGAGGAAGGGCGGCGTGCGCCCGAAGGTGTAGAGCAGGTCGAACCCGTACTTCTGCGCGTCGGCGACGCGCGACTGCACGCTCGAGAAGTCGTAGGTCATCGCGGCCGTCTGGATCTGGGACCAGGCGGTGCCCGAGTCCCACAGGCGCTCGGTGCCGAAGGGGATCCCGTTTCCGTAGGTGTTGGTGTGCATCCCGAAGAACCGAGACGTCACGGGGTGCGTCGCGAGTGGCTTGCCGCCGTCCCCGCCGTCGCCTCTGGCTCCGCCGTCAGGCACCGAGGAGGGCGCATCCGACGCGCCATCGCCGAGCGGCCCCGTGGCATCGGGTATCGTGCCGCCGGCGTCTCCCGCGTCCGCGGTGGAGCCGCCGGTCGTGCCGTTCGAGCCGCTGGTACCGCAGGCCGTCAGCAGCGCGATGGCGGCTGCGAGGCGCTGCAGTCTCATGGGGACCAACTTACCCCGAGACGAGTCGGCTCTGAACCTCGAGCGGGTCGAGCCCGCGCAGCACGGCGGCACCATAGGGTCCCGCGCGCCGGCAGGCCTCATCGACCGGCAAGCCGCTTCCCAGGAAGAACGTCAGCGCCGCGGCGAAGCTGTCGCCCGCGCCATAGTCGCCGACGACGCGCTCCGGCGCGGCTGGCGCATCGACGAGCGTGACCTCACTGCCCCGCGAGATGCGGATGGCGCGTGGACCATCCGTGAGAACGAGTGCCCCGGGAGGTGGCTCGTAGGCTGCGAGCTCCCGGTTCTCGCGCGGGTCCGCGACGCTGCCGACG
>DASVWO010000130.1:0-3315 GCA_036393165.1 Polyangiaceae bacterium | reverse complement strand
CGAGATCCGCGACCACGAGACGCTCGAGATCGCGATCAACGCGTCGCTCACGGGACACCTCGTGCTCTCGACGATCCACACGAACGACGCGGCGGGCGCCATCACGCGCACCATCGACATGGGGGCCGAGCCGTTCCTGCTCCGCTCCAGCGTCATCGGCATTCTTGCGCAGCGCCTGGTGCGCGTGCTCTGCCCGCACTGCAAGTACCCGTACCCGGCCGAGCCCCACGAGCTCGAGGAGCTGGGGCTCACCCCCGAGCGCATGCGCGCCCGCGCCGCGCGCCGCGAGAACCCCAACTCGCGCTACTTCCCGCGCAACGTGGCGGGGGGCGACCTCTTCGAGGAGTTCGACGTCACGCGCCGGCCCACGTTCTACAAGGCCAAGGGCTGCAACAACTGCACGAACACCGGCTTCACCGGACGACGCGGCATCTACGAGCTGCTGCTCGTGGACGACGCCGTCGGTCCGCTCATCCTCAAGAAGGCCGACTCGCAGGCCATCAAGCGCACGGCGCAGGACATGGGGATGGACACCCTGCGCGACGACGGCGCGCGCAAGGTGCTCGCCGGCCTCACGACGGTCGAGGAGGTCCTCGCCGCCACGCAGGAGGACGTCGAGGTCGAGCCGACGTCGAGCATGCCCGCGAGCGCCGGGGTGCGCGCCGCGACGAGCCAGGGAGCGGAGTAGCCCATGGCCGTCTTCGAATACCGCGGCATCGTCTCCGGCAGCGGCAAGAACGTGCACGGCGTGCGCGACGCCGACAACGCCAAGTCGCTCCGCGCGGCCCTCAAGCGCGAGGGGATCCTGCTGACGAGCGCGCACGAGGAGGTCAAGGCGCGCGCCGGGGCGCGCAAGGCGGGCGGCGATGGGGGCTTCGCCCTCTTCAACCGCATCAGCGTGGACGACGTCGCGATGATGACACGGCAGCTCGCCACCCTCGTCACCGCCGGCATCCCGCTCGTCGAGGGCGTCGGCGCGCTCATCGAGCAGGTCGAGAAGCTGCCCCTCAAGCGCGTGCTGACGCAGGTGGTCGACCGCCTCAACGAGGGAAGCTCGCTCGCCAAGGCGCTCGAGGCGCACCCGCGCGTCTTCTCGAACCTCTACGTGAGCATGGTCGCCGCCGGCGAGGCGTCGGGCACGCTCGAGGGCGTCCTCGAGCGTCTCGCCGACTTCCTCGAGTCGCAGTCGAAGCTGCGCGGCAAGGTGGGCGCCGCCCTCGCTTACCCGGCGCTCATGGTCTTCATCGGGACGGCGCTCATCACGGTCATGATGGTCGTCGTCGTCCCCAAGGTGACGGCCATCTTCGAGAGCCTCGACCGCGCGCTCCCCTGGTACACCGAGGCGCTCATCGGGACGTCGCACCTGCTCTCGTCGAACCAGATGCTCGGGTTCGTCATCTCGATGGTGACCTTCACGTTCACCCGCTCGGCGCTGCGCGACTACAAGGAGAGCGAGCGAACGAAACAGCTGACGTTCATCATCCTGGCGCTCTGCACCGGCGCGCTGCTCGTCCTCTGCGCCTTCATGGTGGAGTCGCTCGGCATGTACGCCCTCGGCGTCGTCGTCGGGCTCGTGGCGGGCCTCGGGCTCGCCTGGCTCATCGCGTGGGTCGCGACGCCCGCGGGCCGCGAGGCGAAGGACGGCCTGATGCTCAAGCTGCCGATCGTCGGCGCGCTCGTGCGCATGCTCGCCGTCTCGCGCTTCTCGCGCACGCTGGCGACGCTCCTCCGCAGCGGAGTGCCTCTGCTCAAGGCGATGGACATCGTCAAGAACGTGCTCGACAACGGCAAGCTCGAGAAGGTCATCGAGACGGCCACCGGCAGCATCCGCGAGGGCGAGTCGATCGCCGGCCCCCTCAAGCGCAGCGGGGACTTCCCGCCCATCGTCACGCACATGATCGCCGTCGGCGAGCGCAGCGGCCAGCTCGAGCAGATGCTCGAGAACGTCTCCCGCGCTTACGATTCGCAGGTGGAGACGCGCGTGCAGGCGCTCACGAGTCTCCTCGAGCCGCTCATGATCGTCTTCATGGGCGGAGGCGTCGGGTTCATCGCGTTCGCGATCCTGATGCCGCTCATCCAGATGAACGAGTTCATCCAGCAATAGAGAGAAGGAGAGGAGAGGATAAGGTGGCGGCGATGGCGATCGGCAAGGGCGGCGAGGGACGCGTCTTCTTCCCCTGGGAGAGACGTCGCGGCCTGCGCTCGCTCTTCGGACGCGCCCGCGCCCGCCAGGGGCTCCTCCTCGCCGCCGCCGTCGCTCTGTTCATCGTCCTGCACGCGCGCGAGAAGCGCGCGGCAGAGGTGCGGGCGACGCGCGCCGAGATCGGCGACGCGAGCCGCGCCATCGCCGCGTGGCGAGCCGACCACGACCATCAATGTCCCGCTTCGCTGGCGGATCTGGTGACCGCCGGCTACCTGCATCAGGTCCCGCGCGACGCCTGGGGTCGTCCCTTGCGCGTCACGTGCCCGGGGCGGCGAGACCCGCAGGGGTTCGACGTCTCGAGCGACGGCCCCGACGGCGAGCCGGGTGGGACCGACCGAGTGGAATGAGAAGGAGAGAACGATGCGACCGCACACACACGCCCTTGTTCATGCGCCCGCCTGCGGGCGCGCCATCCGACGCGCCGCCTCCCGCGGCCTGACGCTCGTCGAGCTGGTCATCGTCATCACGATCATCGGCGTGCTCACGGCGGCGATCTCGATCGGCGTCATGGCCGCCAAGAAGAAGGCGGACGTCGGCACGACGAATACCGCGTGCAACTCGATTCGCAGCGCCACCATCCTCTGGAAGAACTCCCACCCCGGCGACGACTGTCCGACGGTCGATCAGCTCAAGAGCGAGGGCCTGCTCGAGAAGGCGTTCAGCTCGAAGGACCCGTTCGGCAACCAGTTCAAGCTGACGTGCGACACCGACGAGATCACCTGCGCCACCGCGGGGCCCGACCACAAGGAAGGCACCGACGACGACATCCGCGTTCCGCCCGCCGACACGACGAGCAACAAGTGAGCTAGCCACGCCAAGCATCCACACCGGAGCGCCAGTCGCGGACTCACGCTCATCGAGATCCTCGTGGTCATCGCGATCGCCGCGCTGATCTCGGGTGTGGTCATCGCCGGCTCGGGGCAGCTCCCGTCGGCGCGGCTCAAGAGCTCGGCCACCGAGATCGCGAGCGCCATCAAGGTCGCCTACACGCGCGCGACCGCCACGTCGCAAGACCTACGGCTCGTCATGGACCTCGACACGCAGAAGGTGTGGCTCGAGGAGAGCGACATCCCGATGCTCGCGCAGGCGCGGGACAAGACGGGCACCGGCGG
>DASVWO010000129.1:0-4301 GCA_036393165.1 Polyangiaceae bacterium | reverse complement strand
CCCAGGATCTCGACCGGGGTCGCCGGCTCGGCCTCCTGCACCTGCTTGCCGTGCTCGTTGGTCATCGCGCGGACCTTGCCGAACCCGGCGCCGGCCAGCACGAAGTCACCGACCTTCAGCGTGCCGTCCTGCACGAGGACGCGCGCCACCGGCCCGCGCCCGCGGTCGAGCAGGGCCTCGAGCACCGTACCGCTCGCCGGCCGCTCCGGACGCGCCTTGAGCTCGAGCAGCTCCGCCTGCAGCTGGATGGCCTCGAGCAGCTTGTCGATGCCCTCGCCGGTGACGGCGCTGACGTTCACGAACATCGTGTCGCCGCCCCAGTCTTCGGGGACGAGGCCCGCGTCGACGAGCTCGCGCTTCACGCGCTCGGTATCGGCGCCCGGCTTGTCGATCTTGTTCACCGCCACGATGATGGGCACCTTCGCCGCCTTCGCGTGGGCGATGGCTTCCTTCGTCTGCGGCATCACGCCGTCGTCCGCCGCCACCACGAGAATGACGAGGTCCGTGACGCTCGCGCCGCGCGCGCGCATCTGCGTGAACGCCTCGTGGCCGGGCGTGTCGAGGAAGACGACGTTGCCCTGCTTGGTCTCGACCTTGTAGGCGCCGATGTGCTGCGTGATGCCCCCCGCCTCGCCGGCTGCCACGTTTGCCTTGCGGATGCGGTCGAGGAGGCTCGTCTTGCCGTGGTCGACGTGACCCATGACCGTGACGACGGGCGGGCGCGTCTGCGCGACTTCCGCCTCGGGCGCCGCCTCTTCTTCGCCGCGAGCCTCGGCGATCGTCTGCTCCTCGCTCTTGCTGACGTCCTCGACCTCCCAGCCGAACTCGCTGGCGAGGATCTTCGCCGTGTCGGCGTCGAGCGTCGTGTTGATGTGGACGTTGCTCATGCCCATCGACAGGAGCTTCACGAGGAGCTCGGTCGCCTTGAGGCTGAGGCGCTGGGCCATCTGCTGGAGGGTGATGTTCTCCTCGATGCGGATGACCCTCTTGTGCGCGCTCATCTCCTGCGTGGAGACCATCGGGGGCTTGCGCGGCATCGGGGGGCCCCCCGGCCGGCGACCGGCGCCCGCCGTGCCGCGGCCCATCATCGGGCGGCCCGGCTGCTGACCGGGAGCGCGGACGTCGCGGCGCGTGGCGGTGCCGCCGCCGGCGCCTGCGCGCGGGTCGTACTGCACGCGGCGCGGCATGTTGGGCTGCGTCGCCGATCGTGTGGCGGCGCTCGGCGCGGGCATCGGCACGCCGGGGCGGCCGGTCCAGTACTCGACGCCCGTCTTGGGCGGACCGCTCGGACGGACCGCGGGCTCCGGAGCTGGCGGCGGCGGCGGCGGAGAAGCGACGGGCGGCGGCGTGAGAGGGCGAGCCTCCTCGACCATCGCGGGCGTCGCCGGCGCGGCGGCAGCGGCCGCGTCGTCGGTGGCCCTCTCGACGCGCGCGGAGGCCGGTGCCTCCGCGACGGGAGTCGGCTCCGGTGCCGTCACGGTGCGCACGCTCGCGCGGTCGCGCGGGATCGCGGGCGTGCTCTCGAGCGCCCTCACGCTCTTGCGCTCCTCGGGTACGGGCAGACGCCCGCTTTCTTCACGCGCGGCGGCGGGCTCTCGCTGGAGGTGCCCGTTCTGCTCGACCGGCGTCTCCTCGAGCGCGCGCACCGACGGCGCCGACGCGGGGATGGCCCGGCTCGAAGCCGCCGATTCGGGCGCAGCACCGCCCGTGACGCCTGCCTTGGCGATCGCGCGGCGCTTCACGACGCCCGGCCGGATCTTCTCCTCGACCACGTCGTGCGTGCGCTGCTTCTCGATGTGCCGCTTCACGCGTTCGACGGCCTCGGGCTCGACGCTGCTCAGGTGGTTGCGGACGTCGGGGACGCCGATGGCCTGGAACAACCCCACGACCTGCTTGGGGTCGAGGTTCAGCTCCTTGGCCACCTCGTAGACGCGGACCTTCGCGCTCATCGGGCCTCCGGGGACTTGCTGCATCGTGCACCTTCTCTCGTCGCTCTCGTCGTCGTCGTCATCATCGAAACGCCCGCGTCGGCCGCGGCACGCAGATTCTTCAGCTCGCCCGCGATGCCCGCGTGGCGAACGGCCAGCATGGCCACGGCATCCTCGCCGATCCAGGCCCCGAGGTCGCTCCTCGTCTTCCAGGCGAGCGCACGCCCCTCGGCCACGGCGCGCTCGACCTCGCGCGCACCGCCCGCGGCGCTGCCGGCGTCGACCGCCACGAGGAGCAGCGGGGCGCCCCTGCGGACCGCCTCGAGGGACGCATCCACCCCGACCGCGAGCGTCCCGGTTCGACGGGCGGCCAGGACGAGCCCCGCGGCCCGCCGGTCGCACGCCGCCACGAGCGCCTCGCCCACCTCACGTGCGCCGGCGCGGACGTCCTGCTTGAACGCCCGCGAAAGGCCCCGCGGCACCTTCTCCAGGCACGCGGGCTGCGGGTGGACGTGGGCGCCACGGCCGAAGGCGCCCCCGGCGAGGTCGAACGCCACCTCGCCGGCGTCGCCGAGCACGAGACGCACCAGGGCCCCCGCGTCGTCGCGCTGGCCGCAGCCGACGCACGTGCGCACCGGACGCTTGGGCGTCCGCGGCTCGCTCTTCGGTTGCTGGTGCATCGTCGCTTCCACGTCTTTCCCTTCTCAGCTCGTCGGCTGCTGCGCAGCCGCCTCGCGTGCCTTGGCCGCCGCCTCGCGGCGCGCCGCCTCGATGGCCTTCGCGTCGCCGGAGAGGAACTGCTCGGCGCCGTGCTTGATCGCGCGCGCCTTCTTGATCCCCAGGCCCGTCTTGATGGCGAGCTTGTCCTCGTCCTCGCGCAGGATGTCCTCGACCGACTTGTAGCCGGCGTCCTCCAGCAGCTGCACGGTGCGCTCGCCCACGCCGCGGATGAAGAGCAGGCGCTCGCGCTCGGTGAGCGGCTCGGTGCGCGACGAGGCCGCCTTGAGGCGGTCCTGGCGCAGCCGCTCCATCGTGGTCTCCGCGCTCTGGCGCACGCGCGTCGCCGCCTCGGCGCCGATGCCCGGGACGCTCGTGAGCTCCTGCTCGCTCGCCTCCGCCAGCTCCTCGAGCGTCCGGAATCCGAGGCGGTACATGCTCCGCGCGACGGCCTCGGTGACGCCGTCGATCTGCATGAGCTGGGCGACCGCCTCCTCCTCCATCTGCTTGAACTTGGTGTCGCTGATGATGTCGAGCTTCCACCCCGACAGCTGCGCCGCCAGGCGCACGTTCTGGCCCTTGCGGCCGATGGCGAGGCTCAGCTTCTCGTCGGGCACCACGAGCTCCATGCGCCCGTCGGCCTCGTCGACGATGACCTTGCTCACCTCCGCCGGCTGGATCGCGGCGCAGACGAAGCGCGCCGGGTCACGGTCGAACGGCACGATGTCGATCTTCTCGCCGCGCAGCTCCTGCACGACGGCCTGCACGCGCGCGCCCTTCATGCCGACGCACGCGCCCACCGGATCGACGTCCGCGTCGCGGCTCGTCACCGCGATCTTCGAACGCGCCCCGGGCTCGCGCGCGCACGCGACGATCTTCACGATGCCCTCGTAGATCTCGGGCACCTCCGCCTCGACGAGCTTCTCGACGAGCCGCGGATCGCTGCGGCTCAGGATGACCTGCGGTCCGCGCGCCTCGCGGTCGATGTCCTTCACGTAGGCGACGATGCGGTCGCCGGGGCGGTACGTCTCGCGCGGCGTCTGCTCGCGGAACGGGAGGATCCCCTCGGTGCGCCCGAGGTCGACGATGAGGTTGTTGCCCTTCTCGAACCGCCGGACGACGCCCTTGATGAGCTCTCCCTTGCGGTCCTTGAACTCGTTGAAGATGAGGTCCCGCTCCTCGTCGCGCACGCGCTGGATGAGCACCTGCTTCGCCGTCTGCGCCGCGATGCGCCCGAAGGCCTGGCGCGCCTGCTTCACCCGCAGGATGTCGCCGTACTGCTTGTCCTGCTCGGCGGCCTTCTTCGCGTCGGCCGGGTGCCAGAAGATCTGGAAGCCGAGGTCCTCGCCCATCTCCGCCTCGAGGCCGAGACGCTGCGCGTCCTCCATCGCGATCTCGCGGTCGTCGTCGGCCACGTCGTCGACCACGGTCATGTACTGGTAGAGGTCCACCTGGCCGGTGTCCTCGTTGAACCTCGCCTCGAGCTCGCGCGTGGCGCCGAAGACACTCTGGGCCGCCTTGAGGATGGCCTCCTCGACCGTCTTCACGAGGCGCGCCTTGTCGATCCCCTTGTCCTTCGCGACCATCTCGATCGCCTGAAGGAGGGTGAGGTCTCCGGGGGAAGTCTGCTGCTGCTGTTGGATGGCCATGTGCATT
>DASVWO010000128.1:0-18434 GCA_036393165.1 Polyangiaceae bacterium | reverse complement strand
TGCGCAGCGTGAAGCGCGCGACGTCGATCGCGTTCGCGTAGGCATGCTCGCTCACCCAGCCGGGGTAGGCGGCCATCTCGCGGCAGTTGTACGTGCCGAGCTGCGTGATGCGCACGACGGGCACGCTGAAGTCGCGCGTGGCTTCCTCCTGCACGATGCGCTCGAACGACGCGAGCGCCAGCGCCATCGGGCACGAGAGCAGCGGCGCTGGGTCGTACGCGATGTGCCCGGGCCCGCGCAGGTAGACGACGACCTGCGGGGCGCCGCAGACGAGCTTGTGCTCGCTGTGCACCGGCAGGCTCGCGTGCCGGAAGCTGACCCCGGCGGCGGCGAGCCGCGCGTCGCAGTCGTCGAGCGCGTCGGGCGGGCCGACCATGTCGTCGTCGGACGGGTCGGTGTTCGCGTAGGGCGTCACGGCAGGCGCGGGCGCGGGCGCCGGCGCCGGGGAAGCGGGATCGGCGTGCGCGGGGGACACGGGCGCGACGGCGGTCGCTGCGGCGACGAGGACGACGAGATGCAGCCGCCTCACGCTGAAAGCGTAGCTCGGCCGGGCGGGTTCCGTGAACGCGGGCGTTGCGCCCGGGAAACACACCATCGATGGGCAGGCCGACGTACCGCCTGGGTAGACGCCGCTTCCTCGTGCTCGCCGGTGTGGGCGTGGGCGCCGCCGGCGTGGCTTGCGGCTCGGCGCAGGGGGTCCAGCCCGTGACCGTAGGCGATGTGCCCGCCGGAAACGTGAGCAGCTTGCCCGTGGGCTCGCTGAACGTCGTGAACGGCCAGCCCGTCTGCATCGGGCGCGATTCTGGCGGCGTCTACGCGATGACGCTGACGTGCACGCACGCGGGGTGCGACATCGGCACGCAGGGGGACGTCTCGCCGTCGGGTCTCCTCTGCGGCTGCCACGGCAGCCGGTTCGACGCGAACGGCAACGTGGTGAGCGGGCCGGCCCCGTCGCCGCTCGAACACTTCGCCGTCAGCGCGGACCAGGCGGGCAACCTGACCATTCACGGTGGGCAGGTGGTCGACGCCGGGCAGCGCCTCGCCGTGCACTGATGAACACCCGAGGCCCGGCCGGGCAATGGAACGCGGGCGCGCACGTCGGAGTTTTCGACCGTCCCGCAGACGTAGAGTCTCCACGTGCGCGCCCTTCCTTCCGTTTCTGCCGCGGCGAACGTAGAAAGAGGGTGGAGGCGGCGGAAGGACGCAGCGTGAGAGGTGCCCCGTTGGCGCGGATGATCCTGGGCAGCACGGCCGGCGCGGTGGTGGCGCTGGCGACGGCGACGCGGGCGGACGCCGATGCAGGCGCCGGCGATGCGGCGGTGCCCTGCGCGCGCGTGGACGCGGCCGCGGAGCTTCCGGCGGCGTGGGCCGAGGCGCTGGCGGAGCTGCGGGCGCAGATCGCGAAGCTTCGGGCGGGCGAGTGCGAGCCCATGGTGCTGTCGCTCGCGGTGGCGGCCGATGGGCGTTCGGCGCGCGTGGCGGCGACGGCGAGCGATGGTCGGCGAACGGAGCGGGATGTCGCCCGACCGGAGGCGCTGGTTGCGACCGGTCTCGGCCTGCTCATGAGCGTCCCGCCCGGTTCGACCTCGACCCCGACCGCGACCGCGACCGCGACCTCGACCCCGACCTCGACCCCGACCCCGGCCCCGACCTCGACCGCGACCGAGATCCCGAACCCGGCCTCCATCCCGCCGCATGCCTTGCGCCTCTGGCTCGGACTCGATCTCGGCGGGAGGGCCACCGCGCCGACCTCGATGGCCATGATCGACGTGCGGGCGACGGGACAGCTGCTACTCGATCACTGGATGCTGGCCATCGCGCTCGGCGGCGCACCCACGGCCGTGACCAGCCAGCAGGGGCTCGACAGGGACGCTTACCGTGAGGTGAGCGCCGCCCTCGAACTGGGCCACCGGTTCGATCTCGGCAGCGCCGCGCTCGACGTGGGCGGCGATCTCGCCATCGTCGCCATGCGCATGGAGTACGACTTCGCCGACGGCCGCGAGACGACCGGGAGCGACGTGGAGCTGGGGCTCGGCGCGCTGGCGCGATTCTGCCTGCCGCTCGGCCCGTCGTGGGCGCTCACGCTGGCGGCGGAGGGGCGCGCGCTCCCGGGCAACGCGATATCGGCCTCGCTGCTCGAGGTGCCGCAGGGGGAGACGGCGGGTCCGGGTGCGCCGCCCACGTTCCCTGCGTGGTCGGCGGCGCTGCGCGTGGGCGTGATGGGGGAGCTGCTCCGATGAGCGCGCCGCGCGTGGCCGGCCGGGCGGTGTCGCGCGCGAGCGACGCCGAGCTGCTCGAGGGCGTCGCGTCGGGCGATCTCGGCGCCCTCGGCGAGCTGTACGACCGCTATGCGCGCCACGTGTGGCAGGCCGCGCGGCGGTCGCTCGACGGCGTCGACGCCGAGGACGTCGTGCACCAGCTGTTCGTGAAGCTCCCGGCCATCGCGCCGTCGTACGACGGGCGGGCCAGCTGCCGTGGGTGGCTCTGCGGCATCGCCGTGCGCCTCGCGATGCGACACCGTCGCGGAGCGGGACGCTTCCGGCGCATGCTCGGGTCCTTCGCGCACACGCTGGTCGGAAGCACCACGCGCGACCCGGAGCGCGCCGCGATGGGCAACCAGGAGCTCGGCGCCCTCGAGCGCGCGCTCGCGGCGCTCAGCGAGAAGAAGCGCGTCGTCTTCGTGCTGGTCGAGGTCGAGGGGCTCACGGCGGAGGAGGCCGCGCGCGTCCTGGACATCCCGGCGGCGACGGCGCGCACGCGTCTCTTCCACGCGCGCAAGGAGCTCCAGGCGGCGCTCGAAGCCGAGGGAGTGAAGTGATGGTGCGGTCGGGCCATTGCGGGCGGCTGTGGGAAGTGGACGCGTACCGCGAGGGGCGGCTCGGGGCGAAGGACGCCGAGTCGTTCGAGCGGCACGCGCGGGGGTGCGCGGCATGCGGCGGCAAGCTGGCGCGCGACGAGGAGCTGGGGCGAATGGCGAGGGAGCTGCCCGAGCGCGGTGCGCCCACGCCCCTGGCCCTCCGGCGCCTGCGCCAGCGGGTGCTGCGCGACGCGGCGGTGGGTGAATCGGACGTCGTGGCCGCCCCGTGGTGGCGTGGGCGTGCCGCGGGGGTGGGTGCGGTGGTGCTGGCGGCGGCGGTGCTGGCCGTCGTCGTCGGCAGCGGTCTGGGAAGCCGCGTGCAGGGCGGCGCCGCTTCCGGCGTCGGGCCTGCGAGTGTGACGCAGGCGCCCGTCGTCGCGGCGACGAGCACGGCATCGCCGGCGCCCGAGGTCTATGCCGGGTCGGTCGCCGAGCTCGGCGACGCGCGCTGGACTCAGACGCGCCAGGACGGCGTGGAGCGTGTCGTGCTCGCCGGCGGCAGCGTGCGGGTGCACGTGCGGCGGCAGCAGGAGGGAGAGCGGTTCCTCGTTTCGCTGCCGGACGGTGAGATCGAGGTGCGCGGCACGACGTTCGACGTCAGCGTGGCGGAGCAAGCGACCACGCGCGTGCACGTGGACGAGGGCACCGTCGACCTGCGGCTGGCGGCCCGCGACGAGGTGCGCCTGACGGCGGGCGATACATGGACCGTGGCGCCGGCGCAGCCGGTGGCTTCCCCCAGACTGCCCGTGGCGCGCGTGCAGCCGGCGCGCTCGGTCGCGGCCCCCGCGGTCACCGCCCCGGCTCCGGCTCCCGCCCCGGTCGACGAGGGCGAGTCCGCGTACTCCGAGGCCGTCGCGCTGCTGCGCGACGGGCGCAGCGCCGAGGCGGCGGCGGCATTCCAGGCGTTCGTCATCGCCCATCCGCAGGCGCCGCAGACGGAGGACGCGTCGTACCTCGAGGCGGTGGCGCTCGCCCGCGCCGGTCGCATCGATGCGGCCGCGCTCGCCGCCGAGCAGCACCTGGCGCGCTTCCCCGGCTCCTTCCACCGCCGCGAGGCCGAGGCGCTCGTGGCGCGCGCGCGCGTCAGCGGATCGCGCTGAGGTGCACGACGTACCACTCGCCGCGCCACGAGATGAGCGACTTGACCTCGAACGACCCCGACGTGCCGCCCACGTCGTAGCGGAGGCGCGAGCCGAACACGCGCCAGTAGCCGATCTTGTTGTACTCCTCGCCCGGATCGACCCAGCGCGCGCGCGTCTGGGGCACGTCGAGCCCCACCAGCTTCGCGGTCGCCGCGTCGTCCCCGAGGCGCGCGTGCAGCGCGTGGATGTCGTGCGTGTACGCCGCCACGAGCCGCCGCTTCCAGTCCGACGCGGGGTCCGGCACGTCCTTCACCTGGCGATAAGCCCCGAGCGGGAAGAAGAAGGCCATCGCCCGCTCGGGATCGTCGGCGACGATCCCGTCCCACAGCGCCCGCACGCGCCCGTCGAACGCCGGCCCCGCCGCCGTCGGCTCGTCGTGCGTCTGCGGTAGGGACGCCGGGTCGTCACTTGCGGTCGCGGTCGCGGTCGCGGTCGACGTCGGGGTCGCGGTCGACGTCGGGGTCGCGGTCGCGGTCGAGCGCGCGGTCGCGATCCCCGGTGCAGGCGCCATCTCTGGCAGCGCCACGGACGGCGACGCATCCGGAGCCGGCGGCTCCCGGTGCGTGCACGCAGTGCCCGCCGCGATCAGAACGACGAGCTCAGTGAGACTGAGGAGGCGTCGGCACACAGAGTCCCGCGAGGCACTGGTTGGGCGGGATGCAGTCGTTGGCCGACTGGCACGGGAACGCGCACTTGCCGTACTGCGTGTTGCAGTGGTGCGTGCCGCACGGAACGTCGTTCTGGCAGGTGAAGGCGAGCGGTCCCGGGACCGCCATCTGCCCCGATCCCGCGGGCCCCGGAGCGGGCGCCGGCCCGGGCGCCGGAGCCGGCGCGGGCGCGGGGTACTGCCCCTGCGGGTACTGGCCCTGCGGATACTGCCCAGGGGGAGCCTGGCCCGGCGGGTACTGGCCGCCCTGCGGGTAGCCGGGATAGGCGCCGGGGTACGCGGTCGCCGTGGGCGCCGTGTTCGGTTGCTGCGTGTTCTTCGAACCGCAGGCGGTCACCACGAGGAACAGCGAAGCGACGGCGAGGCTGACGGGAAGCATGCGCATGGGCGGGGGTCTCCTTGGACGCGGCCTAGCATCACCAGAGCCAGGTCGATCGTCAACAAGGCAACGCAGGCCCCCCAGCGGGGCTTACAGGTCAGTAGTTCGTCGTGACGAAGTCGGTCTTCGGGCTCGGACGCCAGCCAAGCCCGCGGACCTGCCGGTCGATGCACGCAGCGATGCTCGGGTTCGGCGGGTTGGTCGAGACGGTCACGCCCACGGCGTGCCCCATCTTCACCGCGACGCGGATGCTCACGTGCATGTCGTCGGGCGCGCCGCAGAGCGACATGTGCCGGAGCGGTGCGGCGAGCTCGGCGTTCGTCAGGTCCGGCGTGTCCTGCCCCTGGCCCATGACGATCGTCTCGTTGTTGTTGTCGAGCACGCTCTCGAAGCTCGTTCCGCCCGAGAAGCCGCCGCCGCCGCTGCCGCCGTGGCCGCCACCGGGCCCGTGCTTGCCGTTCTTGCCCTTGATGTCGCCGTTGACCTCGATGCTCCCCAGGCGGTCGCCGGCGACGATCACGTCGTCGTTGTGCTGCCCGCGCTTCTTGAGGAACCAGCCTGTGAGCACCACGCCGACCGCCAGGATGCAGCAGACCGCGACGATGGTCTTGGCGACGCCGCGCTTCTTGTCGGCGTCGGCGGCGCGCACCACGGCGCGCTCCTCGGCCTTCTTCTCGCGCACCAGGTTCGTCTGGTGGACGAAGGGCGCGAACTCCTCCCAGTCTGCGATGGGCATCTGCTGCCCGCTGATCTCGTCGCGCAGCCCGTGGTCGCCCACGAAGGCGTTGGACGCGATCTGTTGCAGGAGCTCCACGGCCGTGAAGGGGCCGTGGTCCATCTTGTCCTTGATGACGACGTAGCGCGGGCGCGGGTCGGCCTCGAGGCGTGCCTTGAGGGCGGCCAGGCGCGCCGTGGGGTCGTCCGCGAGCCGCCGGCTCGACGTCGGCGCTGCGGCCGCCGTGCGATCGATGACCGGCGCGCCGAACGGATCGTTCGAATACTGCGGGGCCTTCGGGCTCCGCGGGATCGCGCTCACCCCGCTCGTCTCGGCGCCCTGCGCCGCCGTCGTCGGCGGGAGCATCGAGAACTTCACGTCCACGTCGAGCTCGGCGCTGGCGTCGAGGCGCGCCTCGCTGATCTCCGGCGGGTGAATGCTCTTCTGCGGCGCCACGTGGTACATCGCGCTCGCAAGCGCCCCGAGGTCCGCCGGGCGGTGCGAGCGGTCGCCGATCATCGCCTTGCCGATGAGCACCTCGAGCGCCTCGGGAAGCGACGGATCGATCTCGCGCGGCCGCCTCATGGCGGGGCCCACGTGCTGCCCGGTGACCATCTCGTAGAGGATGGCGCCGACCGAGTAGACGCTCGCGCACGCGTCACCGGGCTCCAGGGTGCGAAGGAGCTCCGGCGCCATGCAGTTCTTGTCCCTCGCGTTCGTCGGCACGACGGCCAGGCGCGTGTTGACGCGCGCCAGCCCGTCGGCCCCGGGGGCGATGGCGGAGGGGTGGACGTACACCTTCTCGCCGCGCGTGTGCCGCTCCTGGAGGTCGAGGCACACCGGGACGATGACCGCGATCGCCTCCTCGATCGACATGCGCCCCCCGGCGCCGATGCGCGCGTCGATGAGCGAGCGCAGCGTGGTGGAGGGAGGAACGGACTTGGGGTTCGCACCGGGCGTCGGCGCGGAGGGCAAGGCCATGGTCGCTCGTCAGCATACGGCACGGTTGCACCGACGCTCAATGGTCGGTGCCGTGACCATCACGTCTCACGCCTCATTACCGCCCGCGCGCCTCTTTGCCTTCCTTGGCCAGCTCTGCGACGACGGTGCGGCCCCCCACGACGGCTCCGGCGAGGGCCGCAACGGCGCGATCGAACGCCGTTTTCTTCACGGGAACGAAGCTCATGCGGTCTCGCACACGAATGCGGCCGGTGTCCTCCGGTGCAATGCCTTTGTCGGTCAGCAGTTTCTGCAGGTCCGACGCTCGCACACCTTCACGCTTTCCGACGTTGACGAACATTTGCACGAAGTCCGCACCGAGCGGTGCGTCGTCGGCGCCGCCGCCGATGTCGTCCCTCGCCGGGGGAGCGTTCCTCGTCGGGGAGGCAGGGGCGTCGCTCTCGGTGAAGCGGGGCAGGGGAGCGCTCTCGCGTTCCGGAGGTGGAGCCGGTGCTGGCTTGGCCGGTGCATGCGGCTTCGGCGCGGCGTGGGCTCTCGCCGGAGCATGCGCCCGCGGGGTCGTCTGCGGCTCGGGGTTGCGCGCGCGCCGCGCCTCCGAAGCCGTCGCCTGCACGTCGCCACCACGCGCCCCGAGGTGATCGCGCAGGAGCCCCGCGACGATACGCTCGGAGTTCTCGTGCGTCAGCAGCCGCCGCGCGAGCGACAGATCGTCGGGGTGCACCTCGCGCGCCGCGAACGCGTCGACGAACACGTGCAGGAGGTCCATCTCGGCGCGCGTGCGCAGCTCGCCCGTGCTCGGCAGCTGCTTCTCGATCGGCCGGATCTTGTACGTGAGCCGCAGCAGGTAGACGTTGCCGATGTCCTTCGGCCCCACGAGCGATATCGCGGTGCCCGTGCGCCCGGCGCGCCCGGTGCGGCCCGTGCGGTGCACGTACTGCTCGGCGCTGTCGGGGAAGTCGTGGTTGATGACGTGCGTGAGGTGCGAGATGTCGATCCCGCGGGCCGCCACGTCGGTCGCGACGAGGAAGCGCAGCTTGCCCTCCTTGGTCGCGTTCATCACGCGCTCGCGGTCCGACTGGGGGAGGTCGCCGTTCAGCCAGTCGGCGTCGTATCCGCGCTTCTTCAGCGCCTCGGCCACGCGCTGCGTCTCGTCGCGCGTGTTGCAGAACACGATGGCGCTCTCGGGATCCTCGACCTCGAGGATGCGCACGAGGTGCCCCGCCTTGTCGCCGCCGGGCCAGAGGTAGACGTAGTGCGTGATCTCGAGCGCCCCGACCTGGTCGCTCGAGAGGGCGATGAGCTCCGCGTCACGCAGGTGCTTGTCGGCGAGGCGCTGGATGTCCGGCGGGATCGTCGCGCTGAAGAAGAGACCCTGGCGGTTCTTCGGGAGCCGCTCGAGGATCGCGTTCAGCTCCTTGGCGAAGCCCATCGAGAGCATCTCGTCGGCCTCGTCGAGGACGAGCACGCGGATGCCCGCCGGATCGAGCGTGCCCTGGCGCAGGTGATCGAGCACGCGCCCGGGGGTGCCGACCACGATCTGCGCCCCGGCCTCGAGCGCCTCGACCTGGCGCGACATCGAGGCGCCGCCGTAGATGGCCACGATCTGCGTGCCGCGCACCTTGGCGATGAGCTCGACCTCGCGGGACACCTGGAGGGCCAGCTCGCGCGTGGGGCACAGGACGAGCGCCTGCACCGCCTTGACGGCCGGCTTCACGAGGCGGTCGACGATGGGAATTCCGAACGCGGCCGTCTTGCCCGTCCCCGTGCGCGCCTGCACGACGAGGCTTCGCCCCTCGGCGGTCGGCTCGAAGACGGCCATCTGCACCGGCGTCGGGTGCCGGTACCCCATGGCGTCGATGGCCCGCCGCACCTCGGGGCCGAGCGGAAGCACGTCGAACGTCGGCGCGGCCGCGGAGGGGTCCGGCTGTTGAGCAGGAGCGGCAGCGGCGGGCTCGGTCATGGGCGGGCGATGTTCTTAGCGCAAGTCGGCGGGCAGGTGCGCGAGGACCTGGCGGCGGAGCTCCTGGAGCTCCTGATCCGCGCCGCTCTGCTCTCCGGCCCCGGCCCTCGACGGGCGGGCCAGCTGGCGCTGGGCGGACCGCAGTCGCTCGAGGGCGGCCCAGGCGTCGAGGCCCTCGCGAGAGGCCGCGCAGGCAGGTTGCACCTCGTCGTCACCGGCTGTTTCCGCGGTGGAAACGAGCCGGCGGAGGCCCTCGGCGCAGGCGCGGGCCGGCGTTCCAGGCGCCGCGGAGGGCAGGGGGTGCAGCACGGCGCCGAACACGGCCGGGATGATGTCGACCGCGCTCGCGGCGATGTAGACGACGGCCACGGTGATGACGACGCCCAGGGCGATGCGCTTGCCGCGCAGGCGTGCGCGAGCGATTGCGGTGGGGTCCGCCTGCGCCTGGGGCTCGGCCATCCGGAGGGGGTCATAGACGAGCCTTGACCCCGGCTGCCAGTGCCCTAGATAAGTTTCAAATTCTTTTGAACACGACGATCCCGTCGCCCGCCCCCTCCGTCGCGCTCCTGCGCGAGGCCGCGACCGCCGAACGGGCGGGCGGACGGGCCGAGGCGCGCATCGCGCAGGTCCACGCCCTGCTCGCCGGGGACATGGCGGCCGTCGAAGCCGAGCTGACGCGGCTGACGCGCGAGGGCCAGGCGCCGGCGACCGACTCTGCGGCCCATCTCCTCGACGCCGGCGGCAAGCGCGTGCGGCCGCTGACGGTCCTGCTCTCGGCGGCGTGCTTCGGCGCCATCCCGGCGGCCGCGCGCGATCTGGCCGTCGTGGCGGAGCTGGTCCACCTGGCCACCCTGCTGCACGACGACGTGATCGACGACGGGCAGGAGCGCCGCGGGAAGGCCACGTCGCGGCGCATCTGGGGCAACGCCGTGAGCGTGCTCGCCGGCGATCTGCTGCTCACGCACGCGCTCGAGCGCACGGCCGCCGTGGCGCCCCCGGCGACGCTGGCGGATCTCTTCGCGACGCTGCGGCGCCTGGTCGACGGCGAAGTGGTGCAACTTCGCGGGCGCGCCGCCCTCGACGTGCGCGAGGAAATCTACTTCCGCATCGTGCACGACAAGACGGCGTCCCTCTTCGCATGGGCCGGCCGTGCGGGCGCCGCGATCGCGGGCGCTCCCGCCGCGGCGGTCACGGCGCTCGGCGACTTCGGGGCCCGCGTGGGCGTCGCCTTCCAGCTCGTCGACGATGTCCTCGACTACGCCGGCGACCCGCGGGAGACGGGCAAAGCGCTGCTCGGCGACCTCGCCGAGGGCAAGTTGACGCTTCCCCTCATCCGCGCAGTGGCGGCGCGTCCCGCGCTCTCGCCCGACGTGGATGCGGCTAGGGCAGGGGACCGGCGCGCAGCCGCACGCGTCGCCGAGGCCGTGCGTGACTCTGGCGCCTGCGACTCCGTGCGCGACATGGCCTGCGACGAGACCGACCGAGCCCTCGCCGCGCTCGACGCGGTGCCCGAGGGTCCCGCCCGCGAGCTGCTCGCGTCGATCGCGGGCGAGCTGGCCGCGCGCGTGCGGTAACATCGGCCCCGCTTGGCGAAGCGCGAGAAGCAGCGGACCCTCTGGCCCTCCGAGGCCGCCGTCAGCGACGTCGTCGGCCGCCTCATCGAATTCTGGGGCTTCAAGCGCAACATGGGGCGCGTCTGGACGGTGCTCTACCTGTCGCCCGACCCGCTGAGCGCCGAGGACCTGCGGCAGCTGCTCAAGCTGTCGAGCGGCGCGGTGAGCATGACGCTCTCGGAGCTCGCTCGCTGGGGTGTGGTACGCAAGGTCTGGATCCAGGGGGAGCGCAAGGACTTCTACGCAGCCGAGGTGCAGCTTTGGCGCATGATCAGCCGCGTATTCAACGAGCGCGAGAAGAGCGAGATCATCGCTGCCATCGACGCGTTCGAGGAAGCGCTGCGCCAGCTGGATCGGATCCGCAAGACGGCGCCGGACGCGTCGGCGCGCGCGCGCGCCGAGCTGCAGCACGAGAGGATCTCGCAGCTGCTGGACCTCGCGCGTCTCGGGCGCCGCCTGCTCGACGCGCTGGTGTCGACGGCGAAGGTCGACGCCGAGCCGCTCGTGCGCTTCTTGCTGGGGCAGCGTTCCTGACGGGCCTCGCGCTGCGCGAGGCGCCGGCGCGCGCGCAGTGCAATCCCTTCGCGTCCGGCCGGCCCTGCATCCGCGGCGGCACCGGGTACGACATCGAGATCTACCAGGGGCCCCTGCTCGCGCCGATCCACGTCATGGGCGTGGGCGGCGCGTACATCGCGTCTGCGGAGGACACCGAGGGCTCGGCGGTCAACTCGGCGGCGCCCGCGGTGCGCGATCCCTACAGCACCACGTGGTTCGACTACGACCTGAGCGTCGGCATCTCGTTTCCCGGCGCGTTCGCGACCACCGACTTCGACAACCACGGCGACAATGCCAACCTGCCCGCCAAGCACGCGAGCGCCGGCGACTTCCTCGACCTGAGCTTCGGCGCGACGCTTCAGTTCGGGGGGCTCGGCGTGGCGGCGACGGGCGATCTGCAGCAGTTCCAGCTGACGTCGCAGTCGCCCTCGAGCTCCTCGCTCACGATGCAGATCGGGCGCTGGAAGGCGCTCGCCGCGTACGGTCTGCTCGACGGGCAGCTCGTGGTCGGGAGTGGCGCACGCATCGTCACGATGCAGATCCTCCAGGGGAACTCGGGCACGCTGCTCACGATGACGGGCCTCGGTCCGGAGGTCGGCGCGCTCCTGATGCCCACCGGGGAGCCGTGGCGCATCGGCGCCAGCTTCCGCACGCCCGTCACGGGCGGCGTGGTCGGCAGCGGCAACAGCGTCGGCGGGCTCGTGCTGCCGACGAACATCGTCGAGCCCTGGGAGGCGGAGGTCGGCTTCGCGTACCAGCTCGGGCCGCGTCCGCTCAACCCGGGATGGGAGAACCCGCGCGCGCAGGAGGCGGAGCTGCGCGGCGAGATCGAGCGCGACCGCGACAAGCGCGCTCTCGACTACGCCGTCGAGATGGCGCTCACGCCGCCGAGCGAGCGCGCCGCCAAGCGCGCCGAGCAGGAGACGCAGGAGCGCGCCCTGCGCAAGCTCGAGGAGGAGCACCTGCGCGAGACGAGCGCCGCGCTTCGCGCCGTGCGCAAGGCCCGCTACGCGAACTGGCCGCGCGAGAAGATCCTGCTGCTCGCGAGCGCGCTGGTCACCGGGCCGAGCGCCGACGCGATCTCGGTCGAGGGTTTCCTCGACCAGCGCCTCGAGCGCGTGGGCCAGCAGCCGACGGTCACGCCGCGCCTCGGCATCGAGGGAGAGCCGCTCCGCGATCGCATGATGCTGCGCGCGGGCACCTACGTGGAGCCCTCGCGCTACGGCGGCGGCAGCGCGCGCCAGCACTTCACCTTCGGCGCCGACGTCCGGCTCTTCCCGCTCGAGTTCTGGGGCCTCCTTCCCGAGGCCACCTGGAAGATCGGGCTCTTCGTGGATCTCGCCCCGCGCTACCAGAACGCGGGCATCGGCCTGGGCAACTGGCACTGACGGCGCCGCGGCCTGTACGCTCCTCTCGATTGGACGCGAGGACGGCGGTCGATCGCGAGCGCGACGCGCTGCGCGTGCATCGGGAGGCGTTTCGCGGAGGCGCGCTGCCCGCCGCAGCGCATCCCACGCGCGGGACGTTCGTCCACGGCATGGCGCTGCCGCTCTCGATCGGCGTCGCGGTGATGCGCGACCGCGAGCTGCGCGGGCCCTTCCTCAAGCTCGCGGCGGTGCGCGCCCTGCTCGTGGTGCTCGTGGGAGCGCTGATGCTCGCGTCAGGCAGCGGCCGCCCCAAGGAGGACGAGGCGCCCAAGGGCGTGGTCGTCAGCGACGACGGCGTGCAGAACCCGGTGAACGTCGACGTGCCAGGCGTGCACGTGCACCTCGATGGCAAGCAGCAGCAGGACGACAAGGCGGTCGTCTTCGGGGTCGAGATCCCCGTGCAGCACTCGGGCAAGGGAGCCGCGAGCGCGTCGCCGCCGCCGACGCCGGCCGCGCCACCGCCCACGCGGCTCGGGCGTGTCGAGGCCGCCGTCGTGCGCGGATGGGCGAGGGTCGTCGCGGTGATCGCGCTCCTCTCGGCCATCGAGGCCGTCGCCGTGTTCTTCACGCGGGCCTGGGACGACTGGCTCTCGTTCCACGTCTCGCGGCTCGCCGGCATCGCGCCGGAGACCCCGGAGCCGCCGCGGCGGCGCATCACGTTCAGCGTGCGTTGGCTCTTCAAGAAGTTCCGGCGCAAGATCCGCGGCTACGTCGTCTTCGCGTCCGGCATCCCGGTGCTCGCGCTCCTGCGGCTGGTGCCCGTCGTCGGCGCGTGGGCGTTCACGGCGGCGGTGACGCTCTGGGCCTGGTACTGGGTGGGCGTCTTCACCGCGTCCAAGAGCGCGCACGCGTGGGCCGACGACAAGCAGGCGGCGCCCCCGGCCATGGTGCGCTCGTTCAACGCGCGCTTCGCACGCGGCTGGTGGTGGTGGCCCCTGCGCGTCTACGGGCGCCTATGGGCGTGGGCCCTGCGCCGGGTGAACGCACCGGCCGCCGTCTTCGAGCGGAGCCCCGCGTCCTACATGGGCCTCGCGCTCACGCGCACGGTGCTCTCGCTGCCGGGGCTCTACCTGCTGTCGCGCCCCATCGTGCCGGTCGCCTCGGGCCGCCTCTGCGCCGAGAGCGATCCGGCGCAGCGCTTCTGGGCGGCGGCCTCGGTCGAGCTGCAGGCGCGGGCGCCTAGTTCAGCGCTTCCTTGTCCGGCTTCTGGCCTTCCAGGAACACCGCCGTGACCTCGCGCTCGAGTGCCGCCGAGAGCTCCCGGTCGATGCCCTCGAGCGCCCCGGCCGCGCGCTCCACGTTGCGCTGGTAGACGAAGACGCGCACGCGCGCGATGCCCACCCCGTCCTGCACCGGCGGCGCGTCGAGCACGAGGAGCGCCCGCGGGTCGACCCCGTCGACCACGAGCTCGGCTCCGGGCAGGTCCACGACGTACACTTCCGCCTCGCGCACGTAGCGGGCGAGCACGAGGTCCAGCCGCTCGATCACCGTCTTCACGATGGTCGCGAACGCCTCGGGACCCGGCGACCACGGCGGAGCCGGCCGGTTCGCGTCGAGCGCGCGCGACCGGAGCAGCGCCTCGGTGGCCGCCCGCCCGTCGCCCTGCTCGTCGCGCACCAGGCCGAGGTAGTACTGCGCGTCGGAGCTCGCCGGGTCGACCTTCGCGGCTTGCTCGATGAGCGGCGCCGCCTTGTCGATCTCGCCCAGCTCGTACCACGCGCGTCCGATGAGAAAGAGGTAGGTGGGCCCGTTGAACGGCCCGTCCGGCAGCATCTTCATCGCGCGCTTGGCCTCCTCCTGGTCGTTCTTGGCCATCAGGGCATCCACCTTGAGCAGGATGCAGTCGGCCACTTCCTCGTCCGTCTCGGCGTAGTCGAGCGCCTCTTCGATCTGCCCGATGGCGCCGTCGAAGTCTCCGATCGGCGCGATGAGCAGCTCGGCGGCGTTGAGCATCGCCTCGAAGTAGGTCTCGTCGAGCGCGATGGCCTGCCTGTAGTGATCCAGCGCGTCGTCGGCGTCGCCCTCGAGCGCCGCCGCGTAGCCCATCAGGTTGTGCACCTCGGGCGATTGCGGATCGATCTCTAGCGCCCGCTGCGCGCACGCGCTCGCGCCGGGGCCGTCGCCCTTGTGGGCGAGGTCCCACCCGCGGTCGAGGTGGGCGGTGAGCTGGTCCTCCATGACGGAACGCTGCAGTGTCTGCCGGACACTGCGCGTCCCGTCAAGGTCGGGCTCAGGAGATCACTGGATCGGTTCGACGCAGCGGCCCATCGTGCAGGGGATGCCGTTGCAGCAGTTCGCCGACGTGGTGCAGACCTGGCCGTAGAGTGCGCAGCCGGCGTCCGGCCCGCCCGAGGAGCTTCCTCCCGACGAGCTGCCCGAGGAGCCGCTGCTCGATCCGGAGCTGCCGCCGCTCGACGAGCCGCTCCCGCACGGACCGCACGTGCCCTGGGCGCTGCCGTTGGCGATGAGGCACGAGGCGCCGGGGCAGCAGTCCGAGTTCGTCGTGCACCCGCCGCCGCAGGCGACGCACAGGCCCGTGTAGCAGACGTACGGCGGCATCCCGTTCGGGTTGGGCACGCACGGCGCACCGTTGCAGCAGTCAGCGCTCGAGGCGCACCCGGCGCCTGCGTCGCCGCACTGCGCGTTGGCGCAGCGAGGCACGCCGTCGTTGTCCTGCTTGCACGTGTCCATCGTCTCGCAGTTGCCCGCGCAGCAATCGCACGTCGAGTTGCACGACTGCGTCTTCAGCTTGCAGACGGCGCCGTTCGGCTCGCAGCTGCGTCCCGAGAGCGAGCAGATGCCGATGGTGGCGCCGCTGTTGATCTGGCACGTCACGAACATGCCGTTCGGAGCGGGCGGGCTGGGGACGCCCATGGCGCCGCAGCAGTCCTGGTCCTTCGTGCACAGGTCGCCGATGGTGTGGCAGCCCGTGGCCGGCTGGCAGACGAGCACGCCCGTCGGGCCCCAGGGCGCGCAAGAGCGGCTGCAGCAACCGCCGCCGCACGAGGGGATGCCGCCGTCCTGGATGACGACGCCGCCGTCGGCGGTCGTTCCCGCGCAGAGCACGCCGTCGGGCATCTGGCAGTTCGCGGAACCCGTGGGCGGTGCGCCGCACGTGCCGAGCGTCTGGCCCGACGCGACGTTGCACGTCCCGCCGCAGCAGTCCGCACCCGTGTGGCACGTGTCGCCTTGCTGTCCGCAGAAGGACGACGGCTGGCACACGCCGCCCGTGCAGAGACCCGAGCAGCAATCGCTGCCGGAGGTGCAGGCGTTGCCGAGCGTCTTGCACATCGGGTTGAGCGAGGCGCACTTGCCGGCCGTGCACGTGCCGCTGCAGCACTGGTTGCTCGCGGTGCACGCGAGGCCGTCCGACGTGCACGCGGGGAAGTCGCAGACGCCCTTGTTGCAGTCGCCGCTGCAGCACGCCGCGTTGGAGGTGCACGCCTTGCCGAACGCGGTGCATCCACCGTCGCCGAAGATGGGCGGGGTGATGCTCCCGTCCATCGGGCCGATGCCGCTGCTGCTCCCGCTGCCGCTGCCACCGCTGCTGCTCGAGGACGTGGCGTCGCCGCCGTCTTCGTTTCCGTTCCCCGTGGTCTTGTTGCTGCTTCCACAGGCGATGAACGTGCTGCCTGTTCCCAGTGCGACGAGAGCAGCCACCCACACGACGAGCGCGGTTCGGCGAAGAGACATGCGCCGGACGCTAGCAGGCGTCATTCCAGCGTGGCCAACTCCGTGATTGCTGAGGTAACTCGCGTCTGGTCGCGACTGAAATACCGCGGTCAGTTGCCATCAGGCGGTCACTGGACCTGCCAGTCTGGACCTACATCCGAGCTACTTCTCGCACGCGTCGAGCTTGGGGCCCTGACACGTGCCGGGACCGCGCTCGTGCACGACGACGCGCGTCCCCGGATGCTCCTTCGTCGCGACCACCGCGTGCCATCCCTCGGGTAGCTGCGGGTCGGTCCAGCCGAAGAGATTCTTCGCATCCCATGGCGCGAGGTTCACGCAGCCGTGGCTCTTCACGTGCCCGAACTCGGCGTGCCAGAAGGCGCCGTGCAGCGCGTAGCCGCCGTTGAAGTACTGGATGTACGGCACGTCCTCGATCGAGTACGGCCCGTCGCTCGCGATGTCGGCGTCGCCGTCCATCGTCGCCGCGATGTGCTTCTCGCGGATGTGGAAGCTGCCGACCGGCGTCTCGTGCTCGTTGCGCCCGCTCGACACGATGGTGACGAAGACGGGCGTCGCGCCCTCGAACGCCACGAGCGTCTCGCGGCGCTGGTTCACGTCGATCCACTTCTCGTGCTCGCCGAGGCCCTCGGGCGGATTGCCGGGCTCGGTCTTGGTGCCGTCGACGGCCTTCATCCACCAGCCCTCGTCGGTCTCCCAGAAGTTCGTGCCGCCGACCGTCGCGGTGTTGCCCGTGAGCCCGATGGCCTGGAAGCGATCGAGCTCGCCCTCGGCCTGCGTCGCGTGCTTGTGGTCCGCGTCGAGCGTCCACTTGCGCGCGCGCCCGTTGAGGATGAAGCCGACGGGCAGCTTGTCGATGCGCCGCGATGCGACGTCCTTCGTCGCGAAGGTTCCGTTGTCCACGCCGAGCCACACGCCGTGGTAGTCGGTGACCGGCTTGCTGACGAAGATGCGATCGGCGGGCGCGACGAGGCCGACCTCGGTCTTCCACCACATCGTGCCGCCCGCGCCGAACTGGTGGTCGAGCGAGAGGAAGAACCCCTTGACCATGCGGCGCGCGATCGGTCCGTCGTCCTCCTGAAGGTCCTCGAGCGTCACCGTGGGCGGGCCGCCGTCGGGCGCGTCCTTCTGCCACCACGGCGTGTCCGAGTCGTCGCTGCTCGTCGCAGACGGCGCCGCGCCGGCGCCCGCGTCGACGCTCCCGCCCGCGCCGGTCGTCGACGCCGTGGCGTACGGGTTGTCCTCGTCGAGCGTCTTTGCCTTCTTCGGTCGCGAGAGCCACGGCTCGAGCTTCAGGCGCTCCTCGTGCGACGGTACCTGGCGGTAGAGCGGCGTGCCGTTCGACACGTTGACGCCGTACACGTAGGGCAGCGGCCCGGCGAGGTCCGGCGCCTTCACGTTCTTGATCTTCGGGTGGTCCATGTCGAGCGTCGTGTACTTGCCGCACACGAAGCCGCCGGCGAGCAGCTCGTACCAACCCTCGGAGCAGTTGCTCTTCTTGTGAGGCTCGGGGATGACCGGCGCCTTCTCGCCGTAGCGCAGGTACCCGAGGCGCAGCACCGTGTTCTCTTTCTTGTCCGACGGGTACGCCATCTCACTGAAGATGGGCGCCTGCAGGACCGTCGCGCCGATCCACGGCCCCTCGTAGGGCCCCGCGTCGGGCGCGGAGGCGGACGCCACGGCTGAGGCGCTCCCGGCCGCGGACGCGCCCGGTGCGGTCGCGCTCGCCGAGCCAGGCGCCTGCGGGGCCGTCGACGAGGACGTCGCGCGCGTCTCGCTGCACGCCCACAGAACGAGCGGCGTCAGCGCAAAGGCGATCGCACGGCGACGAGACATGGGAAGCTGCGGGGTATCTACTAACGCGGTGGGGGGCTGTCGAACCACTTCTCTGACAATGGGCAACGCTCGGCACGGCCAGGGGAATTCCACGGAAGGGAACGCAAAAGGGAACAGGCCGGCGTCGGCGGCCGTCTCATTGTAAGGAGCATGCGTGGCTGAGCCGTCGAGCCGCACGTCGCTGGGGGAGGGGGCCGCCCAGGGGGCGCCCACCGCTCCGCACGCCACGCCGCGACGCGATCGGGGGCCGCGGACGGGGCCCGAGCGGTTCTGGGCGCACTGGCCGGTGCGGCTCGCGCTCGGCGCGTCGCTGGTCGTCTCGGGGCTCGCGCACTGCGCGGTCGTGCCGTTCGACCTGCCGCACGGATTCGAGGTGAACGACGTCGAGGGCGAGGCGGCGATCCCGATCGACGTGCTCGAGGGCGTCGACGAGCCGCCGCCACCGCCGCCGCCGCAACCGGCCGAGCCGGAGCCGAAGGCGCAAGAGCAGATCGACAAGTTCGCCGAGGCCGCGAGGCAAGCGGCGCGGCAGCAGCGCGACGGCGGCGCGCCCGATGCGGCGACCGACGCGCCGGCCGATGCCGCGAGCGACGCGATCGCCGACGCGGGCGCCGACGGCTCGTGGCTCGACGG
>DASVWO010000127.1:0-5754 GCA_036393165.1 Polyangiaceae bacterium | reverse complement strand
TCCGAGCTCGTCGAGGAAGATCGTTCCCCCGTCGGCCTCGACGAAGGGCGAGACGCGCTTGTCGACGGCGCCGGTGAACGACCCGCGCTCGTGCCCGAAGAGGGCGCTCTCGGCGAGGGTGGCCGGGATGGCGCCGCAGTCGACGACGATGAACGGCTTGTGCGCCCGGTTGCTCGCCTCGTGGATCGCCTGCGCCACGAGCTCCTTGCCGCTTCCGGTCTCGCCGCCGATGAGCACCGTGAGGTCGGTCGGCGCGGCCTTCTTGAGGCGCTCGAAGACGGCGCGCATCCCGGGGCTCTGCCCGACGAGCGGACCGAAGCCGCCGAGGTCGGGCACGTCGACCTCGCTCGGGCCCGAGGGGGTGAACTCGACCATCGAGTCGCCGAGCGACACGAAGGTGTGCTTGACGAGGTAGACCTCGGCGATGCGGGTGTCGCCTATGTGGGTGCCGTTGCGCGAGCCGAGGTCGCGCACGCGCACCCCCTTCTCGGTGGCCACCAGCTCCATGTGGACGGCGCTGACCTTGCGGTCGTCGAGCACCAGGTCGCAGGCCTCGTTGCGGCCGACCACGACGGTGTCGGTGCCTACATCGAGCTCCTTCTTGGACCCGGCGCCCTTGGCGACCGTGAGCTTGCCCCCGCGGACCTCGATCCGGGCCCTCGTGGCGATGGTCGAATCCACGAAAGAACTAGTATCACGCTCCGGCGCAGCGCTGGAAGTTCAGTAGGCGCACGGCGGGGCGTTGGGGCGCGTCACCCAGAGCTCCGTGAGCCCCTCGATCATCGCGAGATTGGCGGCGGTGCTGTAGTCGCTGGCGCCCGGCTCCAGGCCGGCGCCGGCGCCGGCGTCGGTGCCGCCGGTCGTCGAGAAGGCCTGGGCGAAGCCCCACACCTTCGAGACGGCGGAAAGGTACGCCTGCTGGATGACGTCCCCGTTCTGGTCGGTCACGACGGACAGGAAGCTCGAGTGGGCGGGCCAGATCATGCTGGCCATGGGGTCGGGCGGCATCTCGTCGAGGGCCGAGCGGATCCCGGCGTTCTCGAAGTTGCAGGAGACCGCGTTCAGGTTGGGGTCGTTCTGGCAGCCGGCGACCGGCGTCGCCTCGATGGCGGTGGTGAATCCGAAACCGCCCAGCAGGTACGCGTTGCCGGCGACGGTCTGGTTCGGCATGACCATCGAGAGCGACGGCACGTAGCCCTCCATGAACGCGCCGGGCGGCGCCGGCGGCTCGATGCCCGGCTGACAGCCCGTGCACAGCGAGGGCGGGTAGGTCCCGTGGAACAGGTTCGACGCCGTCATCGCGCCGACGATCTGGTTCGCCCAGCCCGCGTACGGCAACGGCGGCTGCGACCCGCCGTCCGGGATGACCGACGCGCCGAGGGCGCGCATGGCCCGCGACAGACCGAGGACCGCGGCGCCTTGAACGTCGGTGAGAAGCGCGTCGCTCGTCGGCGTGCCGCCCGGGGCGAGCGCGTCGTGACCGGGGTCGGAGCTGGTGATCAGCGACTGGTAGAAGAGCCCCGACATCGGGTCGCGCGCGCGGTTCCACACGTAGCTCAGGGTCCCCTCGGCCGTGGCGATCCAGGTGGGGACGGCGGCGCCCCCGTCGGGGTCGTTCGCGTGCACGCGCGCCATGTCGAGCAGCGCCGCGGCCGCCATGATCGACTGCGCCGGCGCGTACTGCACCGTGCCGTTGCCCTTGGGCTGGCCGATGAGCGCGACCGGAGCGGGCGGAGCCGATCCGTCGGCCGCGCCCCCGTCGCCGTTGCCTCCGGTCGCAGGCGGCGTCACCGTCGTCGTGAAGCTCGTCATCACGTTGGCGGCCCACGCGTCGGCCGCCGCAGCGAGCGTCATCGCGTCGTCGCTGTCCATCGCATAGGTGAACGCGAGCCCCGCGCTGCGCAGGCGGTAGTACAGCGCCCCGTCGTAGCTCTGGTTCGCCTTCGAGATCTCGCCGGGCAGGATCGTGTGCAGGTCGACGAGCGTCGAATCGTACTTCGCGATGTCGACGGTGCTGCCGTAGTAGCCGGCGCTGCAGTGGAAGTCCCCGATGGCCGCGGCGAGCCCGAGGTCGTCGCGCCAGTCGTGCGTCGTCCCCGCCGCGTAGTTGGGCGGCGTCGAGCTCCAGCTCGACATGACGCCGGTGCCCTTCACGTAGGCGTACTGGAGGACGAAGCCGAGCACCTGGTCCTGCGTGCAGAGCAGCACCGGGTCGGTCAGGCCCTGCGTCTTGTCGCCCGCGTTGGGGATCCAGCACACGTAGCCGCTCGCATCGGGCGGCGGCGACACGTCGACGGCGGCGGCGTCGCCCGACGTGAACTCCTCGGGGGCGTCGGAGGCAGCATCCGACGCGTCGGGGGGGCCGCCGGAGGACACCGCCTTGCTGCTGCCGCAAGCCCCCGCTCCCGCGGCGAGGACGGCGCCCAGCGCGAGCGGGACGGAAGCCAAGAGAAAGCGCCTCTGCATGATCCCGCGGACTATTGGCGGCGATCGGCCGCTGCGCAACGGGTTTGTGCAGCCCCTTGAGCTATCGCATCGCCTCTGGACTCAGGGCCTGCTGCCCACCTTCGACACGCTCGAGATGCCCGTGAAGGTGCGCGCGGTCACGTCGGTGCGCTCCTCGCGCACGGGCAGCGTGCGCGGGCGGCGCCTCGGCGCGTTGCCCATCTGGCGGCATACCTTGCGCCACGCCGAGAGGGCCTCCGGCGCGTTGGCGAATCGCTTCTCGCGGTCGCGCGCCATGATCTTCGCGAGCCAGCGCTCGATGCCCCCCGGCCAGGCGTCGCCCGTCGTCGACGAGAGCGTGGGCGGCTCGCGGTCGAGCTTCAGCGCGATGAGCGTGAGCGCGTTCTGCCCCTCGAACGGGAGCCTCCCGCTGAGCGCGCGAAACGCCACGGCTCCGAGGGCATAGAGGTCCGCCCGCTCGTCGACGCGCGCGCTGCCGCGCACCTGCTCGGGCGCCATGTAGGCGAAGCTGCCGAGCGTCGCGTCGAACGCCGTGAGCGACGGCTCGCTCTTCTGCCCCTTGGGGCTGCGCAGCTTGCTCACGCCGAAGTCGAGGATGCGCGTGCGCTCCTCGCTCTCGTCGTTCGCGATCTCGCGCGCCGTGAGGCGCCGCTTCTCGAGGAACAGGTTGGCCGGCTTGATGTCCCGGTGCACGACGCCCGCGTGGTGCGCGGCGGCGAGCCCCTGCAGCGCGTCGTCCACGATGGGCGCGACCTCGGCGAACGAGAGGTACTGCTCGCGGCGCAGGCGCTCGTCGAGCCCCTCCCCGCTCAGGAGCTCGAAGGCGATCCAGAGCCGCCCGTCGCGGTCCTTGCCGGCGCCGAGGATGTTGGCGATGTGCGGCGACTTGATGGTGGCGGCGATGGCCGCCTCGCGGTGGAAGCGGGCGACCAGGTCCCTGTCCTGCATCGCCTTCTCGTGGAGCACCTTGATGGCGACCTTCTCGCCGCTCCGGCTGTCGGCCGCGTACACCTCTCCCATCCCGCCCGAGCCGATGAGACGCCGCATCTTGTAGACGCCCCCCAGCGTCGTCCCCAGGAGGGACCCCGGCTCGTGCGACATCCCGGCCTGAATGCTAGCAGGTTTGGGCGGGATTGAGCCCGGCTGTTCCCACGTTTACCCTGCGGATCCCATGCGAACCGAGAAGGACGTCGAGGCCTATCTTCTGCGCCTGAATCGGCGGTTTCGGACCGTCGAGGGCCAACCCGGCACCTTCCTCGTGGAAGCGGCCGCCGACAAGCCGCCCGTGGCCATGAGGGTGGCCCCACCCCTGGTGGTCGTACGTGTGAACATCGGCGACGCCAAGGACGCCGCGGACCAGCCGGGGCTCTTCAAGCAGCTCCTGGAGCTGAACGCGAAGCAGCTGGTGCACGCCAGCTACGGCCTCGACGACGGGCACATCGTCCTGTCGAGCGCGCTGGAGCTCGAGAACCTGGACTTCAACGAGCTGCAGGCGACGCTCGACGAGATCGACGTCGCCCTCTCGCAGCAGCTCAAAGGCCTGAAGAAGGGAAGCTGAGAACAGAACATGGGCATCTTCAGCAGGCTCGCGCAGCTCATTCGCAGCAACCTCAACGACCTGATCAGCCGCTCGGAGGACCCCGAGAAGATGCTGAACCAGGTCGTCCTCGACATGAACAACCAGCTCGTCGAGGCCAAGAAGCAGGTGGCCGCGTCGATCGCCGACGAGAAGCGCCTCGCGAAGCAGTTCGAGCAGGAGGCGGCCAACAGCGCCGAGTGGGAACGGCGCGCGATGATGGCGCTGCGCGCGGGCAACGAGGAGCTCGCGAAGGAGGCGCTCGCCCGCAAGCGCGAGCACGACGAGCTGGCGACCACGTTCAAGGAGCAGTGGACCAAGCAGAAGACGGCGGTCGATCAGCTGAAGAAGGCGCTGCGCCTGCTGAACGACAAGATCGAGGAGGCGAAGCGCAAGAAGAACGTGCTCATCGCGCGGAAGAAGCGCGCGGAGGCCCAGAAGGCCATCCAGGACACGATGAGCGGGCTGCGCGACCAGAGCGCGTTCGAGACGTTCGAGCGCATGTCGCAGAAGATCGACCAGATCGAGGCCGAGGCGGAGGCGCAGGGCGAGCTCGCCGAGGAGTACAGCGGCGACACGCTCGCGTCGCAGTTCCAGAACCTCGAGCGCACCCACAGCGCCGACGAGGACCTCGTGGCGCTGAAGCGCAAGATGGGGATGCTCCCGCCGGAGGAGGCGAAGGCCCCGGCCGAGCCGGTGCAGGCGCGCGTCGAGGCTCCGGCGCCGGCGGCCGAGAGCGAGCAGGCGGAGCTCGCGGCGGCGCTCGAGGAGATGGAAGCGGAGCAGCAGCAGGAAGAGAAGCGCAAGGCCGGGCGCTAGGTCGATCAAGATCGTCTTGATCGCGATCGAGACGGTCTTGATCCGCCGTCCCTGGATCGAAAGGTCGATCAAGACGATCTTGATCCAGTGTCCATGTACCAAAGTGCGATCAAGACGGTCTTGATCGACCACAAGAGGCTCCTCATCGCGATCAAGACGCTCTTGCTCGACCTCACGACGCTCGGGTCCTCACGCGCCCACGGACCCGGGAAGTTCGTGATACCAACGGGTTAGTCCCCGTGGCCGCCGCGACTCCCATCGCAGAGGCTCGCCAGCCCGTGCCCGCGTCGCAGACGGCGCCGGTGCACGTCGAGCCGCCCGAGGCGCTGCTGACGAGACTCGCAACGGACCCGGCGCACGGGTTGACCGAGATCGAGGCGGCGGCGCGGCTGAAGCGCGACGGACCGAACGAGCTTCCGAAGCCCGTCGGCAAGAGCCCCATCAAGCAGCTCCTCGGGCAGTTCGCCAACCCCATCGTGCTCACGCTGCTGGCGGCGGCGATCATCGCGATCATCGACGGCGCGAGCCGCACCGAGGAGCCGGCGATGGTCCGGTTCGGCGACGCCACGGCGATCCTCCTCATCGTCGTGCTGAACGCGCTGCTCGGCTTCTACCAGGAGCGGCGTGCCGAGGCGGCGCTGGCGGCGCTCGAGAAGATGCAGACGCCCAACGCGCGCGTGCGGCGCGGCAACGAGGTGAAGATCGTCGCCGCGTCGGTGCTCGTCACCGGGGACATCCTCGAGCTCGAGGCGGGCGACGCCGTGCCGGCGGACGCGCGGCTGCTCCAGACGGTGAACCTCGCGGTCGAGGAGAGCGCGCTCACCGGCGAGAGCGTGCCGGCGCAGAAGGACGCGCTCGCGGCGGTGGCCGACGACGCGCCGCTCGGCGATCGC
>DASVWO010000126.1:0-25219 GCA_036393165.1 Polyangiaceae bacterium | reverse complement strand
CACGTGCATGTCGGGCACGGTCTGCTCGACGGACCCGGCGCGCGGCTGCCAGGTGTGCCGGTGCGAGACGCCCTACGAGGTTCCTCCGAACCAGCCTCCCCAGGGCATGCCGCAGCCCGTGGGCCAGTGACTGGACGATTGCGCTGCGGTTTCAGTAGCTCAAGTCAGAGTGACGAAATGGGTTGACCGCGGACGGGGCCCGGCCCACCGTGCGCCTTCGACCATGCGTCTTCGACCTTGCCCGGGGGCCTTCCTGCTGGCGGCGCTCGCTGCCTGCTCGTCGGCGCCCGGCTCCGGCGGGGGCGGGGAGCACGGTACGTCGCCCGGGTGGCCGGAGGGCGGCGCCTCGACCGTCGATGCAGGCGGGATGACCGATGCATCGGGGCACGAGGATGCGGGCTCCATCGCGGATGCGCACGGAGATGCGCCTCCGTCGGGTCCTCCCGTCACCACGCTGCGCGTGCACTATCCGGCGGGGAGCCACTCGATCAGCGTGCGCGCCTCGGCGTCACCCTGGTCGTGGAATGCAGGCGCCAAGATGACCGCAGGCCCGAGCGGCACGTGGAGCATCTCGACGACCGCCATCACCGCGCCCTTCCAGTTCAAGCCGCTGCTCGACGACACGACCTGGTCTCTCGGCCCGAACTACAACGCGACCCCCGGCACGACCGTCGACGTCTACCCGCGCTTCACGCAGGTCGCCGGCACGTGGTCGCTCGCCTTCCAGTTCACGTCGAAGATCCTCGGCAACACGCGCGGCGTCTACGTCTACGAGCCGCCGACGTACATCGAGAACACCCTCGCCTCGATGCCCGTCGTGTATATGCACGACGGCCAGAACCTGTTCGATCCGAGCGCCTCGTTCGCGGGCAACACCTGGCAGGTGCAGCAGACGATGGACGCGGCGGCCATGGACGGGTCGATCGCGGAGGCCATCGTCATCGGCATCGACAACACCGCCGACCGCATGTCCGAGTACACGCCGGTGCCCGACACGACGCAGAGCCCTCCGGGCGGCAACGGAGAGCAGTACCTGCAGATGGTCATCCAGGAGCTCAAGCCGCAGATCGACGCCACGATGCGCACGCTGCCGGACCGCGAGCACACGACCATGGTCGGCTCTTCCCTGGGGGGACTCATCACGGCGTATGCAGGTGTGAAGCACGCCGACGTCTTCGGACTGGTGGGCGCCCTCTCCCCGTCCACCTGGTGGGACAGCGACTGGCTCGTCACCGAAGTGGGAATGACGCCCGCGACGCCGCGGCCCGTTCGCGTCTACCTCGACAGTGGCGACTCGGGCCCGTCGAACGACGACGTGACGGACACCGCGAGCCTCGCGACCGGGTACAAGGCCATCGGCTATGCGCAGGGGTCGACGCTCGATTACCTCGTGCAAGCGGGTGGGCAGCACAGCGAGATCTACTGGGCGCAGCGCCTTCCCGGAACCCTCGCATTCCTGCTCGGCGCCGGACGCTGATCCCGCGCGCGCTCGCGAACCGCAGGGCCCTCGCATACGATGGGCCGGGAGTCCCAGGTGCCCATCAAGAACGGAGAAGCCCCCGACACGGCCGTCGACGCGATCGATGCCGGCTGGGAGGACGACGAAAGCGAAGACGAAGCCGCGGATGCGGACGACGCCGATCTCGACGCGGGCTGGGACGAGGTCGACGCGGCCAAGAGCCCCGAGGAGCGCGAGCGCGAGTGGCGCGGCCTGACGCCGGAGGAGCGCGAGGCGAGAGCGGCACGTGCTGCCCAGCGGAAGGAGAAGCTGCGCGCCAAGGCTGCCGCGAAGGCCGAGCGTCGCAAGGCGCGTGCATCCGTCGCGAGAGGGAAGCAGAAGCAGAAGGTTCAGCGGCCGCGGAGGGAGCAGCCGATCCTGGTCGCGCGGTCACGTCAGGCCGAGGCCCCTGTCGTCGACGAGGCGCAGACGAGCGAAGTCTCCGGACGCCGCACACGCGAACGTCGCAACGACCCGAGGGTGCTGGCGTTCCTCGTCGCCATCGTGCTCCTCGCCGGTGGCGTCGCCCTGTTTCTCTGGAAGCGCTAGGTCACGAGACTCGCGGGCGCCGCCCCCGGTAGCTCTGTGCTACGCCAGGGCGCATGTCGTCGCCCCGAGTGCTTCACGCTCCGCGCGGCGCCGAGCTCTCCTGCAAGGGATGGATCCAGGAGGCGGCGCTCCGCATGCTCCACAACAACCTGGACCCGGAGGTCGCCGAGCGTCCCCAGGATCTCGTCGTCTACGGCGGCACCGGAAAGGCCGCGCGCAACTGGCAGTGCTTCGACGTCATCGTCCGCGAGCTCCGTGCGCTCGGCGGCGACGAAACACTGCTGGTGCAGTCGGGCAAGGCCGTCGGGAAGTTCCGGACGCACCCGGACGCCCCACGCGTGCTCATCGCGAACTCGAACCTCGTCCCTCACTGGGCGACCTGGGACGAGTTCCGGCGCCTCGAGGCGATGGGGCTCACGATGTTCGGGCAGATGACCGCCGGGTCGTGGATCTACATCGGCACGCAGGGCATCTTGCAGGGGACGTACGAAACCTTCGTCGCGGCGCGCAGAGCATACGCGGAGAGGACGAAGCGCGACGCCCAGCCTTGGGTGCTCACGGCGGGTCTCGGCGGCATGGGCGGCGCGCAGCCGCTCGCGGCGACGATGGCCGGCATCAGCTGCCTCGCGATCGAGGTCGATCCGTCGCGCATCGAGAAGCGTCTGGCCACGCGCTACGTCGACGTGCGCATCGACGACGTCGACGCGGCGCTCGCGCGTCTCGAAGCGGCCCGCGGCGAGGGCCGTCCCGTCAGCATCGCGATGTGCGCCAACGCGGCCGAGGTGTTCCCCGAGCTCGTGCGCCGCAAGATCGTGCCCGATCTGGTGACCGAGCAGACCGCCGCGCACGACCCGCTCAACGGCTACGTCCCCCTCGGTCTGTCGCTGCAAGAAGCCGCCGAGCTCCGAGCCGAAGATCCCGCGGGCTACGTCGAGCGCGCCAAGGCGAGCATGGCCGAGGAGGTCACGGCGATGCTCTGGATGAAGGCGCGCGGCGCCGAGGTCTTCGACTACGGTAACAACATCCGCGCCTGCGCGAAGGAGGCCGGGTGCGAAAACGCCTTCGACATCCCGGGGTTCGTGCCGGCGTACATCCGGCCTCTCTTCTGCGTCGGCAAGGGCCCGTTCCGGTGGGTCGCGCTGAGCGGCGATCCGGCGGACATCGCGGCAACCGACGACGCGGTGCTCGCGGCCGTTCCGAACGACGCCGACCTGCGGCGCTGGATCACCCTCGCGCGCGAGCGGGTGAAGTTCCAGGGACTGCCGTCCCGCATCTGCTGGCTCGGGTACGGGGATCGCGCGAAGGTGGGGCTCGCGTTCAACGAGCTCGTTCGCAGCGGCAAGGTCAAGGCGCCCATCGTCATCGGGCGTGATCACCTCGATTGCGGGAGCGTCGCCTCACCGAACCGAGAGACCGAGGGCATGAAGGACGGATCGGACGCCATCGCCGACTGGGCGCTGCTCAACGCGATGGTGAACACGGCGGCGGGCGCCAGCTGGGTCAGCTTCCATCACGGCGGAGGTGTGGGCATGGGCATGAGCCTCCACGCCGGCATGGTGGTCGTGGCCGACGGCACGCCGGAAGCCGCGAAGCGACTCGAACGCGTGCTGACGACCGACCCTGGGATGGGCGTCATCCGTCACGCCGACGCCGGGTACGACGAAGCGGCAACCTTCGCGCGCGACCACGCCGTGCACGTGCCTCACCGGAACGGGTAGCTGCTGACTGCGACCGGCGCCCGTCGGGATCGCGGAAGTACAGCGTGTGCTCGGTCTCGGCCTCGACCGCGACCCGGTCGCGCCAGGCCTCCTTGTCGTCGACGGCGAACGCCACGAGATCCATCGTGCCCGCGGGCACCGGCGGCTCGCCTGCTGCTGCACGCTCGAGCATGAGCACGGCTCCGCCCGCGTCGAGCCACACGCTGCCTCGCGCCTCGTCGCGGCGAACGACCCGTAAGTCGAGGACCGCCGCGTAGAAGTGCTCGAGCCGGGCGAGGTCGCGGGTACGAAGGGCGACGTGGTGAATCCGCACACACCCATGCTAATCCGCCCTGCCGTGCCTCGCGTCGTCGTCGCCACCCACGGCCACTGTTTCGACGGACTGTGCTCCGCCGTCATGTTCACGCGCCTCTACCGTCATCGCTTCGGCAGCGACGGCGCGACCTTCTCCTATCACGCCGCGGGCTACGGCCCCGGGCAGAACGGCGTCGATCCGAAGGTGCTCAATGGCGACGTCAACGCGATCCTCGACTTCCGCTTCAGCGCCATGCCGCAGATCGCCTGGTACTTCGATCACCACGTGAGCGCCTTCGTCACGCCGGAGGATCGCGCGTACTACGAGAAGCGCGCGGCGGAGGGTCAGGCCGACGGCGAGCGGCGCTTCTTCCACGACGGCGCGTACAGCAGCGCCACGAAGCTCATCGCCGACGTGGGGCGCCAACGGTTCGGCCTCGATCCATCGCCCACCGCGGAGCTCGTCCGCTGGGCGGACATGATCGACAGCGCCGCTTTCCCCAGCGCCCAGATGGCCGTCGAGCGCGCAGCGCCCGAGCTGCGCATGATGACCGTCGTCGAGCACCTGGGCGACGACGGCTTCATCACCAAGATGGTGCCCCGCCTGCTGGAGCAGCCGCTGTCGGAAGTCGCGCGCTCGGCGGACGTCGCGCAGGCCTACGAACCGCTCGGCAAGGCGCACGAGGGCTTCGTGAAGCTCGTAGGCGAACGCGCGGCGGTGAGCGGACCGGTCGTCCTCGTCGACTTGAGCGACCAGATCATCGAGGTCGCCGGCAAGTTCGTCACGTACGCGCTCTACCCGCAGAGCGCGTACTCGGTCATCCTCAGCCGCTCGAAGAGCAAGTGCAAGATCAGCATCGGCTACAACCCGTGGTCGCCGCTGCCACGCACGCACAACATCGCGGCCATCTGCGAGCGGTACGGCGGGGGCGGTCACCCGGTCGTTGGGGCGATCTCGCTTCCGGCGGATCAAGTCGAGCAGGCGAGGACGCTCGCGCGCAGCATCTCGGGGGAGCTCGCGTCCTAGGTGACCGTCTGGGATACGGCGCCGCGGTCGGGAAATGACCCGAGCCAACCGCTCGTCGTGGGGCACCGCGGCGGGCGAGGGCAGGGGTGGCCGCGCGAGAACACCATTGCTGCCTTCGAGCGCGCTCGCGTCCAGGGCGCACGCGCCGTGGAGCTCGACGTACGCACCTGGGATGGGCGGGTCATCGTCCTGCACGACGCCCCGCGTGCCGCCGCCGACGTGCCGGCGGACGCGCCGACGCTCGCCGAGGCGCTGGAGTGGGCGCGCGAGCACGACGTCGCGGTGAACGTCGAGATGAAGCACGACGTTCCGAGCCGTGCGTCGCTCGCGCGCGCCACGGTGCGCGCCGTGCGCGATGGCGGGGCCGACGTGCTGCTCTCGTCGTTCGACCCGCTGCTGCTCGCGATGGCTGCGGCCCTCGCACCGGACATCCGCCGCGCGCTGCTCGTGCACTCGCGGCAGCGACGATGGGCCGACCTGCTGCAGGCGAGGGTGCGTCCGCCCGCGGTCACGAGCCTGCACCTCGAGCGGACCCAGACCGATCCGCGCGTCGTTCGCAGCGCGCTGCGGCGCGGCCTGCGCCTCGGCGTGTGGACGGTGAACGATCCGCGCGAGGCCGCCGATCTGGTCGCCCTCGGCGTGGCCACGATCATCACCGACCAGCCGGGAGCGATGCTCGAAGCGATCAGTCCTGGCAGATGACGCGCTCGACACGCATCCCGGGCGGTACCTGCTGCGCGAAGGTGCCCTCGGGCAACGGGGGATTCCACGAGAGCTGCGTGTAGACGAAGCGCACGTCCGCCTCGGGCACGGGCACCTCGACGTGGATGCGCCTCGGAACCTCGGCGTCGCACTGCGGGCCGCTCGGCGGTATCGGCGGCTCGAGGTTGTCGGGGTCCTCGCGGGGACCCGCGGTCGGCTGCGTGGCGTGGTCGGAGAGCTCCGCGTGATAGAGCACGTAGCCTTGCTGCGTCACGCGGACGTCGTAGACGCGCATCCGCTGCTGGTCCCAGGGCCGTTGCCAGTCCTCGGGTCGAGGCGCGAGGTGGATCTCCTCCACGGCTTGCCGCGTGCTCGGGATGGTGAGCACCCACCAGCCGTGCGTGTCCCAGACCATGGTGGGGCCCACGCTCTCGTGCCGGAGGACGGGCGCCTCGCCACGCAGCAGGTCGACGAGCACGTGCCCCGGCACGGGCACCGTCGTCAGGCGAGCGATGTTGCACGCCGAGGCGGGCCCCTCGTAGAAGGTCCGGTCGCGCAGGTCGGCGAGAGCGAACTGCGTCCCGTCGCTCGTGAGGGTGGCCAGGGCCACGCCGAAGGGGCTCACGACGTCCATCCGGATCCGCGCCGGACGCGCCGCAAAGAGCATGAGGTCCCCGCGGATGCGGCCCTGCTCGCCGAAGTGGTCGATCTTGGCCGAAGCCTGGATCGCGTTCGCGCAGGCGAAGGTCGCGTGCATGCGACCGAGCGCGGCGTCCACCGAGGGCGGGGCGGAGGCGGGGGGCGGCACGTTCTTGCAACACGCGAGCAGGGGTGAGGCGGCCAGAAGAGCGCCTATCCCGATTCGGCTACGACGCATGGTGGCTATCCCGATACGGCTACGACGCACGGCGCCAAAGACGTTACCGGTGCGTCCCAAGACGTCTCCTGTCCGAAACGGTGACACTGCTGCGGGCAACGCTGTCAACGTATGAGTACATGGGGTTTCGTGTTTCGCGGGAAAAATCGAGCGGCCGTGTGGCAGCGCCATTGCTCAAGGGCGCCCCGGGAGAATCGACATGACCACGGCGACGCAGGGCGGCGGCACCTTCTTCTGATTCAGTTCTTGGCGCGGAGCAGCTTGGCCCCGGGGATCTTGTCCACGGGGATGGCGTCGGGCTGGAGCGTATACAGCTCCGTGAAGCCGCATTGGCGGCACACGTAGGCCTGCAACACCCCCACCTCCAGGTCCTTCCAGTCGTAATTCACGACGTGGAGCATCAGGGGGCGCACCCTGTCGCGGTCGTCGCGATCCGCGATGTTGGGCACGAAGACGATCTCGCGACCCGAGCACTTGGGGCAGACGTGGCTGGAGCGCATGCGACCACGCTAGCCCCCCGCGGCCCCTCGGCTCAAGCGAGCAGGCCGCGTCGGCGCGCCTCCGCAAGGCCGCTCGCGACGACGGCCTGAGCGTCGGGCCGGAGGCCCATGGCGGCGGCGTCGGCCGGGTGCACCCAGCGGGCATCGGCGGCATCGTCGCCGCCCCGAGGGTCCGGAGCTAGCTCGAGGGGCACGAGCAGATGCTCGTGGATCTCGTATGCGTACCCCTCTCGCGCGACGGGGACGACGCCCAGCGCGCAGACGACGCGCGCGCGCACGGCCGTTTCCTCGAGGACTTCGCGCGCGATGGCCGCTTCCAGCGTCTCCCCCGGCTCGACGTGCCCGCCCGGCAGCGACCACGAGCCGACGCTCGGGGGCCGCCCGCGGCGGACCAGGAGCACGCGACCCTGCGCGTCGACGACCACGGCCCCGACGGCCAGCTCCGGCTCGGCTTGCGGTGGCGCGGGCACGCGACGATTCTAGCGCCCGATGCTCGGACGCCACCTGGTACGGCCGCTCGAGAGCGACTGGCGCGACGTGCTCGACGGCGTCGCGCGGGCACGCGGCTGGCCGACGACCCACGAGCCGGCGAAGCTCGGCGCCCGCGTGCGCGAGCTTTCCGAGGCGTACAACGACGCGACCCGAGCCAGGGCGAGCACGCGCGACGCGGGCGCGGCGCGCCTGGGCTTCTCCTTCGCTCGCGACGTGCCCAAGGGGGCGGCAGCCGTGCGCGAGCTCGTCGCGACGGGATGGCTGCGCCGGTCGGCGGAGACTCTGCGCGTGCTCGACGTGGGCGCGGGTCTCGGTGCGACGACCTGGGGCGTCGCGAGGGCGCTCGATGCCGCGGGGGTGGGCGGCGAGATCGACGCGACGTTCGTGGACCCCGATGCGGCGGCGCTGGACCTCGCGCGTGCCCTCGCTGCGGCGCGGCCGGCGGCCGGAGCGATGGCGCTGCGCGTTCGCGCCGTCGCCCGCCCCGCGGGGCCCCTCGACGACCTCCCGCGCCACGACCTGGTGCTCGCCGGGCAGCTCCTGAGCGAGCTCGACGTGGGAGAGCCCGAGGAAGCTCGTGTCGACCGCCACGCCAAGCTCCTGTACCGATGGCTCGAGGACCGGCTCGAGCCTCAGGGCTCGCTCGTCGTGGTCGAGCCGGCGCTCCGGGATCGGACGCGTCACCTGCACCGGGTGCGCGATGCGCTCGTCGCGATGGGAGCCACCGTCTTCGCTCCGTGCCTGCACGCCGCGCCCTGCCCGGCGCTGACGCACGAGGGGGACTGGTGCCACGAGGACCTCGACGTCGACCTTCCCGACTGGCTCGTTCCGGTGGCGCGCGCCGCGGGGCTCAGGCGCGAGGGGCTGACGTTCAGCTATCTCGTGCTCCGCCGCGACGGGAACCGGGTCGGGTCGGCCATGCACGCCCCCCCGGGGGCGGCGCGCCTGCGCGTCGTGTCCCAGGCGATTCCCAGCAAGGGCAAGCTCGAGGCGTTCGTCTGCGGCGAGCTCGCGGGCTCCGGCGGCGCGCTCCTGGCCGGCCGCGTGAAGGCCGCGCGGCTCGACCGGGACGCGTCGACTCTCAACGCTGCCTGGGACGAGGTGAGCCGTGGCGATCTGCTGGTGGTCACCCCGGCGCCCGAGGAGCAGAAGGCGCGGGTCGGGGTGAGCTCCCAGGTCGTCCGTTGCGGCGAGAGCGAAAGCCTTTGACGGGAGGCACGCGCCTCGGCTACGCGGGGGCCCCAAGATGCGCGGGCTGTACGCGATCGTCGACACCGGGACCCTGACGACGCGTCGGCTGGATCCGCTCGCCTTCGCCGGCGCCCTGCTCGCGGTGCGTCCCGCGGCCCTTCAGCTCCGCGCCAAGGACCTGCCCCCCCGCGAGACGCTCGCCCTGCTCCGCGCGCTCGCGCCGATGTGCCACCGCGCGGGCGTGCCCCTCGTCGCGAACGACCGGCCCGATCTCGCCATGCTCGCCGGGTGCGATCTCGTGCACGTGGGTCAGTCGGACATGCCGGTGGAGCGCGTCCGACGCATCGCTCCAGGGCTGGCCGTCGGCGTATCGACGCACACGCTCGAGCAGCTCGACGCGGCCCTGACCGCGAAGCCCGCGTACGTCGCCTTCGGCCCGGTGTTCGAGACGCGGTCGAAAGCGAGCCCCGATCCCGTGGTCGGCGTGGCTCTCCTGCGGACCGCCTGCGCCCGGGCGGCAGCGGCGGGGGTGCCGCTCGTCGCCATCGGAGGCATCACGCGCGAGCGCGCGCGCGAGATGCTCGGCGCGGCCGATGCCGTCGCGGTCATCGCCGACCTCGTGCCGGCCATCGTCGGGGGCGACACGATGCGCGAGGTCACCGCGCGCGCCCTCGCGCTGCACACGCTCTTCGCCCCCGAGCCGCTCGCGGCCGGGCTGGCCCCGTGACCATCCTCGTCGACGCGCTGGTCGTCGGCGGGGGCATCCTGCTCGGGCAGTGGATCGCCCGGACGATTCGAGCCCGTCGCCGCACGAGCGGGGGCGCGCCGGCAGCCAACCAGCGTGGCGGCGTCCAGGCGACGGCCGACCCGTTCGCGGGCATGCCGTGCAAGCTGGGCGACGTCGTCGTACGCACCGCCGAGCGCGACGAGGCGTGGCTCGCAGGGGCCCTCGTGTTCGAGGAAGACAAGCCCGTCGCGGCGCTCTTCGTCGCGCCCGAGGCGGGTGGGGACCGCGCGCTGTTCGTCCGCGACGCGCCCGGGTCCGGTCTGACGTGGCTCGTGCCGCTGCCGAAAGGCGCTCTCCCGCTCACGACGGATCCGCCGCACGCCGTGGAGCACGAGGGAGCGCGATACGAGCGGGCCCGCCGCTTGCCCGTGAAGGTCACGCGCGTCGGCACCGGTGCTCCCGCCGTCGGCGCGCGCGCGGTCGTCGCCGAGTACGCCGGCGCGGCAGCCGAGAGGCTGCTGGTCGTCGCCGGCACCGATCAGACGCTCGCGTGGAAGGGCGTCTCGCTCTCCGAGGGCGAATACGACGTGCTGCCCGGAGGGGCCAACACGCTCGAACGCTGAGCTTTCGCCGGCACGGAAGCCGCTCTCTCGCGCCCGGTGCAGATCCTCTCCGGCCTCAGGCGCTTGCGGCGCCACCGCGGCGGACGCCCGGTGGCCGATAGCTCGTCGCTCGAGCACGTACCGCGCAGCCTCGAGCGCGGCACTGCGCTGGCGCTGGTCGAGCTGTCGCGCGAGATCGGAACGGAGCGCTGGGAGGCGGCGATACGTCGAATCGTCAAGCTGGACGCCGAGCTGCTCGAGGTCGAGCGCGTGAACTTCTGGAGCTTCCACGAGGAGACCGCGAGCATTCACTGCGAAGCGGGGTACGTCGCCAGTCTTCACACGTTCGAGCACGGCGCCACGCTGTGCGAGCCCCAGCTGCCCGAGTACTTCGCGGCCATGCGCGCCGAGCGCGTGATCAACATGTCGGACGTCAGGACGGACCCGCGGTGCCGGGGGCTGCGCGAGTACTGCAGCGCCCGGACGATCGCCTCGATGCTGGACGTGCCCGTGTGGGTGCAGGGGCGGCTTGCCGGTGTGCTCTGCCACGAGCAGGTGGGCCCGTTGAGGCGATGGAGCGCGCGCGAGGAGGACTTCGCCACGTGCGTGAGCCAGATCATCTCGTCGGCGATCGCCGCGCGCGCCCACGGGAAGGCCACCGCAGCCGCCCAGCGCAGCGCGTTCCTCGACACGGTCTCGTGCATCCTCTCTTCGCTGGACTCGCTGGAAATCGCGAACCATGCCCTCTCTCTTTGCGTTCCCAGGCTCGCGGACATGGGGGCCATCTGGCTGCAGAGCGGCGAGGGCGGACTGGAGGTCAGGGCGGCGCAGCACGCCGACCCGGCCAAGAGCGACCTGTTCGCGCAGTACGCGCAGGGGCGCGCGGCCGAGTGGAGGCGCGAGGGGCCAGGCCCGGTCGGTCGCGTCGTCCGCCAGGCGCAGTCGCTGCTCATTCCGGAGCTCGGTCCCGCGGTGCTGGAGCGGTACGGTCTCGCCCCGCCCGACGCCGACATCCTGCTCCGGCTCGGAGCGCGTTCGGCGGTCCTGGTGCCGCTGGTCGCGAGAGGCAAGGCGTTCGGCGCATTGAGCCTCTTCGCCACCGATCGTTGCTACGACACCGACGATCTCGGCCTCGCCGAGAACATCGCGTCTCGCCTGGCCGCGGCCCTCACGAACGCGCGCCTCTACGAGGTCGCCCGCGACGCCATCCGCGCACGCGACGAGCTCCTCGCCCTCGCCGCCCACGAGCTGCGCACGCCGCTCACTGCCCTCCAGCTGACGGCCGACCACCTCCTGCAGCTCTCGCGACGCGCCAAGGATCCGGCCGAAGCGGTGCGCAGCGAGAAGGTGGCATTCCAGGTGAGGCGCTTCAGCGGCCTCGTGGAGCACATCCTCCAGGCGATGAGGATCCGGGCCGAGGGAGTCACGCTCTGTCGAGCGCCGGGGGATCTCGCGAGGCTCGTACGCGACCGCGTCGCGCTCGTCGAGCCGCGCGCGAAAGGGGCGGGAAGCACGATCGCGGTCTCTTGCCCTGCTCGCGTCGCCGTCCAGATCGATCGCGATCGCCTCGCCACCGCCCTCGACGCGCTCCTCGACAACGCCGTCAAGTTCGGCCGGGGCCGTCCCATCGAGGTCGCCCTCGCCGTCGAGGGGCCGTTCGCCGTTCTAACGGTGACCGATCACGGCATCGGGTTCTCGCCCGATCGGCTGAGCGCGTACTTCGATCCGTTCGCGCGCGGTGTCGCGAAGGAGCAGTTCGGCGGACTGGGGCTGGGACTCTACGTGGCGAAGGCCATCGTCGATGCGCACGGCGGGTCGATCACGGCGACCAGCCAGCCCGACGCCGGTTCCACGTTCGTCGTTCGCCTGCCCGTGGGCGGCTGAGGCGATTCACAGCCCGCGCATGCGCAGGAGCATCGACTCCATCGCGAGCTGGTTGGACGCATTGGCGTCGAGCTGCTGGATGGCCGCGAGCGCCAGGGCGTGCCGCGCCGCCGCCTGATCCGCGCGCCGGTCGCCCGCTCCCGCGGACGCGCGAGCCTCCGCCGCCAGCGCGGCTGCGAATGCCTCGATGTACGCGGCGAGGGCGATCTTGTCGGCCTGCTTCGCGTCGGTCGCCAGATCCAGCGCCGGCCCCGTCGTCGGCGCGCCGAGGGCGGCCATCGCGCGCGAGACGAAGTCCTCGCGTCGCGCGCTCGCGTCCGGATCGGCCAGCGTCGACGCGGTGGCCATGCTGCCGCCGGAGAGCACCGCGATGTCCTTCGCCCGCGTCGCGTCCACGCCGCGTTCCACGAGCAGATCGGTCACGACCGCGTCGGGCAGCGCGCCGAACCGCACCCGCTGCGTGCGCGAACGGATGGTCGGGAGCAGCGCGTCCGGCGTCGCCGAGAGCAGCACGAAGTGCGTGCGCGCGCCCGGCTCCTCGAGCGTCTTCAGCAGCGCGTTGGAGGCCGCGATGCTCATCTCCTCCGCGCGCCGCACGATGAACACCTTGGCGCGCCCCTCGTGCGGGCCGAACGCGGCGCGTGCCAGCACCAGCGTCCGCACCTGGTCGATGCTCAGCTCCTGCGTCTCGGGCGACTTGCGCCCGAGCGTCGCCGGGTCGTAGAGCCCCCGCTCGAGCACCACGACGTCCGGGTGCAGCGGCGTCGCGCCGGGCTCCCGCGGCACCGCGCGCGTGCATGCGCTGCACGCTCCGCACGCCTGGGCCTGACCCTCGGCGCGCCGCTCGCACACGAGCGCCTGGGCGAGCCCGAAGGCCGTGCGCTCCTTGCCGACGCCCTCGGGTCCGTCGAACAGGTACGCGTGGTGGACGCGGCCCGTCGCGAGCGCGCGCCTCACCGTCTCCACCGCCGTCGTCTGTGCCTTGACCGTATCGAGCAGTCCCGCCACGTGTGTCACCCCATTCGGGTGGCACTCGTCGTAGGCGTGCTGCCGTCCGGCGTCCAGTGCTCGCCGTCGTCTCCACGGACGAACACCGTCATGCGCCACACGCGCGTGTCCGAGGGGCCGGCCAGATCGTGCCAGCGCTCGTCCAGCTCCGCCTTCGGCACGTAGGCGTACGGCCCCGGCGAGAGGACGCTCGGGTCCATGAAGAAGAGGTTCTCGGCGTCGTACCCCACGAGCACCACGTAGTGTCCGGCGTCCCAGACCTCGGGCCACGGCCGGTTGCCGTCGCGCCAGGCCTGCAGGTCCACGAGCGGGGGCTGGCCCGCGTCCACGGCCCCCTCGAGCTGCGCGAGCGTCACGTCCCCGTGCTCGTACTTCGCCTCCAGGCCGACCACGTCCTGGAGGTACGCCGCGATGGGCTCGGGCTCGGTGCCGTTCGCCGGGGTCGTGTGCAGCGGCTCGAACAGGTCGTCCTCGTGCGCGTCTTCGAAGGCGCCCGGCACCCAGTACCGCAGCAGCGACAGCGTCGCCGCCGCCCCGCAGCTGAAGTCGGTCCTCTGCTTCACGCAGGGGACGTGGATGAGGTTGGACGGGACGAGCAGGGTGGCCCTAGAACCGAAGTCCGGCATGGCAATCTCGAGCTCCAAGACACGCAAGAAGATCGAATGGCTGCTGGCCAGGGCCGAGGGAGCCCTGCTTCCAGAAAGTGTGATCCTGCTCGAAGGATCGCATCTCGACTGGCCGGACGCCATGCGCCGCCTGTCCGATCTCAGGGATGAGCTGACACTCGCAGGAAATGAGTCGCGATTCGACCAGCTCGGCCGTGCCATCGAAAGCGGGCGCGACCAGGACCGGAGGGCCTATTTCGAGCAGCACGGGGTGGCCGGCGTCCGCAGGTTCCACTCGTCGCGGGGCGCTCGTATCTACTGCCTGAGCGTCGAAACGTTCCCGCATCACATCAACAACGTCTACCTGCTGCTGGAGGACGACTCGCGCATCCTCTTCGACTGCGGCTCGGGCGCCGAGAGCTCGCGTCGCGATCTCGCCCTGGGCTTCGCTGTCGTGCGCGCCGCGTTCGGCGAGGACGTCCGTTACGAGTCGGTCGACTGGTGCGTCGTCTCCCACGCGCACTTCGACCACTTCGGCGGAGCGAACCTCGTGAAGGAGCAGACGAGCGCGCGCCTCGCGGTGCACGAGCTCGACGCGCGCGTCCTGTCCTGCTTCGGCGAGCGCATCGTCATCGCGTCCAAGGACTGCGACGTCTTCTGGCGGCGCGCGGGAGTGCCCGACGCCGAGCGGGCCATCTTGCTCGAGATGTACGCCGCCGCCAAGGCCGCGTTCCGCCCGCAGGAGGTGGACCGCCTGCTGCGCGACGGGGACGCCATCGGCCCCGGCTACCGCGTGCATCACGTGCCCGGGCACTGCCCCGGGCTGCTCTGCCTGCAGGTGCACGACGTGCTGCTCACGAGCGACCACGTCCTCGCGCGCATCACGCCGCACCAGTTCCCGCAGGCCATCACGCCCTTCGCGGGGCTCGAGCACTACTTCCACAGCCTCGCGAAGATCCGGCGGCTCGAGGGCGTCAACTTCGCGCTCGGCGGACACGAGGAGCCCATCTGGGACCTGCGGGCGCGCATCGATGCGATCGCCCTCTTTCATCGCGACCGGCTGGCCAAGGTGCTCTCGCTGTGCGAGCAGCCGAGCACGGTGGTGCAGGTGGCCGCGGGACTCTTCGGCCAGCAGGAGGGCTACTCGCGCATCCTCGCGCTCGACGAGGCAGGGGCTCACGTCGAATACCTCCACCAACTCGGGCAGCTGCGCATCGCGAACCTGGAGGACGTGTCGCGGTCGCGCGACCCGGTGATCGAGTACATCAAGCGCGGCTAGGGATTGCCCGAGCCGCCTGGTACACGGGCTGCAGCCAGCCGCGCGCGGAGGTTGGCCATGAAGCATTTCACGCCAGCGAAACTCATCGGAGTCGTCGGTCTGCTCGTCGTCGCAACCGCAGCCGGCACAGTGGTGGCTGCGCCGCCGCAGGGTGCGCCGACCGCGCCCAAGGAGCAGGCCCCGAGCACGTGCGAGGGCATGCCGGGCAAGTCGATGTCCGGCCCGACGACTCCCGTCGTCTCGGGCGATCCGTACGGACCGGAGGCGCTCGTCGCGGACGCGCTGTCGAAGGTGTGCCTGAGCGACGATCAACGCGGGGCGATCGAGCAGTTGGGCCGGGAGGTCAAGCCCAAGGCGGAGGCGGTCGCGAATGCGCGTCACGCGTTCGTGACGACGCTCGCCGAGCAGGTGCGCGCGGACAACTTCGACGACAGCGCGCTCAGCCCGAAGATCGACGACCTGGTGAAGGCCCGCGTGGACGCCAGCCCGGTCCTGCACAAGGCGCTCGACGATCTGCACGGCATCCTGGACGCCGGGCAGCGCTCGACGTTCGTCGACGCGATCGACAGCGACATCCAGCACGCGAGGGACGCATCCAAGGGCTTGCTCGAATCCCTCGCGAAGGATCTCGGCCTTTCCGACGACCAGAAGGCGCACGTCAAGGACGTCATCGACCGATCGAAGTCGGACATCGAATCGGACATCGACCGCACCAAGGCCATCTTCGACGCGTTCAAGGGCGACAGCTTCGCGATCGACAAGCTCGCCCCGGAGTCCGACGTCGGCTCCCGGGCGCGCGAGCGAGCCGAGAGGATGGTCACCTGCGCCCGGGAGATCGCGGGCATCCTGACGGCCGACCAGCGATCCAAGCTGGCCGACAAGATCGAGAGCAAGGCCGAGGGCAACGCGCCCGGTCAGAACCCCAGCGGCACGACGCCGCCGAGCACCGGTACGCCTGGTACGGCCGCGCCGCAGCCTGGCGCGCCGAATTACGGCGCGCCGAGCTACGGCACGCCGAACACCGGTGCACCGAGCACCGGCACGCCGAATACCCAGGCGCCGAGCGACGAGAATCTGGGAACCACGGATCAAGACCTGTTCGTCGGCGGCTATCGCGCCGGTGGGCTGGGCGGCTGGGGCTGGGGAGGCGGCTACCGCGCGGGCTTCTATCGAGGCTTCGGCGGCGCCTACGTCGGCGGCTACCCGTTCATGGGCGGATTCGGCCCGGGCATCTGGTAGCGGGTCCACGCGCCACGTGACTCGTCGCCCGGTCAGGGGCGGCGTCGGGTAGTCTCCTATCCATGCCGCCCCACCGCGCGACGTCGACGGCATTCATCGATCCGGCGCGCATCGACGCCATCCTCGCCGGCGCGATCCCCGACGCCGAGGACCGTGCGTTCGTCGTGCGCTGCATCCTCAACGAGGGCCCGACGCACCACCGCGGGGCCAACTACGTGCTGCTGCGGCTGCTCGGTCTGATCCTCGATCGCCTGGGCGGCGCCGACATGGCCTCGCTGCGCGCCCGCGGGACGATCCCCGTTCCCATGAAGGTGCCCCCGCACCTCGAGCGCCAGGGGTCGCTCATGACGTACCCGCTTCCGCTGCCCCTGGCGCCGCTCGGCGAGCTCGCCCCGCCTGCCACGCCCGAGCAGTCCGCGATGGCCGACTGTCTCTCCGACGGTCCGCCGCAGCACGCGCTCGCGAATGCGGCGATGCTCTGGCTCATCGGGGCAGCGCTGGAGCGGCTCGAGGAGCGTCCTCCGGTCAGCGCTCGCCCGAGCTCACGTTCGCGCACGCGCTCGTCGGCGCCCCCGAAGCGATGACCCAGAGCGCGGCCCCAGAGGAGCTTCCCGCGGGGCTCGATCAAGCGTTCGGCGCGGTCGTGGGGGAGCTCGGTCAGGCCTCGTCGGCGTGGCTATTCGTGCGCGCCCTGGCCCGCTGCGCCGGCGACCGCGGGGTCGAGGGGCTGGCCGACGCCGCGGGCCCGCAGTTCGTCGTGCTCGACGCCGTCGCCCGCGGCTGGCTGGCCGGCGTGCGCGAGCAGGTCGTCGACGCAGGGCCGGTGGTCGATGCGATCGGCAGCGCCACGCGGCTCGTCGTCGTGGGCGTCGAGGCGACCTTCCTCGACGCGATCGTCGCACGCCTCAGCCCCACCGTGAAGATCGCGATGATCACGCACAGCCCGTTCCCGGTGGACTGGGACCGCGTGCTCGACAACTACGGCGGGCGCGTCGAGCGCGTGGACCTCGACACGTTCCAGCACTGGGCCGGCGGCAAGAGCGCGCTCCTCACATTCGCGTACGGGCGGGACGACTCGCGCACCGCCGTCGCCCCGCTGTGGCTCCGCGCCTGCGGGCAGGACGTGCGCGCGCAGTTCCGCGCGCTCGTCGCGTGGAACGTGCTCGAGTCGCCGCTCCTGCTCTACCCGCGCTGGCTCGTCGAGGTCGAAGTCGACTCGTTCACCCACTTCGTGCCCTGATGCTTCCGGCCCAGGCGATCCTCCCCGCCGTTCTCGTCGTGACGCTGGTGCTGCAGGCGATCTGGCCGCGCTATCGGCTGCTCCTCGTCCTGGGTGGCGCCGGCGCGACGTGCGTGGCGACCTCGGTGCTCGGGCTGGGTCACGCGGCGCAGATCCTCGCGGAGGTGCCGTGGGACGTCCTCGTCATCCTCGTGGGGCTGGGGCTCGTGTCCGAGGTGTTCGTCGAGTCACGCGTCTTCGGCGTGATGGCGATGCGCGCGTGCCGGTGGAGCGGGGCGGACCCGCGCAAGATCGCGCTCCTCTTCGCGGTGGGCATGTACTCGCACGGCGGGCTGGTGAACAACCTGACGGCGCTGCTCCTCATCCTGCCGATGCTGCTCGGCCTCTACAAGCTCGTCGGGGTGACGCAGCGTTACGTCACCTGGTCCATCGGCTTGCTCCTCGTCGCGTGCAACCTCGGCGGTGCGGCCACCCCGATCGGCGACTTCCCCGCGGTGCTGCTGCTCGGCGGCGGCAAGATGACGTTCACGGCGTACCTCGTGCGCGCGCTGCCGGCGACGCTCGTCGGCCTCGTCCTCATCGTGACGCTCATCGTCTACGGCGTGCGACCCGAGCGAGGGCTCTCCAAGAGTCCCGTGTCGGCGGCCATCACGGTGGACACGATGACCGCGCTCTACCGCAACGTGCGCGTCGACCGCCGGATGCTCATCCCCGCGGCCGCGGCGCTCGGCGCGATGATCGTCGCGTGGATGACGCTGCCCGCGGAGAAGGGCGCGACGCCGGAGCTCATCTGCTGGATCGGCGCAGGCGCGGCCCTGCTCGTGCGGCCGTCGCTGGGCGAGCGGCTGATCCGCCGCAAGGTGGACATGGAGGCCGTGCTCTTCCTGCTCGGGCTCTTCGTGATGGTCGTCGCCGTGCGACGCAGCGGCGTCTTCGGGTGGGTCGCCCGCGAGCTCGTCGCGCTGCCGATCCCCCCGGTCGCGCAGCTCGTCGTCTTCGTGCTCTCGGCGGGCCTGCTGACGGCGCTCTTCTCGGCCGGTCCCAGCATGGCGTCGCTGCTCGAAGTGGGGGACGCGCTCGCGAAGGTGCACCCGCCGAACGCCGTCTACGTGGGGTTGGCGCTCGGCGTGTGCGCCGGGAGCTCGCTCTTCACGACGGCCGCGACCTCCGGCCCGCTGGCGCAGGCGCTCACCGAGCGCGCCGACCTGCGCGACGCCGAGGGCCGCCCCCTGCGCTTCGGCTTCGTCGAGTTCCTGCCGGTGGGGATCCTCAGCTTCGTCGTGATCGAGGCCGTCGCCATCGGCTACTGCCTGCTGGCCGTGCGCAACGGGTGGTGATCGGTCGAGTCACTCGTCGCCGTCGTGATCCAGCGCGTCCAGCTCCTCGTCGGTGAGCGGACGCCCCGACGCCGCCGCGCGCTCCCGCGCGAACATGCGGTTCAGCGTGCGGCGATCGATGCCGAGGATCTCGGCGGCGCGCGTCTTGTTGCCGCCGGTGCGCGACAGCACGCGGTCGATGTACCGGCGCTCGAGCACCTGGACCGTCGGCCAGTCGTCCGCCAGCGTGCCCGACCCGCCGGCCGCCGCGACGTGCGCGCCGAAGGCTTTGGCGACCTCGGGCGGCAGGTCGGTCGCCGTGATGACCCCCTCGCGCGCGAGCAGCATGGCGCGCTCGAGGATGTGCGAGAGCTCCCGGACATTGCCGGGGAACTCGTAGCCCTCGAGCATCTCGTACACCTCGGGGGCGACGCGCGGCGCGGGGCGCTGCAGGCGCTCGGAGTGGCGCGCGATGAAGTGCTTGATGAGCAGCGGGATGTCCCCGCGCCGCTCGCGAAGCGGCGGCACGTTGACCGTGACGACCTGCAGTCGGAAGAGCAGGTCCTCGCGGAAGCGGCCCGCCGCGACCTCGGCCTTCAGGTCGCGGTTGGTCGCGGCGACGACGCGCACGTCCACCTTGATGGTCTCGGCGGCGCCGACCCGGCGGATCTCGCCCTCCTGCAGCACGCGCAGGAGCTGCACCTGCATCTTCGGCCCGATCTCGCCGATCTCGTCGAGGAACAGCGTGCCGCCGCGCGCCTCCTCGAAGAGCCCGCGCTTCTGGGCGCTCGCGCCGGTGAAGCTTCCGCGCTCGTGCCCGAAGAGCTCACTCTCGAGGATCGACTCCGGCAGCGCGCCGCAGTTGATGGCGACGAAGGGCTTGCTCGCGCGCGGGCTCTTCGCGTGGATCGCGCGCGCGACGAGCTCCTTGCCCGTCCCGCTCTCGCCGACGATGAGGATCGTCGCCGTCGTCGGCGCGACGTGCGCCACGGTCTTGTAGACGGTGAGCATCGCAGGCGTGGTGCCGACGATCTGCGCCACCGCCTGCGCGTCGCTCCGGCTCGGCGGGGCCGCCTCGCTCTGCGCGAGCTTGCGCCGGGCGATCGCCTCGCCCACCATGCGCTTCAGCTCCGTCGGCTCGATGGGCTTCGCGAGGTAGTCGTACGCGCCCTCGCCGACGGCGCTCATCGCGCCCTCGATGTCGGCGTACGCCGTCATGAGGATGACCGGGGTCGCCGGCGCCGCCTCGCGCACGCGCTTGAGCACGTCGTGCCCGCTCGTGTCGTCGGCCAGGTGGATGTCGCTGAGGACGACGTCGTACTTGGCGAGCTTCGCCGCGGCCGGCATCTCGCCGGCGTTGTCGTGCACGTCGACGTGGTAGCCCTCGGTCCGCAGCACGCGGGCGAGCAGGCTCGCCAGCGTGTCGTCGTCCTCGAAGAGCAGGATGTGGCAGCCGGCGCCTGCCGGCTCGGCCGAGGGCTTGTCGCTCGTCGCGTCGCTCATTCGCTGCCCCCTTCTTACCAGGTGGGTCGCCCCGCTGCTGCCTGTCGATCCGCCGAGGCACGCTGTCCCGTTCTCACCCATGGTACCCACCTCCTTCGAGCCAAGCTGCCCCGCCCGGGGGGCTTTTTCGTGTCCTGAGGCTCTTCCTTTCACGAGCGATGCCGACCCTCGGTGTGTGGGTCCGCACCCTGCGGGCGTGCGGACCCGCGGGGTGTCGCGCTAGCCTGCGGGCGGTGCTGCCGCTCGACCCCCTGCGCGTCCAGGAGCACGTCCACGGACACCTGGGTTGGCTGGCGGCGCTGGCCCTCGTCCACCCGGCCATCCTGCTGCGGCGCACCAAGCGCAAGGCGCACCTGTCGGTGATCCTGGCGACGTCGGTGGCGACCCTGACGGGGGTGCTGGGAGTCCTGATGTACGGCGACTACCGGGACAAGCTGCGCCAGCACCTGTTCCAGCAGTCGCTGACCATGGGCTACATGTTCGAGCGCAAGGAGCACCTGGCGTTCGGCGCGATCTTCCTCGCCTGGGCCGGGGCCCTCGCGTACTTCGCCGCGACGCGCCTCGAGGGGCCGCCGCGGGAGAACCTGCGGCGTGCGGCGCACTGGGCGTACGTCGCGGCGGCAGTGCTCTGCGTCGCCACGGCCGTCCTCGGGACGATGGTGGCGGCGTTCAGGACGTTCTGATACGGCCTGGCCATGGCTCTCGCGGTGTACGGAATGAGCTACTCGCCCTACAGCGAGAAGGCGCGCTGGGCGCTCGACCACCACCGCGTCGCCTACGAGTGGCACGAGCACGTGCCCATGGTGGGGGAGCGCAAGCTGCGCAAGATGGCGGGCGCGAACGGGGGCAAGGTCAGCGTGCCGCTCGCGGTGGACGGAGACACGGTGCTGCGCGATTCGCTCTCGATCGCGAAGCATGCCGAGCGCGTGGGCAAGGGCTCGCGCCTCTTCGCGAACGAGGCGGCCGTGGCCACGTGGGCGGGCCGGAGCGACGACGCGCTCGATGCGGCGCGCGTGCTGTTGCTCCCGCGGCTCCTGGCGGACCGCGAGGCGCTCCGGGAGAGTCTGCCGTCGTGGGTGCCCGGGCCGCTGCGCGGCCTGTCGACGCCCATCGCGGCGCGCGGGACGCGGCACCTCGTGCGCAAGTACGAGACGGCCGGGGTCGATCCGGCGGCGGCCACGGCGAAGCTGCGCGAGGTGCTCGGCGCGATGCGCAAGGTGCTCGGCAGCCGCTCGACGATCCTCGACGGCTTCTCGTACGCCGACATCGCAGTGGCCGTGGTGCTCCAGATGATCGCTCCCGTCGCCACCGAGTACATCGCGCTCGGCCCGGCGCGCCGACGCGCGTGGACGGAGCCGACGCTCGCGAGCGAGTACGCGGACCTCGTGGCATGGCGCGACGCGCTCTACGCGAAGCGGCGGCGCGCGCAGTAGCAGACGCGGGCGCGTCAGCGCTTGTAGCGAAGGATCGTCTCGCAGCGCGGGGCGCCGTGGCCGATGCAGGCGATGCGCTCGACGCTCCAGTGCGGGTAGCCCATGGCCTCGAAGACGTAGGCCATCGTGTAGATCGTGGTCCAGCAGACGAGCGGGTGGTGCCCGGGCCAGTTCTCCACGACGCTCAGGGCCTCGCCCGGCTCCCGGATGGTCAGCGAGCGATCACCCGTGGTGTGGAGGCGACGCCAGAGCCGGTGGATGTGGCGGGCGTACAGCTCGGGCGTGGCGACGGTGCGGAAGATCATGCGGTAGACGCCGCGGAGCATCTTGGGCACGACTTCGCGGTTGGCGGCGTTGGCGAGCTCGCGTCCCTCGTTGCCCCGCGCCTCGACGATGTGGTCGAGCATGGGGTGGATGAGCGAGCAGGGGTACCAGGACGCGCCGAGGATCCCCAGGGCAGGCTGGGTGGTGTCGAGGTCCTTGAGGAGGGAAGGGGGGACGCCCTCGGTGAGCGACACCGTTTCCGCGTGGCCGTAGCGCTGGTCGTGCCAGAGCAGGAACTCTCGGATCGCGGCGCCTTTGATCTTCGGTTCGGCCACCCGAGACCGATGGTAACAGCGTCGGGCGAACGGGTCGGGGTAGCGGTCGCGGTCGAAGTCGAGGTCGAGGTCGAGGTCGAGGTCGCGCGCGAAAGCGGAGCCCGGGGAGCGCCGCGGCCGATCGCTCGGTCCGCGGCGCCCCCGGGATCTTCGCGCCCGGCTCGCGCGGCTAGCCCTTGTTCGGGGTCGTCGCGGGAGCCGCTGCCGCATCAGGCGCCGGCGCCGTCGCAGGGACGGTCTCTACGGGCGTAACGACGAGCTTCGCCGTGACGTTGCCGTGGATTCCCTTCTTCTGCTTCGGCGTCTTCGTCCCCCGCGCCGCGCGAGTCGCCTCGCGCTTCGCGACGGCCGCCGCCTTGGCCTCCGCCGTCATCGGTTGTGGCGCCTGGTGGGGCGTCAGACCGAAGTCGGCGAGGGCGCTCGGGTCGTTGCCGAAGTTGACGCGAACGAACGCGATGAACGCCTTCAGGAGCGCGTTCAGGGCGGGCATGTTCGCGTTTTCGGCAGCGACCGTTGCTTTGGCGGTCGCCTGTGCGGCCACTACGGCGTTGCGGTCGTCGAGGTAGCTTTGCAGCTCCTTGGTGACTGCATCGACCGTGGTCGTGGCGCCATCGAGCGTGATCGTTTGATTCCCGTTCGGTAGGCGCTTGTTCGTTCCCGCGATGAGTTGCCCCACGCGGGCGGCCTTGCTTGCCTTGCTGTTCTTCGAGGTAGTCGTGGTCTCATCCTCCTTTCCGGAAGGGCGCGCGATGCCGGGATGGCCAGCCGCCGGAGCGGCCTGCGCTTTCTCGTTTTCTTCCCTTCCACACAGATCAATCGAAAAAGTCGCGATTTGGTCCCGCGGTTCCGCACGATTTTGAGACGGGCGTTCAGTAGCGGGCATCGACGTGCGGGAAGAAGGCGCGTTTCCGCCGCATCGACGCGTCCGTCCCGTGGAAGGAGGCGTGCATCACGTGGAAGGGCGCGCGTTACCCGCGGAGGCACGCGCACTACCTGCGAAAGAGCCCACGCTACCCAACGAAGCACGCGCGCTACCTCCCGAAGCACGCCTGCTACCCGCGGAAGGACGCGTGCTACCTGCGGAGGGGCGCGTCCTTCGCGCGGAAGGGTCGACGCTTCCGCGCGAAGCGCTCGTCGTAACGCTGGAAGGGCACGTCCTTCGGCAGGAAGCACGTGCCCTTCGCGTGGATGCACGAGCGCTTCCGCCGGAAAGGACGCGTCCCTTGGCAGCAAGGACGCGCGCGACCGCAGGAATCGCGTGCCCTTCCGTCGGAAGGGCGCGTCGCTCGAGGTGAAGCGTGCGCGCGACCGTCGCAATCGCTCATGCCACCCCGCTCGACGGCGGGCGCTACCGCGGCGTTGCCCCGAGCTTCCTCATGACTTGCTCGAGGACGTCGAGCGTCTGCGCGCCCTGTACGGCGAACCGATCAGCGAAGACGAACGTCGGGACGGCGTCGATGCCCAACTCGCGCGCCTCTGCGACGCGTTCGTCGACCGCTTCCTTCCACCGGCCCGCCTCGACGGCCTCGCGCATGGCCGGTGCGTCGAGCTCCGCCTCCGTCGCCGCCGCTTCGAGCACGCTCCACTCGTGCAGGTCTTTCCCTTCGCTCCAGTACGCACGCAGCACGGCAGCGTGGAACGGCTCGAGCTTCCCATCGGCCCGCGCGTACTCGGTGCACTCGTGCGCGCGACGCGACGAGGGGACCCGCTCGCGCTCGACGAGCTGGATGCCGAGCGCCTTCGCCCGAAGCTTCAGCGGGTTGTCCGGCGCCCCCATGCGCGCGCGCACGTACTCGGGGACCGCCCAGCCCGTCTCCGGCGCGCCGGGACGCAGCTCGAACGGCTCCCAGTCGAGCGCGACGTCGTACTTCTCCCGGAGCCTTTCGACCTCGACCAGGCCGACGTAGCACCAGGGTCAGACGTAGTCGGACCAGATGCGGATCGGCGTGGGCATGGCGGAGACGAACTTAGCGTGCCTGCTCCCAGCCGGCTGGCGGCACTCATCCGGGGAGCGTCCCATGCGCATCCTTGCCCTTCTCGGCGTGCTCGCGGGGCTCGCGGCGTGCGGGGGCAGCGGCCTGTCCGGCGGCGACGACGGCGAGGGCACGGGAACCGAGGGCGCGGACATCGAGGGGAGCCCGACGATGCAGCCCGGGCAGAACTGCCTCTCCTGCCACTCCTCGGGCGAGCACACCTTCACCGCGGCCGGGACCGTGTTCTCGCATCCGGACGACCCGGTGACCGCCGGCGTCGGTGGCGTCGTCGTCCTCATCACCGATGCGCACGGCACGGTGACGCAGCTCGTGACCAATTCGGCCGGGAACTTCTACACGGACGCGCCGCTGGTGTTCCCGATCACCGCCGAGCTGCATCGAGGCTCGTCGGTCATGAGGATGGCGCAGACGGTCCCCATCGGCGGCTGCTCCACCTGCCACAATCAACCGCCCGCGGCAGGGGCGCCGGGTCGCAACTACGTCGCGCCCTGAGCGGCGGGCGCGCGGCTAGCGACCCTCGAACTTCGCCGGGCGCTTCTCGACGAAGGCGCGCATGCCCTCGCGCTGGTCGTGCGTGCCGAAGAGCGCCGCGAACGCCGTCGCCTCCAGCTCGTTCGCCGTCTGCAGGGGCACGTCCGCCCCGCGGTTCACGACGCGCTTCACCGCGGCGATCGCGAGCGGCCCCTTCGACGCGATCTTCTTCGCCTGCTCGCGCACGCGCGGCAGGAGCTCCGCGTGCGGCACCACCGCGTTGACGAGGCCGATCCGGAGCGCCTCCTCGGCGTTCACCATGTCCCCGGTCATGCACAGCTCCTTGGCCCTCGCCGCACCCACGCGACGCGCCAGGCGCTGCGTGCCGCCGAACCCCGGGATGACCCCGAGGTTCACCTCGGGCTGCCCGAGCTTCGCCTTGTCGCTCGCGTAGATGAAGTCGCACGCGAG
>DASVWO010000125.1:0-4491 GCA_036393165.1 Polyangiaceae bacterium | reverse complement strand
GCTCGACGGGCGTCCACACATCAAAGGTAGCAGACTTCATCGAGGCCAACCTCAACCCGTCACCCGGCGGCCCAGTCGAGTCGCCGACGCTGTCGCTTCGCGCCGACGCCCGCGCTATCGCATCGTTCGAGCTTCGCGAAGAGTTCGGCCTCCTGGTCACGCGGAGCGCGCCGCATCGCCCCGGCCGATCGCGGCTTCGGGTGCGACCTGTACTGCTCGAGGGCGCGCCGGAGCTGCGCGCGGATGAACTCCGAGCGAGAGACTCCCCGCTCGCGCGCGGCCCTGTCGAGCAGCCGATCGGTCTCGGCGTCGAGGATCAGCGTCGTCGTTCGCTTGCGGGAGGTCCGTGTCTCTCTCGAGGTGCCACAGCTCCAGGCCGCCTGCCTGCGCGCGTCGCGTACGCGCGCGCGCGCAGCGGGATCGAGTCGCGGCTGGAGCCACGCGGCGACCGACCAGGCGAGCGCGGCGTGGCGCGTCTCGTCCGGCGCATCCGCAATTTCCGGAGGAGTACTGGCCGGTGCGTGAGGACGGCAGCGACGCCAGGGACGCCGTGAACGACGCGCTGATGGCGATCCGCGCACATGGCGCGCTGGCGCATTGTTGGGAAAGTAGCGCTTGTAGGCCGGCGCGCGCGGAGACGGATGCGAACCTCACCAACGACGCGGGCGTGCCGATCGCGTGCTCGACTCCTCCCCCAAACGACTATAGTTGGCGCACCTGTTGAAGACGCGCGATGCTCCGGGACAGTCGGATCCGCGCCAGCGTCGCCAGCGCGGATCGAACGCCGCAGGCGTCGCGTGGACCGTACACGGGCTAGGCGCGTGATACTTTCCTGGTGTGGGGTCGAGCGCTGGGAGGGCGGTACTGGTGCTCGCAGTCGGCGGAACCGTCCTCTGGTTCGTTCAGACCGGCAGTCCTGCGGCGTTGCCCGTCGCCATCGCTGGCCTTGGCGTCACGCTTCTGCTGATGGTGCCACTGAGCATTCATGCCACCGCCCGCGTCCCTCTCCGCGTGGAGGTCGTTCCGGTCGACCCCCGACAGAGCGGACCCGAGTGGCTCGCGAAATACGTGGAGACGTCATCGAAGAACCTCGCCGCGGAAGGGTTCGTCCAGCTGGGCGCATACACGAGCAGGGGCCAGGCGCTCACGCTCGTTCGCATCGTGCTCCGCGCGCGGGAGACGGGAGACGTGGCCGTGCTCTTCGGCGCCTATCTCGAGGCGGCGCCTACGCTCCCCAAGCTGCGCTATGTCGCTTTCTTCACCGAGCTTGCCGGAAACCGGCAACGGTCCACCAGCAATCGCCCGGACCCCAGCAACATCCCGCCCCCGGCGGACAGGGTGGTCGAACGGTTCCCGCAGGTCGCCGATCCAGTTCTCCTCTACCGCATCCATCGCGCGCTCGTGGACAAGGAGCCTAAGCGGGAGCCCACGTCCTATAGGGAGTCCGGCGCGTTCGACCCAGCTCAGTTCATCCTCGGCATCGAGCAAGTGGCGCGCAAACACCAACTGGCACTGGGGTACTTCGTGGAGGACGGAGCCGAGGTACGTCCGACCTGGAAGGGTGCGTTCCTGATGGGACTCCCTAGAGCTCCGATCGTCGGATCCGTGCTCGAGGCCCGAGTTCGTCTGCGAGCGGCGGGGCGGATGCGCCAACTCGGCTTTTAGAAGCGCGGACGAACCAGACTGGCCCCGGCTCACGCTGCCGAGACAGCGCCGCCCCCGCTGGCCGAGATGGACGCCGTGTAGAGGGGCGCGTCGATCCCGAATCCGCCGATCCTGCCGCGCGTGCCGCCGCGGTGCGCGGTCTACTTGTTCTCGTTCGGCGCGGGGTCGGCGACCACCGCGGGCCCATACGCCGTGTTGGAGTTCGTGTTGATGTTCGCGGGGCCGTACAGCGCCGCGGGATTCGGGTTGACGTTCGCGGGCCCGTAGTTCACGGCGGTCATCTGCCCGCCGCCGGGTCCGGGCGGCGCAGGGAAGAGCCAGCCGCCTGCAGTCGCATCGTCCGACCCGCGCGCGTCGGACGGCGCGTCGGCGGGTGCATCGGTCGAGGCGTCCGCAGACACCTCGGGTCGGCCGGCGTCCCGGGCCTTCTCGGGCACGGTACCGCCTCCGCCCCCGCCCTCGCTCGAAGCGACGACCGAGGTGACGACGTCGCCCCCGGCGTCGGAGGGGCCGGTGGACTCCGGCGTCGTCTGCGTCTTCCCACCGCACGCCGCGGCCGTCGTCGCCCCGACGAAGAGAAGCGCCGCTCGCGACAACGGGTGGCCGCTCGCGTCGCTCGCAACGGGCGCGCGTTCGATCGCGCCGAAGCCCGCGGGTAGCGGCGCGTCGCAGAACGGGCAGCGCGTCTCGCTCGCGCGCACGTGCTGCTCGCACGATGGGCAAGGGTGAAGTCGTCGGCTCATGGTCTCTCGTCCCCCTTTCAATCGTTTCCGTCCTCGGCGCCGCTCTCGAACGGTTCGACGACCAGCTCGAAGAGCCCGCGGTCGAACGGCTCGCCCGGAGCCGCCTCCACGCGGACGATGCGCTCGCGCAGTCCCTTCTTGCGCAGCTCGGTCGCACGGTGATGGCAGTACGGGTTGTTGCCGGGACGCCCGAACAGCACGTCGGCCGTCCACGTGCACCCGGCGCGGCACTCGGCGGCGTAGTAGCAGCTCGCGCAGAACCCCCAGAGATCGCGCCGGGTGCGGTCGCGCGTGTAGCGAAGCGGCATCGCGCGCTCCCAGATGTCCCGCAGGCTCGTCTGGCGGACGTTGCCGCCCGCCCACTCCTTCGTCGCGAGGCTGGGGCAGCCCTTGATCGTGCCGTCGGCCTCGATGCCGAGCGCAATGAGCCCCGCCCCGCAGCCGCACGAGTGGCCCGCGTGCGTGCGCCCGCGCAGCACCTTCTCGTAGGGCCCGAAGTAGCCCACGTTGTTGCCCGCGACCACGTCGACGCCAGCCTGCTCGGCGCGATGCACCAGCTCCGCCAGCATCGGGAAGAGCGCGACGAGATCGTAGGGCTGGAGCAGCACGTCGGGCTCGTCGACCGCGCGGCCCATGGCGACGGTGAGCTGGATCTGCCAGCTGCGGATGCCGGCCGCGGCGAGGCGTTCGAAGACCTGCGGCAGCTCGGGCATGCTCAGGCGATTGATCTGCGTGTTCGCGCCCACCGGGATGCCCGCCGCGCGCAGGTTCGCGAGCGCGGCGAGCGCCGCGCGGTGCGATCCCTTCACGCCGCGCAGCCGGTCGTGCGTCTCCTCCTCGCCGTCGACCGACACGCTGACCGAGTGCATCCCCGCGCGCGCCGCCCCCTCGGCGCGCTCGCGCGTCATCCCGCGTCCCCCCGTCGTCATCGTCGGCAGCATCCCGTGGCTGCGGATGGCGCGGACGATCTCGAGCCAGTCGTCGCGCAGGTACGCCTCACCGCCGATGATGGCGACCTCGCGCGTACCGAGCTCCGCGAGCTGGCGCACCAGATCGAGACACTCGTCGGTCGACAGCTCGTCCGGGCGAGCACGCCCGGCGCGCGATCCGCAATGGCGACACGCGAGATCGCAGCGAAGCGTCAGCTCCCACACCGCGATCAGTGGCTTGTACTGCGCATCGCGCGGGCGTGGCTCCGCGAGAGGGAGGTACCGCCTTCCCGCGCCGGCATCGTCGAACACGGGCAGCGCCCTCGACGGTCGTGGGCGCGCAAGCAGGTCACGGCGCTCGGTGGGGCGGAGAGGATCGCGAGCTCGGATCGGTGCGTTCACGGAGGTCGAAGCCCGTGCAGCGCACGTGCCGGCTAGCTCTTGCTTACTCACACCTCAGGGCGCTTGTGTCACCATCGAGGGATGCGATGGCCCTCGCTCGCCATCCTGTGCGCATTGGGAGCGGGCGTTTGCTCGCTGACGCTGGGCTGCAGCTCGAGCTGCGGTGCGTGCGAGGACAACGAAAGCGCAACGCTTGCTCTGTCTTGCAGTCCGACCGATCTGACGGCAGCGAAGTTCAGCGGTCCATGTCGCAACGCGGGCAGCTTCGTCGAGGGTCGCGCGCAAGGCACTGTGAACGTCGCGGCGACGAGCCCCGGTACCTGCACCGTGACCCTGGTTTTCGCGACCGGGTTCACGTTCGCGACGGATGTGACCTTCTCCGAAGCGCCGAACGAGGGATGCTCCGGGTGTTTGCCGATACTGAAGCCATCGCCGTCGGTCGTGACCGTGAACAACCCCAGCAGCACTTGCGTGGCCGACGCAGGACAGACCACCGAGGGTGGCGGAGGCGCCTCCCCGAGCGACGCATCGGGGAACTAGGAAAGACGAACACTCGCAACTCCTGCGGGGGTTCTGGAAGCTCGATGAGTCTCAACAACCGTCGCTGGGACGCCGGGATGCGGGTGCTGACGCTGCACTACCGAATCGCGAGGGCGGCGCCTTCGAGCCACAAAGACGCACATAGCGAGCGTGCTCCGCCCCCTCATAGACTGCAGTGATGGGCTTATCTTGAGCACGGAACTGATTCTTCG
>DASVWO010000124.1:0-5125 GCA_036393165.1 Polyangiaceae bacterium | reverse complement strand
GATCGGATTGACCAGACCCGTCTCGACGTCCTCGGGGGATGCTCCCGGCCACGAGACGCTCACGCTGACCGTGGGGTTGTCTACGTCCGGGAACTGGCTGACGCCGATGCGCGTGACCGAGACGACCCCGAAGAGGATCGTCCCGAACATCAGCATCCAGGCGAAGACCTGGTTCTTCAGGCAGATGTCCGTGAGATTCACGGGGCGCTTCCCTTGGGGCGCAGCGAGGCGGCCGACGCCGAGGGATGAGGAGTAGCCGACGGCGGGGCTGACGGCGACGGCGGGGCCGCCGAACCGGAAGCGGCCGCCGCGGCCTGCGCGATGGCATCCGCGAGGGTCAGCTTCTGGCTCACCTTGACCGGCGCCCCTTCGGCGAGGGCCTCGAAGCCCTGCACCACGAGAAGGTCGCCGGCGTTGAGCCCGGTCGTGATCTCGACGCCACCGTCGGGCGTGTACATCCCGAGCTGCACGTTCTTCACGTGGGCGATGTTCTTGTCGTCCACCGTGTAGACGATGTTGCCCGTCGCGGTCGGCTGCACGGCGAGGGAGGGCACCACGATGGCCGGTCTCGCGTCGCCGATGGGGACGTTCACCTCGCAGAATGCGCCTGGGCGTAGCCAGTACTTGTGCTCCGTGTCGTCGACCTCCCCGGTCACGGGGACGAGGCGCGTCGTCGGGTCCGCCGAGTCGGCGACCAGGATGATCTTGGCCTGGTAGGTGCGCGTGCTCTCGCGCAGCAGCATGTTCGCCATCATCCCGGTCTTGAGCCGGGGCGCGTCCTGCTCCGTCACGCCGAAGCGCAGGAGCAGCGGATCGCGCTGCACGAGCGTGGCCAGCACCGCGCCGGGCTGCAGATACTGGCCCGCCTGAACGGTGCGCGACTGCACGACACCGGCGATCGGCGAACGCACGAAGGCATCGCGCAAGTTGAGCTGCGCGACCCGGACCGCCTGTTCCGCGGCGCTGACATCGGCCTTCCCGGTCGCGACGTTCGTCTGGTACGTCGCGATCTCCTCACCGGCGACGAGACCCGGATGCGCCTGGTCGGCACCCTGTCGGCGCTGCAGCTCCGCCTCCGCGGCCTGCTCGGTGGCCTGCGCCCTCGCCAGGGAGGCTTTCGCCTGATCGACCGCGACCTGGTACCGGTCGGTCTCGATGGTCGCCAGCGTGTCGCCCTGTTTGACCTGCTGGCCCTCGACGAACGTCACGCGATCGACGGCGCCAGCCACTCGCGCCGTGATCTGCACCTGCTGGAACGCCTCGATCGAGCCGGGCGCCATCACGGTGTAGTTGACCTGGCGCACCTCGAGAGGAGCCACCTCGACGGGGTACTGCATCTTGTTGACGGGCTTGCCCTTCTTGAGCGCCGAGTCGTCCGACGCCTGCTGCTTGCAGCCGGCTGCCGCGGCGGCCACGAGCACGAGCCCGATCAGCGTTCGCATCCTCATCGCAGCTCCGTCCCCAGAGCGTCGAGGCCCAGGGCCTGACGCAGCGTCAGGTAAGCCTGGGCCATCGCATACTCCGCCGTAGCGTAGTTGACCTCCGCAGTGAATCGGGAGTCGTTTGCGTCGACGAGCTCGAGCGCAGTGGCGAGCCCCTGCTTGTAAAGGATCGTCGTCTCGTCGACGTTCTGGCGCGCGAACTTGGCCGCATCTCCCGCGTCTCGGAAGGCCAGCTGCGCCGCCGCGAGCAGGCCGACCGCGCTCCGCACCTGGGCCTCCACGTTGCGAAGCAGGAGCTGCCCGTTCAGGTCAGCGATCCCGGCTTGCGCGTCGCGCGAGTGCTTGTCGGCGTATCGCACGCCCGCGTCGTAGAGCGTCCACGTGAGCGTCGCGGTGAGCGTCTCGTCGTCGTGCCTTCCGGTGATGGGAGATGTTGCGCTCGTCGCGACGGCCTGGCCCTGCAGCCCGAGCGTCGGCACCAGGCGCAGCATCGGCTCGGACGCGAAGTCGTGGGCGGCGCCTGCCTCGTATCGAGCGACCCGCACGTCCGGCCGGTGATCGAGCGCGAAGCGCACGAGCGTGTCTGCCGCACCGGCCGGCTTGGCGGCGGCGTCGAGCGTCGAACGCGGGGGCGTGAGGCTCGTCGGCACTGGCGCGTTGAGGGTGAACCCGAGCTGCACGAGCGCGTTGTCCAGGGTCCCTTGGTCGTTCTCGACCTCGCGCTGCGCGCCGGAGAGGTCGACCTGCGCCTTGGTCACGTCATTCGAGCTCGAGAGCTGCGCCTGCGCGCGCGCCTGCGTGTTCGTCATGTTCGCCTTGGCGTTGTCGCGCTGCCGCTCGGCGGCGGTCACCACGTCCTGCGCGTTGAGCACGGCGAAGAAGGCGCTCGCCGCCGAGAAGGCGAGCAGCCGCTTGTCGTCCACGTTCTGCTCCCGCTGCGCGTCGGCGAGCTTCTTCGCCTGCGCATACAGGGGAAAGGCAGGCGCGTTGAGGATCGGCTGGGAGAGCGTGACCGCCGCCTGCCCGCTGTTGCTCGTGGCCTTCGGCAGCGAGGTCGCGTGCTGCGTGCCGGAGGCCGTCGAGGAGAGGATCGGAAGGAACGCGGTGAAGGCCTTCTCGGCCGCCGCATCGGCGACGACGACCTGCAGGTCCGAGATGCGCGCCCGCTCGTTGCGCGTGAGCGTCAGATTGACGGCCTGATCCAGCGTCAGCTGGCCCGGCGCTTCCTGCGCCGTCGCCTGCCGTGACGACAGCAGCGCGACGGCGCCCGCGAGGGCCATCTTCGTTGCGTTTCGCATGGCACGAGGCTCCCCCGGCGAGGGTACGACCGGGAGGGCAGCCCCTGACTCAAGATCGACGAGCCGTCCCTTTATGGCGACGAGCCGAGCATGGACACTCACGCACCGTCTCCTCCGCGGTCTCGGGGTCGGCCCGTAGGAGGGTGTGCTCTATTCGGTGGATTCGCGGCGACGGCCGGCCCGATCGAGCCGCTTCTCGCGTTCCTCGCCGGCCCGCTCCACGACGCGGGCGACGTACTTCCGGCGCGTCTCCTCGCGCTTGGCCTTCTCGACGTACGCCACGAGCTCACGCTGCATCGCCGGCCCCATGGTTCGGAACGTCTGGAGCGCCCCGGCCTCCTCGAGCGCCTCCTCGAGATCGGGAGGCAATGGCGGCCCCGACGGGTCGGTGTCTCGCGAGAGCACGATGGTGACGCGATCGCCCACTCCCGCCCCGACCTCGCGGCGCGACTCGCCGTGCACGTGCAGCCGATGGCCACCGCCGGCGCGTGGCGCCAGCGTCGTCTTGCGCGGCGAGGAGCCGTTGAGGGTGAAGACGACGGGGATCTTGCCGGGCGCGCCGAGCGCTCGGCTCACGTGAGCGGGCACGTCGACCGTGTAGAGGACCCAGGTGCGGCCGATGGTCGCTTTGAATGTGTGTGATTGGGCCTCGGGCTTGCGCTGTCGACTGGGCACGTTGGCTCCGGAGGATGCCACGGTATGCTTCCGAGGTGAGCGTCGTCCGGGCGGCCATCGGCGCAGGAGTCTTCGCGTGCGCTGCGTCCGCATGCGTCGCGCCTGGTGCCGGGCAGAGCAACGGCGCCAAGATGGGCGAGGCGCTTGCATTCGCGGCCGCCGCCGGCGTGGCGCAGGTCGCCGAATCGGTGGCCGAGCAGAACGCACGGAACAACGCTCCGGTACACCACGCGTCCGGCCTCGGGCTGTCGCCCGCGTGCGACAACGACGGCCAATACGCTTGCGTGAGCGCGCGGCCGTCCGGCTCGCAGCCTGAGCCTCGACCCGAGATGACCAGCGCCGACGCTCGCGACTACGTGCTCGGATACGTGAACGGCGTGCGCAAGCTGAACGGCGCGGCACGCCTGGAACGCGCGATCACGCTCGACGACTTCGCGCAGGCGGGTAGCGAGGAGCTCGAACAGGACCACCGCCCCGGCAAGCACTGGACGGAGCACGCGCAGGAGCTCGGCGCGCGCAGCGCGGAGCTCCAGGGCTCGCCGACGGGAGAGGCTCCGGCCGGCCTGCAGGATCAGCTCGCGAGCGTTCTCCTCCAGATGACCGGCGAGGGCCCGGGCGGCATGCACCACGACGTTCTTCTGCGCACCGAGTGGCGCAAGCTCGGCGTCGGCATCGTGCAGGGCGACGACAAGCGCACGTACTTCACCGTCGATTTCACCAACTGACCAACCGATGACCCATACCCGATGAACGTCTTTCCCCAGCCGCCCCCCGGCGCTCGCGTGCAAGTGACCTGGACCGACGGCCGCGTGTACCCAGGCACCGTGCTCTCCCTCGCGCAGGGCCAGGTGCAGGTGCAGTTCGACTCGGGCGGCGCTCCCGCGTGGGTTCCGCTCCACGTCGTCGCGCCGTTGATGCAGCAGCCGACACCGGCGTGGCCGCAGCGCGCTCCTGCTCCTCCCGTGATGGCGCCCCCGGCACCCGCGCCCGCGCCTGTTCCCGTTGCGGCTCGCGCTCCTGCCCCCGTCGCTGCCGCCCCGGCAATGGCTGCCCCTGTTCCTGCGCCTGCCGCGGCCCCTGCTCCCGTCGCGGTCCCTGCCCCTGCCGCGGTCCCTGCCCCTGCCCCCGCCCCTGCCGTGGCAACCGGCCCGGCGCCGCGCCCCCTCTCTCGCTCTCTCCGCAACCTCCCGCGCGGCCTCGTCTTCGAGCCGACCGCGCCCGGCCCCGGCGACGGTCAGGCCTTCTTTTTCCTCTTCGGATTCAGCGCCAGCGCCGACACCGATCTCGTGATGCGCATGACCGAGATCGATCACATCGGCGACGACGTGGCCGCCCTGCGCGCCGCCGGCTACCGCGTACTCGTCGATCTGCACGGCGATCTCACCACGCTCGCGGATGCGCTCCTGGGCAAGCACCCGGACGCCAGCGGCCTGAAGACCTGCGGGGTCTACTGGAGCGGACACGGCGACACCGATGGCACCATCCAGACCCACGAGGGGCTCTGGATCGCTCCGGAGCAGATTCCTCCGGAGGTCGCGCAGCAGGACAGCGTGAAGCTCTTCGTGATGAGCGCGTGCGACGCCGGGAACCACGCGCCGCGCTGGCAGAAGGCCATGGGCCAGCAGGCGCAGATCATCGGCTGGGGCGCGCCCATCACGATCGCGCGCGCCATCGAGTTCCTCGTCCCGGACGACGCGAACGCCAAGGGGC
>DASVWO010000123.1:0-4726 GCA_036393165.1 Polyangiaceae bacterium | reverse complement strand
GCGGAGCCGGTGGTCAGGAGAGCGGCTCCGAGCAGAGCGCACGCGGACAGAACGCGCGGAGGATTCATGCCCGCTGTGATGCCACCGCCGCCCGTCCGTGACCACGATGGCGCCGGCGCACACGTTGCGCGGACACGCACGATCGAGGCCCTCATGGCGGGTGCAGCACCACGATTGTGCGCCGTACCCGGGCACGAGATGTGCGAGGGAAACGCCTGTGACGCGTCTGTTCGATGTCCGGGCCGGCGAGGGTAGGGGGAGCCTCGGCTTCGCCGCCCTGCTGCTCCTGGTCATTGCCGCCCACACGGTGCTCGAGACGGCCCGCGACGCGCTCTTGCTGACGGGGCCGGGGCCAAGGGCGCTCGGCGTCGTGTACATGGGGATTGCGGCCGGCACGGTGCCGGGGACGGCGCTCGCCGCGCGCACGGGCGAGCGATTCGGCCAGCGCCGCGCGCTCGGCGCGATTCTCGTCATCGCGGTCATCGGGCCCGTGCTGCTCTTCGCGGTGCCGACGAGCCCCGCCATGGCGATGGCCACGTACGTGCTCAGCGGCATCCTCGGGTCGATCGTCGTCCCGCAGTTCTGGACCCTCGCGGGAACGGTCCTCACGGTCGCGCAAGGGCGGCGCCTCTTCGGGCTCATCTCGGCGGCGGGCATCGTGGGAGGGGTCCTCGGCCCGGCCATCGCCAGCGCGGCGCTCATCGTCCTGCCCGTGAAGTCGCTCCTCCTCGTGTCGTCGTGCGGCTTCGCCGTCGCGATGGGCGCTCTGAGCTTGGTGCGCGTCACCGAGCGCGTCCCCGAGCCGCCGCAGGCTCGCCGCGTGCCTCTCACCGCTTCGCTGCGCGCATTCCGTGAGCAGCCGTTCCTCGCGCGCGTCGCCCTCGTGGTCTTTCTGTCCACCGCGACGTTCCTCGCGCTCGACTACCTGTTCAAGTCGAGCGTGGCGCGGTCCCTCCCCGGCCCGGCCGTGGGGCGCTTCGTCGCGCACTACTATCTGGTACTCAACGTCATCTCGCTCGTCGTGCAGCTCCTGATGAGCGGTACGGTCGTCCGTCACGTCGGCGTGCTCCCGGCGCTCCTGCTCACGCCCCTGCTGCTGTTCGGCGCCGCGCTGGTCGCTTTCGCGACCGGCGGGAGCTTCCCGGGAGTGCTCCTCGTGAAGGGGGTCGACGGAAGCCTGCGCTACTCGATCCACCGCGTCACGGGGGAGCTGATGTACCTGCCTGTGCCGACGATCGCGCGCCAGCGGAGCAAGCCGGTCATCGACGGCGCCCTCGGTCGCATCGCGCAGACCGTCACCGGCGCCGGCCTCCTCGCGCTGGGAGGAACGACCCTCGTCTCTCCGGGGCCGCTCGCCGCCATCGTGGCGGGCCTGGCGGCCCTCTGGCTCGCCGTCGTCCTCACGATGCGCCGGCCGTATCTACGCCTCCTGCGCAACGCGATCACGAGCGGCTCTCTCGACGCCGCCGACAGCCCCGAACCGCTGGATCTCGAGACGGCGCAGATGCTCGTGCAGCGGCTCGCCAGCGAGGACGCGCTCGAGGTGGAGGGCGCTATGACGGTGCTCTCGCGTCGCGGACGCGCAGGCTTCATCCCGGCGCTCGTCCTTCTCCACCGCGACGAGGGCGTGCTCGTCGAGGCTCTGGAGCGCTTCGGCGAGTCGACGCGCTCCGACTGGTTCGCCCTCGCGCGCCGACTCCTGGACGACCCGAGCGAGGCCGTCCGCATGGCCGCTGCCCGCGCGCTCGCCCGGCACGAGCAGCTCGATCCATCGTCGCTCGCGCACGACGTCGGCTGGCGCGCCCGTGGCTACGCCGCCGTGCGGATGGCGCTGCGCGACCCGTCGATCGAGATCGTCGAGCACCGGTCGGTCGCCACGCTCCTCGACGAGGCCGGCGACACGGGGGAGGCAGCGAGACTCGGCATGCTGGCAGCCATCGTCGACGCGCCGCCGACGTCGCGCCTGACGCAGCTGCTCCACGTGCTCGCGCGCGAGCCGCGAGGCTCTCGTGAGCGCACGGAGCTCTTCGCCCGCGCCGTGGCGGTGCAGCGGGACACGACGCTCGTTTCGCACCTGGCGTCGCTCCTCGCCCGCCGGGAGGGCCGAGAGGCGGTGCGCGCGGCGCTGGTCGCGCTCGGGGATCCGGCAATCGAGGAGGTCTGGCGCATGCTCCGCGATCCGGGGACCGGGCGTAGCCTCCGCGTGCACATCCCCAAGACCATCGCCCGGTTCGCGAGCAAGCGCGCAGCGGAGCGGCTGCTCGTCGAAGTCGAGACCGAGGATGACGGTCTCGTGCGCTACAAGGCCATCCAGGCGCTGCGCGTGCTCGTCACGGAGCATCGCATCGCCGTGGACCGCGCGCGCACGGAGCGCCTCTCCTCGGGAGAGCTCGAGAGGCACTTCCGCCGTCTCGCGCTGCGGCAGATGGTCGGCGCGAGCGCGCCTCCGCCCGGACAGGCCGCCGCAGCGTCCGTCCTCTCCGCATTGCTCGACGAGAAGGCCGTCCACGCGCTCGAGCGCGCATTCCGCCTCATGCAGATCGCCCACCCGCGCCAGGGGGTCCATCATGCGTGGCTCGCCTGTCGCTCGGGAGACGCGTACGCCCGCGCGACTGCCGCCGAGCTGCTCGACACGCTGCTGCGCCGGCGGGATCAGCAGGGGCTCCGCGCGCTCTTCCGGCTGGCAACCGACGACCTGCCCGTCGACGAACGCGTCGAGCGCGCGCGGTCGCTCGTCCCCTTGATGGCCCGTTCGCGTGACGAGGCGGTCGAAGCGCTGGTCCGCTCCCGCGACGTGATGCTGGCGGCTCTCGGCAAACGCATGGAGGTGAAGTCATGTCCGACGTACGAAGCCGGCGGATCTCGCGTGAGCTCTTCCTCGCCGCTTTCGGCGGCAGCCTGCGCTCCGTCGAGCCGTGGGTGACCGATCGACTGACGGCAATGCTCGAAGAGGAGGAGTGCGCCCCGGGGGAGCGCATCTACTCGGAGGGCGAGGCGCCAGACCACTTCTACATGCTCCGGCAGGGCCGTCTCGAGCTCGTGAGGAGCGATCGACCGGTCGAGATCCTCGAGGCGCCACGCGCGTTCGGCATGATGGACGCGTTGATCGATCGCCCGCGCACGACGTCGGCACTCGCCGCCAGCGCCGTCCAGCTGCTTCGGATCCGGAGCGATGCGTGGATGGAGCTGCTCGAGGACAGCTTCGAGCTCGCCCGTACCTCGGTGCTCGCCCTCGCGCGGGCGACCGCCGCCCTCGAAGAGCGCTTGTGGGCGCGGGGCATTCCCCCGGGGATGCCCCTTCCGCCGGCGCTGGATGGCTCGGGTGGTCTCGACATCGTCCAGCGAGTCGCAGTGCTCATGCACACGCCTGCTTTCCACGGCGTCGGGGTCCAGCCCGTGAGTGATCTCGCCGCAGCTGCGGAGGAGCTGAAGTTCGCCGCCGGCGAGCACCTGTTCGACCGCGGCTCCGGAGACCGCGTCTTCGTGATCGTCGACGGACACGTCGAGGCCGAACGGAAGGATCCTCGCGTCACCTGGCGCGGTGGCCCCGGTCAGATCGTCTGCGAGAGCGTGTGCTTAGGCGCTCTCGGATCGAGCTGGGAGGCGCGCGCCATCACCGAGGTGCGCGCCCTCTCGTTCGGCGTGGATGATTGGTTCGACGTCCTTCAGGAGAACTTCGAGATGGTGAGAGCCACGCTGGCCACCTTCGCGCAGAAGCGGGAGCGGCTGCTCGCAGCGTGAATCAGCGCGCGATCCCGGCGAGGTCGTAGCGACCGCCCTCCAGCTCGTAGAGGTATGCGTGCAGAGGGGACGGTGAGACTCCGTCTGCCAGCACGAGATCGAGGTAGCGACGCGCCCTTGCCGTGCGCGGCAGCACGACACAGATGCGCCCTCGGTCACCGCGATGCACCGGCAGAACGACGCCATCGTCGGTGTGCGCCGCATACCGGAAGCCGGCCTGCTCGCGCAGATGTCGCTGTTCGGCGAGATCCAGGCCGCATAGCCGTTCGTTCCCTTCGATCGTCAGATCCGTGATCGAGGACAGACGCGTCAAGTAGCGCTCCAGGATGCGATCGAGGCGGCCCTGGAGCACCTCGGTGACGTAGCCCGTATTGCGTGGATCGCTGAATCGAGCCGTCTCGGCCACGGCACGGATCACCTCGGGGGTGAAGCGCGCCAGGATGCGCGCCATCCACGCGGCATCCCGCTCCGTCATCCGCGAGAAGGCGGGGTTCGGGTACTCGTTCTTCCACGCGTCCGGAACGAAGTGCGCGACGTCGAAGTAGCCGAAGAGCTCGTGCCCCGGCACGCGCCCGCGGTCCCACGGACGCAAGCGTGCGCCGAGGGTGGCGAAGTCGGACGCCATGTCGCCCCAGTCGACGATGTACGAGTAGCCCATGCGCCTCGTCACCTCCTCCTGCGGCCAGTCGTTGCCGAGGCAGTCGCCCCAGTCGAGGAGCGTGTGCACGACGTGCCCCGGCGATGCGTCGTCGCCATCGCGATCGGCAAGCCAGCGGTCCACGCTGTTGAAGTCGTGCGAGTCGGCGTGGCCGACCCATGCCGCCAGCACGCGGCTCGCACGCAGCTCGCGTCGGTCCTCGTGCGGCACGACGTCGTTCGGATCATCGGCGCGCGTGCCGTCGTAGCGGAAGGGGCCGATCAGGCGCCCGGGCAGCCACGCGGATGCGACCATGCGCACCTCGTTGCCGTGGTGCGGCGCAGCGCG
>DASVWO010000122.1:0-44060 GCA_036393165.1 Polyangiaceae bacterium | reverse complement strand
ACAGTCCGAACGCATGCATTTCGAGAGGCATTTGGCCACGACGAGGCAATCTTGTTGCCGTGTGCGGCACGCCGATTCGTGAGTTGTGACGCGCCGCTACAACGGTCGGGTCCCCCACGATCGTTCGAGTCGGAGCGCTCGCCGCGAAGCGCTCGGCTGGAGTAGCAGGCTCACGGGTCGAACGTCGCGACGAAGACGTCGTCGTCCCCGGCGCTGGCCTGCACGCCGCTCCCGAAGTCGACCTGGGTGCGGAAGTATCCGGTGACCAGCGCCCGGCCGTAGCCGTCGTAGCCGACGCCGACGCCCTCGTCGGCTTCGGCGCCTCCGAAGTGCTTGCTCCAGACGTGGCTGCCATCGGCGCCGAGCTTGAGGGCGAAGATGTCGCGGTCGCCGGCGCTGGTGAACGGCGTCACGCCGACGGTCATCGTCTGCTCGAAGAGGCCGCCGACGAGCGGCTCGCCGAGCGAATCGGACGCGAGCGAGACCGCCTCGTCGGTGCCGGGCCCGCCGAAGGTCTGCGCCCACGACAGGGCGCCGGTCGTGTCGAGCTTCACGACGAACGCGTCCGTCGCGCCGTGGCTGCTCGCCGGTCCCGCGCCGAAGTCGACCGCGTCGGCGAAGCCGCCGCCCAGCACGACGTCGCCCGAGGGGTCGAACGCCACCGCGCGCCCGTCGTCGTGACCGGGGCTGCCGTACGTCTTGGTCCAGAGCGCGGTGCCGGTCGGCCCGAAGGCGCTGGCGAAGACATCGCTGTCGCCCGCGCTCGTGACGGCGCTGCCGCCGAAGGTGCCCGTCCCGGCGAACGTGCCGATGACGCCGACCTCGCCCTGGGGTCCGACGGCGACGCCCTGCGCGAGATCGGTGTCGGTGCCGCCCAGGTGCTGCGCGAAGACGAGCGTCCCGCCCGGGTCGAGCTTGGCGACGAACGCGTCGAACGTGCCCTGCGCGGCCGGCAGGGGACCGCCGCCGAGATCGATCGTCCCCTGGTAGGCGCCGCAGAGCGCGATCGACCCGTCGCCGCCGGAGGCGATGCCGACCAGCGTGCCGTACGACGCTCCGCCGAAAGCCTTGGCGAGCATCACGTTGCCGAACCGATCGAGCTCGACGAGGAACGTCCCCGCCGCGCCGCCCTGCCCGAGGGGCCCCGTCCCGAAGTCGAGCGCACCGGCGGACGCGCCCGCGATCCAGATGGAGCCGCTCGGCGCCACGACCACGCCGGTCGCCATGTCGTCGGCCGCTCCTCCGAAGCGCCGCACCCACTGCGCCTTGCCGTCGGCTCCGTACTTGGCGACGAAGAGATCCGTCGCGCCAGCGCTCGTCATCGGCACGCCGCCCAGCTCCGCCGTCCCCTGGAAGGAGCCGGCGACGACCGTGTCGCCCGCGCTGTCGCCGGCCACGGCGAAGCCGACGTCGACCTGCGGTCCGCCGAGCGCGGCGCTCCAGCGCGCCAGTCCGCCGTTGCTGGTCGGGCCATCCGGCGCCGCATCCGCCGAGTCCGCGGGAGGAGGCTGAGTCGAGCCGTTCCGGCCCGGTCCGGACGCGCCGAGCGTCGGGGCATCCGATCCCCCGCCGCAGGCTGCCGCTGCCGCCGCCATCGTGATCGCGAGGCCCAGCGCCACCCGCGCCACACGCATGACCGAACACCTCCGGCCGCCGGGATCGCAAGACGTGTACCCCGTCCGTTCCCCGCGGTTTTTTCCGTCATTGCAGGGTGCGGCCGCCCTTGCGGCCCGCTTCCTGGACAACCGGCGATCCACCGGCACGAAGGGCGCATAAGCTTGCGCCATGGCCCTCGTGTTCGTGGTGGACGACGACGCCGACAGCCGCGACACGCTCGCGGACGTGCTCGGCGAGGAGGGCTACCAGGTCCAGACGTGCGGCGACGCGACCGAAGCGCTGCAGAGGCTCGAACAGGGGCTGAGGCCCGACGTCATCCTGCTCGACCTGGTGATGCCGGGCATGAGCGGCGACGAGATGCTGCAGCGGCTGCGCGCGACGGCGGACCTCGCGAAGGTTCCGGTCGTCGTGCTCTCGGCACGCATCGACTGGCAGCCGCCCGCAGGGGTCGAGAGCCTGCGCAAGCCGGTGGAGCTCGCGACGGTGCTCGATGCCGTGCGCGTGCACACGTCGGCCCAGCACCCGTAGCCCGGGCGCTCAGGCGGACCGGGCGACCGTCACGACGACCGACTTGGACGCCGGCGTGTTGCTCTTGCGCGCGACCGCCCCGAGCGGCACGAGGACGTTCGCCTCCGGGAAGTAGGTCGCGCAGCAGCCGCGCGGGATGCGATAGGGCACGACGACGAAGCGGCGCGCGACGCGCTCGCCATCGGTGAACCGGCTCGTCAGGTCCACGACGTCCCCCGCCCGCAGCCCGCGCTCGCGCGCGTCGTCGGCGTTCATCAGCACGACGCGGCGTCCGCCGCGCACGCCCCGGTAGCGGTCGTCGTTGCCGTAGACCGTCGTGTTGTACTGGTCGTGGCTGCGGATGGTCATCATGAGCAGCTCGCCCGGCGCGAGGTCGTGGCGCGGCAGCGCCTGGACGGTGAAGCGCGCCTTGCCGGTCGCCGTCTCGAAGACGCGCTCGCGCGCGGCGTTGCGCAGGCGGAAGCCGCCGGGGGCGCGCACGCGCTCGCCGTACCGCTCGCAGCCGGGCACGACGCGCGCGATGAGCTCGCGGATGCGTTCGTAGTCGTCGGCGAGCGCGTCCCAGTCGATGCGCGGCGGCCGGTCGCCCACGGTGGCGCGCGCCAGCCGCGCGACGATGCGCGTCTCGCTGAGCAGGTGCTCGCTCGCCGGAGCGAGCGACCCGCGCGACGCGTGCACGATGCCCATCGAGTCCTCGACGGTGACGAACTGCGCGGCGCCGCGCTGCTCGTCGACCTCGGTGCGGCCGAGGCAGGGGAGCACGAGCGCGGTCTCGCCCGTGACGAGATGGCCGCGGTGCAGCTTGGTGGAAACGTGCACCGTGAGCGAGCAGCGACGGAGCGCCATCGCGGTGCGCTCGGTGTCGGGCGCGGCGGAGAGGAAGTTGCCGCCCATCGCGAGGAACACCCGGGCGCGTCCCTCGTACATCGCCGAGATGGCGGCGACCGTATCGACCCCGTGCTCGCGCGGCGGGGCGAACGCGAACTCGCCGCCGAGGCGATCGAGCCACGCGTCGGGCATCTTCTCCCATATGCCCATGGTGCGGTCGCCCTGCACGTTGGAGTGCCCGCGCACGGGGCACGCGCCCGCGCCCGGCTTGCCGATCATCCCGCGGAGGAGGAGAAAGTCGACGATCGCCTGCACGTTGTCGACCGCGTTCACGTGCTGCGTGAGCCCCATCGCCCACGTGACGATGGTGGCGCGCGACTCGATCGCGACGCGCGCGGCGGCGCGCATCGCGTCCTCGCTCACGCCGCTCGACGCCTCGAGGTCGCTCCAGGTCCGCTCGCGCAGGGCGGCGGCGAGGGCCTCGTAGCCCTCGGTGTGCTCCGCGACGAATGCGTGGTCGACGACGCACCGTCCGCTCGCGTGCCCGCGGTCCTCCTCCTCGAGCATCGCCTTCATCACGCCCTGGAAGAAGGCGACGTCGCCGTTGATGCGCACCGGGATGTGCATGCGTGCGAGGCGTGTCGATTCGCCGAGGAGCCCCAGCGGGTGCTGCGGGTGGGCGAAGCGCATCGTGCCCACCTCGGCGAGCGGGTTGACGCTGACGATGGTCGCGCCGCGCTTCGCCGCCGCCTCGAGCGTCGTGAGCATCCGGGGGTGGTTAGTGCCCGGGTTCTGCCCGACGACGAAGATCGCGTCGCACTGCTCGAAGTCCTCGAGCTGCACGGTGCCCTTGCCGACGCCGATGGACTCCTTGAGCCCCGCGCCGCTCGACTCGTGGCACATGTTCGAGCAGTCCGGCAGGTTGTTGGTGCCGAAGGCGCGCGCGAAGAGCTGCCAGAGGAACGCCGTCTCGTTGCTCGTGCGCCCCGACGTGTAGAAGATCGCTTCGTCCGGCGTGGCGAGCGCGCGCAGCTCGCGCGCGACGAGCATGAACGCGTCGTCCCAGTCGATGGGCTCGTAATGCTCGCTCCCGGGGCGCAGGACCATCGGGTGGGTGATGCGCCCCTGCTCGTTGAGCCACATGTCGCCGTGCTCGGCGAGCTCGGTGATGCTCCAGCGCGCGAAGAAGTCGGGGTCCGCGCGGCGCGTGGTCGCCTCGCTCAGCACCGCCTTCGCGCCGTTCTCGCAGAACTCGATCGCGTCGCGGTTGCGCGGCTCGGGCCAGGCGCAGCCGGGGCAGTCGAACCCGGGGTCCTGGTTGGTGCGGGCGAGGATGCGCGCGCCGCGGATGAGGCCCGTCTGCGAGCGGGCGTAGCGCAGCGTCGCCGCGATCGCGCCGGCGCCGGCGGCGACCTCCGGCGGATCCGACAGCGTCGGCTTCGCGGGCTCCTCGGGCGGTTGCGCGAGCGGCGTGATGCGCCTCGGCTCATCCATCGCGTCCATCGTTCTCCCCCGTGAGGCGCTCGGCACCGGCGTACACGTTGAACCGGTCGTCGCGCACGAACCCGAGCAGCGTGATGCCCGTCGCGGCGGCCATGTCGACCGCGAGGCTCGACGGCGCGCCGATGGCCGCGACGACTGGAATGCCCGCCATCGCCGCCTTCTGGAGAAGCTCGAAGCTCGCGCGTCCGCTGAGGAGCAGGATGCGGTCGGCGAGCGGCACGCGCCCGGCGAGCAGCGCGGCGCCCACCAGCTTGTCGACCGCGTTGTGCCGGCCCACGTCCTCGCGCACGTCCTCCAGCTTGCCCGCGGCGTCGAAGAGCGCAGCGGCGTGCAGTCCCCCCGTCGAGTCGAACACCGACTGCGACGCGCGCAGTGCCTCCGGCAGTCCGTGGACGACGCGCGCGTCGAGCTTCGGCCCCGGCCCCGTCACGTGGGACCGCCGGACGCGCACGGCGTCGATGCTCGCCTTGCCGCACACGCCGCAGCTCGCGCTCACGTAGAAGTGGCGCTCGAGCGACGCCAGGTCGGGCAGCGGGGCGTCCGCGGCCAGCTCGACGCGCACCACGCTGTCCTTGGGCGCGACGACGGCCGCCACTTGCTCGCGCGTCCGCAGGATGCCCTCGCCGAAGAGGAACCCGACGGCCAGCTCCCGGTCCGCCCCCGGTGTGCGCATCGTCACGGCGATGGCTTTCTCTCGGGATCCCGCGTCTCTTTCACGCCACGCGAAGCGGACCTCGAGCGGCTCCTCGACGGCTATCGCGTCGAGCTGCGGCCGCGACAATCCCGCGTTCCGGCTTGCTTTCCGCACGGTCGCGCGCGCCGCGCCTCGTTCCATGGCGCGGGAGCTTACCTCACGGAGCGTCCGCCGCAGCGCGGCGACGGCTCGGACCCACTGGTCTCGGAGCCCCCTCTGCGGTACTTCGGCCGGGCATCCATGCTCTTCCGCACCCGAGGCGGCACAGCCGCAGTCACCCTCCTCTTCACCGCCGCAGCCCTGGCGACCGCAGCCGCCGGCGCGAGCTGCGCCTCGCAGGGGCAGGGAACGAACGAGACCTTCACCGACGGCTCGGCCGACGGCACCCAGGAGGAGGCCAGCAGCAGCAGCAGCGGCGGCAGCGGAAGCGGCAGCGGGAGCAGCAGCAGCAGCGGCGGCGGCAGCGGATGCGACGCCGACACGACGAACGACCCGTACAACTGCGGCTCGTGCGGCCACCACTGCCCGCAGGGCAACATCTGCAGCTGCTCGACGTGCATGGCCCCGTGCTCGAGCGGCATGGCGACGTGCTGCGGCGCCTGCGCCAACCTGATGACCGACCCGCAGAACTGCGGCACCTGCAACAACGCGTGTCAGAGCACCGGCACCGGCGACACCCCCGGGTGCACGGGCGGCCATTGCACCTTCACGTGCCCCGAAGCGGGGCCCGAGGGCGGCACCATCATCACGTGCGGGGCCGACTCGGGCAGCCCCGGCTGCTACGACCCGTCGAGCTCTCCGCAGGCCTGCGGCGGCTGCGGCAACGTCTGCCCGTCGGGATCGTGCGTCAACGCCGTCTGCCAGGACGCGTCGGTGCCGACGACCGGGTACACGGCGTCCACGCCGACGCTGCCGTTCATCGACGCGTGCTCGCTGCCGGGGCACACGACGTCGCTCGTGAGTCAGTCGTTCTGGAAGAACACGGGTACGACCGCTCTGCCCTTCTCGTTCACGTACTACGGGCAGGCGCAGACGCAGTACTTCATCGGCAGCCAGGGCACGTTCTTCTTCGGCGCCGTCAACGGCGGCTTCGCCCCGTCGCAGCCGTCCGACTGCACGATGAACTGGCCGCCGCCCACGTTCCCGCCCCCGGACCCGACGCAGCAGTATCCCGAGGTCCTGCCGTTCGGGGACATCAACCTCGCGACCGGGATGAACGGCGTCTGTGTCGGCGTCGTCAGCGCCGACGCGGGCACGGGCGACGCGGGTGGAGGCGACCAGCTCGTCGTGACGTGGAGCCAGGCGACGCTGAACAACGATCCCGGCTCGGTGCTCACGTTCTCGATCGTCCTCACGCAGGGGACGAACACGATCGACTTCCTCTACCAGACGATGGCGAACGGCGACGGCGGCTCGGACACCCTCGTCCAGGGCGTCAACGCGACCGTGGGCATGCAGGCGCTGCACATCAACCCGTACACGCCGTACTCGTGCACGACGACGTTCGTCCCCTCGACGCCGTTCGCCGTCCGTTTCACTCCCCACTGATCCGCGCGGAGCGTAACTGCGCGAAAGAGCGGGCGGATCGCAGGCGATCCATTTGCACCTACGTGTGCGACGAGGTAGGCCGAGCGCCCTCGTCATGACGGTCCGCTCCTCTCGCGCCCTCCTCCTCCCGCTCCTCGTCGCCTCTCTCGCTCTCGCGGCCTCCGCCTCCGGCGTCTCCGCGTGCGCCGCGCAGGGGCAGGGGACGAACGAAACCTTCGCCGACGCCGCCGACGAGAGCGCGCCGGAAGCGAGCGTGGGCGCGACCGGTTCGAGCAGCGGGAGCTCGGGAACGAGCAGCGGCACGACCGGCTCGAGCAGCGGCACGACCGGCTCGAGCAGCGGCGCGAGCGGGTCGAGCGGCGGCGCTCCCACCGGCTCGAGCAGCGGCTCGCAGGCGGGCGGCTCGGATGCGTCGGTGGCGGCGGACGTGCAGACGGGCGGCGCGTGCGACGCCAACACGATGACCGACCCGTTCAACTGCGGGCAGTGCGGCATGGTGTGTCCCCAGCCGTCGGGGAGCCAGTTCAGCGCGACGCCCGTGTGCGTCGCCGGCGTCTGCACCTTCACGTGCGCGGGCGACGCGGGGGCCGACGGCGGCAACCTGATGGTCTGCCCGGCGGGCAACGGCGCGTCCGGCTGCTTCGACCCGCGCACCTCGGTCACGTCGTGCGGCGCCTGCGGCAACGAGTGCACGAGCGGCCAGCGGTGCCTCGACGGAACGTGCTGCGCGGTGGGCGGCGCCATCTGCGGCGGCACCTGCGCGGACCTGCTGAACGATCCGGCCAACTGCGGCGCCTGCGGCATGTCGTGCGGGCAGGGCGGCGCGTGCGCGGCGGGCAAGTGCGTCGGCTACGTCACGACCACGCCCGCCGAGACGTTCATCGACGCGTGCAAGCTCACGGGGCACAAGGCGGTGCTGCCGAACCAGTTCGACTGGCAGATGTCCAACGTCTTCAGCTTGCCCTTCACGTTCAACCTGTTCGGCCAGCCGCAGACGCAGTTCTGGATCGGCACGCAGGGCACCCTGGCCTTCGGACCGCAGGACCCGAACAACCCGCCCGACGCATTCCCCGCGTGCCCCAGCTCCAGCAGCTCCCCGGACCCGACGACGGGCTACCCCGCCATCATGCCCTTCGCGGACTCGAACCTGGGCACCGGCCCCGACGGCGTGTGCTTCGGGCAGACCACGGGCACGCCGGCGCAGTTCGTCGTCACGTGGAGCCGCCTCAACGAGTCGACCGAGTCGGACTCGATCCTGACGTTCTCGGTGGTGCTCACGCAGGGGACGAACGCGATCGACCTGCAGTACAAGACGGCCGAGAGCGCCGCCGACGGCGGCCTCGACCCCACGGTGGCCGGGGCGAACGCCAGCGTCGGGATGCAGCTGTCGGCGAATGTCGCATCGGTCTACTCGTGCAACGTGAGCTTCATCCCCCAGGTGCCCTACGCGGTGCACTTCGACCCGCTGCCCTGAGTACGCAGACTCAGTTGCCACGGCCGCGCTCCCGTCCTAACAGAACGGGCCATGCGAACCGAGTGGGTGGCGAGGCGTGTGGGGGACCGGGTCCGGACGCAGATGCACTATGCCCGGAAGGGCATCGTCACCGAGGAGATGGCGTACGTCGCCGCCCGCGAGAAGGTCGCGCCGGAGCTCGTGCGCGACGAGGTGGCGCGCGGGCGGCTGGTCATCCCGTCGAACGTCGCGCACACCAACCTCGAGCCGATGGGCATCGGCGTCGCCCTTTCGTGCAAGGTCAACGCGAACATCGGCAACAGCGCGGTGACGAGCGAGGTCGAGGGCGAGCTGCGCAAGCTCAAGGTGTCGCTCAAGTACGGGGCCGACACGGTGATGGATCTATCGACCGGCGGGGACATCGACGGCATCCGCGCGGCGATCATCGGCAACTCGCCCGTGCCCATCGGGACGGTGCCCGTGTACCAGGTGCTCACCGAGCGCAAGAAGGTGTCGGCCATCAAGAGCGACGACTTCATCGACATGCTCGAGCACCAGGCCAAGCAGGGCGTCGACTACTTCACGATCCACGCGGGCGTGCTCTCGGCGCACCTGCCGCTCGTGCAGCACCGGATCACCGGCATCGTCTCGCGCGGCGGCTCGATCATGGCGCAGTGGATGATCGAGAACAAGAAGGAGAACCCCTACTACGTGCACTGGGACAAGGTGCTCGACATCTGCGCCCGGTACGACGTGACCATCAGCGCCGGCGACGGCTTGCGCCCCGGTTGCCTCGCCGACGCGAGCGACGCGGCGCAGTTCGCCGAGCTGGCGACGCTCGGTGAGCTGACGACGCGCGCGTGGGAGAAGGACGTGCAGGTGATGATCGAGGGGCCGGGGCACGTGCCGTTCGATCAGATCGAGATGAACGTGAAGAAGGAGATGGAGATCTGCCACGAGGCGCCCTTCTACGTGCTCGGCCCGCTCGTGACCGACATCGCGCCCGGGTACGACCACATCACGAGCGCCATCGGCGCGACGATGGCCGGCACCGCGGGGGCGGCGATGCTCTGCTACGTGACGCCGAAGGAGCACCTCGGTCTGCCGAACGAGGACGCCGTGAGGCAGGGGCTCATCGCGTACAAGATCGCGGCGCACGCGGCGGACGTCGCGCGGCACCGCCCGGGCGCGCGCGACCGCGACGATGCGCTGTCGCGGGCGCGGTACGCGTTCGACTGGAAGGAGCAGTTCCGTCTGTCCCTCGACCCGGAGACGGCGCAGGCGATGCACGACGAGACGCTGCCCGACGAGTACTTCAAGAGCGCCGAGTTCTGCTCGATGTGCGGCCCGAAGTTCTGCAGCATGCACATCAACCGCGCGGTCGAAGAGTTCAACAAGCAGGTCGAGGCCGACGCCAAGCAGGGCAAGCGGACGCTCGATCTCTTTGCTCGGTAAATGAAAAAAACAAGAAGATCAGAAGATCAGAAGGTTTGTTCGTGGGTACGAACAACAACACCTTCTGATCTTCTGATCTTTTCGTTCATTCTCCTTCTCTCCGCCTGTGGAAAGGGCAAGGCGACGACGGCGGCTGCCCCGTCGGCGAGCAGCGCGAGCGCCGAGGTGGACGCGGCCGCCGCCGCCGAGGGCGACGACGGGGCCGTGCCGATGGATGCGCGCGAGACGGCGCAGTGGGCGGCGGCGAAGGAGGGGGATCCGGAGGAGCTGATGCGGCTCGCGGACCTCGTGACGTGCACGGGGCTGCACGAGAGGGCCGTGCAGCAGGCTGACCTGAAGGGGACGGCGCTCGCCGCGGCGAGGTACTGCCGCGACTTCTCGGAGCTGCCGTGGCTCGCGCAGGTCGGCGCGGAAGGCAGCGACGCCGACGCGCGCGCCGCGCTCGAGGCCGTCGACGATCTCGCGGCGCGTCCGCGACGCTCCGTGGACCCAGACGACGCCGACGAGCTGCACACCGGTTGCGCGGCGCTGCTGACGCTCGCGCGCAAGACCGATGCTCCTCGAGACCGCCGCGTGCTCGCGATCCGAGGGTTGCGGATGCTCGCCGACTACGGCTGCGTGAAGCGCCCCGACATCCCGACCGACCTCGACGCGAAGTGACCGCGGCAATCAGAGGGGCACGAGCCAGACGTCGAACGTGCCGCCGTCCCAGTTCACGTCGCAGTAGAGCGCGGGAAAGTCGACGACGTACATGCGGCGCGGGGAAGACTCGAACGAGATGGCGCCCCCGTAGCAGCCCGGCGTGCTGGTGTCCCGGCTCGCCGCCTGGATGCCCACCGTGACGTCCGAGGTGCCTCCGTAGACGCACGGCTGATCGTTCGCGATGTCCGACGACGCTTCGCAGCCGGCTCGCCATTGCCCTTGATCCTGCACGCCCTGCGGCGCGACGAGCTTGCCGTCGGCGTCCCACGCGAGCCGCCTCCATGCTCCTCCGGGGGTGAGGATCATGCCCGGCGAGAACACCGTCGGCACCTGGGGGCCTCCAGGGCAGAGCACCCACGCCCCGACGAGCAGCGCTTCCTCGTCGTTCCCATCGGTCACGTCGACGGCAGGTCCGTGCGGATCGTCGCAATGCGCCAGAGCGGCCTGCACCTGCGACGCCGTGAAGGCTCCTGCGTCGCCGCCCGGATCGTACTGGCCCGCGTCCTTCAGGACTCCCACCAGCGGGCTCGGAGGGTTTGCGTTCGCGTCCGGAGATGCGCCCGTCGTCGCGTGTCCGCCGCATGCAGCCAGCGCGAGGAAGGGAACCGAGAAGAGAAGGCATCGCGAAGCGTTCATCACCGTGCTCCAGTTCTTCGCATCTGCATCGCGTCAACCCGGCGGCAGGGCGAGCCACTCCACCTGCGCCGTGACGGCGCCGACGCGGACGCGCACCTCGTTCACGAACGCGTCCACCGAGGCGAGCGCGCCCAGGCGCGGCACGACGAGCAGCGCCCCGGAGGGAAGGGTGAGCCACCGCAGGTCGTCGCTCGTGGCGTCGCGCGCGGAGAGCCTCCGGAAGAGCTCCTTCATCGGCGCGCCTTCCGGCGCCCATCGGTCGATGCGTGCGATGCCGTCGGCGAGCTCGGGGAGCGCGGCGCTGAAGCGCAGCGCGTGAAGGTCTTCTTCGCCGAGGACGAGCGCGATGCGCGAGCCGTCGGCACGCGTGCGCAGCGCTTCGACGACCGCGCGCGCCCGGTCGGAGGGCGGACGCAGCACCACGCCGTAGGCCACCGGCCAGGCGAGGAATCGCGCACGCGTCGCCACGCGGTCGTCCGACGAGTCGGCGTGGACCCCGAGGGGAATGCAGCGCGCGTCCGGGGCGCAGCCCGTCGTGGCGCGCACCGTCAAGCGGCGGTCGGCGGACGCCCACTGGCCCTGGGCGAGCGCGGCCGCCGCCGTGAGCATGGGGAGGCGCTCGCGTGCGAGGCCTGCGACCTCGGAGTGCACGTCGCTCTCGTCGTCCAGGTCATCGACGAGCGGGTTGTGCTCGCGCTCGAGCCGATCGGCCAGGTGTCCCAATGTTTCGGCCATGCGCGAGCGCTCGGCGTCGCTCATCGCGTTGAGCGCGAGCCCCACGCCGCTCGCGCCGTCCTCGCGGGCCGCGCGGGCTGGAGCGACGGCGACCGAACGCACCTCCAGCCAGAGCGCCAGACCACCGGCCGATCCGTGTGCAGGCCGGCACGCCGTCGCCGACAGCACGGCGAGCACCGACACGAGGGCGATCGCATCGAGCGTGACGGCGCGGACCGCGCGTCGCCGCGGGTCACTGCTTCTGCGCGGAAAGCTCGATCCCATTTCCGGTCATCCCGCTGGCCATGGTCGTGCCGTTGAACGTGAGCTGCACCGTGCCACCGAAGGCGTCGGTCGCGTCGTTGCAGCTTGCGGAGAAGGTGCTGCCCTGGAAGGTCGCCGTGCAGGAGCCCGGTCCTCCCTGGTTGTCCATCACCTGCCATGTGCCGCCGAGGTCGCCGAAGACCGAGGAGAGCTGCTGCGTGCGAGCGGCCGTGTACGTGACGCCGGGAATGGGGACAGGGAGCGGGTTCGGCCAGCCGTAGAGGTACGCGTTGCAGCTCCCGCTCACCTGGCTCGGGGCGAGGGTCGCAGTGCAGGTCTCGGCGCTGCCGGCCGACGAGAAGGACCAGGTGCCTCCCACGTCGTCGGGGATGATCCCGAGGTTCATCGCGGCTGCCGCGCGCGTCGCGTCGATGGGGTCCGCGGTGCCGTCCAGTGTCCACAGGACCGTCAGGGTCGAGCCGTTCGCGGAGTACGCGAGGCTGCTTCCGGTGGAGGGGATGTCGAGACTGAACGTGCTCGCGCCGAGGAGCAGCGTGCCGCTCGTCGTGCCGCCGCTTGGCGAGGTCGCGACGAGGTCCCACGTCCCCGTCAGGTCGTTCGTTCCGCCCCCGCTGCTCGATCCCGAGCTGCCGCCCGAGCCTCCGCTGCTTCCACCGCTCCCCGAGCTGCTGCCGCTCCCGCTCCCGGAGCTCGAACCGCTGCTGCTGCTGCTGCTGCCGCCGTCAGGACCACCGGCGTCGCCCCCCCCGATCTGGACGGGGCTGGTGCACGCGAAGAGCGCCGCGGGCGCGATCGCGAGAAGCCATCGGAAGATCATGTTCACCTCGGGCCCCTAATGCCCGCTGGTGCCCGTCCGGATCACGGATTCGTCCCGGCGCTCGTCGCGTTGAGGATGGACCGCACGCGCTGCGCCTCCGGCCGGTCGCCGTAGAGCGCGAGGAACTGGGTCGCGAGCCGCGCGGCGGACGCACGGTCGCCGCGACGCGCGTGGATCTCTACGCGAAGCGCCATGACCTCCGGTGCGAGCGCCGGCTTGCGCGCCTCGCGGTCGTAGCGGTCGAGCAGGGAAAGCGCGCGCGTCGTTTCTCCGGCGCCCATGGCAGCGTGCGCCTGGTCGAGCAGCTGCAACTGCTCGCCGAGCGTCAGCGCGGGCGCCGTCGAGGGCGCGGGCGGCGCGGCCACCGGCGGCGGAGTCGCGGCCGGGGCCGCGACGGACGCCTCGGGCGCCGCAGAGGGAACGACCGGCTCGGACGTCACGACCGGCGGCGCCATGCGCGCGACCGTCGCGACGGGCGGCGCCGCCTGCTGGACGCGCGCGGCGCTGTTCGCGGGCTGCGCGGCGTGCCGACCCGCGATCCCGCCCTGCACGTACGCCGCCGCTCCCGCGCCCGCAGCAGCCGTGACGGCCGCGATGGCGATCCACTTGCCCAGCGCCACACCGGCGCCCGTCTTGACCGAAGCGCCGAGCGCGCTGGTCGTCGCCGTCGTCGTCGAGATGGCCGCGCCGAGGCCGATGGCCGCCTCGACGCGCCGCCGCGCGCGCGAGGACGGCCCCTCGTGGCGGACCGAGTCGACGACGAGCCTCTCGATCTCGCCGCCGCCGCCGTCGCGGAACCGAGTCGGGTCGCTCATGGCTCACCTCGCAGGGATCGCGCCTTCCAGCGCGCGAGCGCGGCGCTGAACTCCTCGCGCGCGCGCCGCAGCCGGGACGCCGCGGTGCCCCGCGGGATCCCGATCGTCTCGGCGATCTCGTCGATCGACAGCTCCTCGAACTCGAAAAGCACGAGGACCGTGCGCAGCTCGAGAGGGAGCGACGCCAGCACTTGCTCGAGGAGCTCGCGCGCCCGGCGCTGGTCGAGGAGCTCGTCGGGTCGCGTCGCGCCCTCACCGGAATCGGGCGGCTCGCCGAGCACCTCACGGCGGCGCGCCAGGGTGCGACGCTCCGAGCTCGCGACGTGCGTCGCCGTGCGAAAGAGGAACGCCCGCTCACTGCCCGGCTCGATGTCCGCGAGACGCCGGCTCGCCACGACGAACACGCGCTGCGCCCCGTCGTCGGCCGCGTGCTCCGGAAGCCCGAGCCGCCGCAGCGACCGCCAGACGAAGTCGAAGTGCTCGTCCAGCATCGCGCGCAGGCGCGCCTCGCCGGTCGCCGGCGGAGCGGCAGCCTCATGGGGCTCGCGCAGGGCGGCGGCGGCGTGCATCTCGTCCCAATGCCCGGAAGTGGGATTCCGGATCATGGAAAGTGCACCCCCACGTTCAATGCTCCGGCGGGCACGAGGGAGGGAGCCTGGTACACGACCGGGGTCGGCGCAACGAAGAACTGGTCGCGCTGGAGCGCCGCCGAGAGGGACAGCTCGGCGTCGAGGAAGAGGGGTCCGGAGGGCCAGCATTCGGCCAGGGCCAGGAGGCCGACGGTTCCCCAAGGGCGCACCTTCGATTGCGCGTTGGGGATGCCGGAGGCGCTGACCGAGACAGCGCCCACGTCGGCCGTCACGCAGGGACGCGCCGCGAACGGGCCACTCGCGGGCCATCGCAGCGGGCATGCGTCGGCGCGTGCCACGATCCACGTGAGGGTCGCGGATGCGGGGCTCACGAGGAGGTCGCCGCTCCAGGCCACGGCGGGGCCGAGGCGCAGCTCCGGCGACCAAAGGCGGCCGGTGTCGAACGCGATGCCCACGAAGGCGGCGGCGCCCGCGACCGGGCCCGGGGCGAGGAGGCTCTGGGCGAAGGCGCCGAGGCCGACCGTCACCGAAGGGCGCGATGGTGCCGCGACCTGCTGGGTCGACGCCTCCTGCGAAGCCGCGGTCGCGATTGTGGGGCGTGATTCCGGCGGCCTGGGCGGCGGCGGTTCGGCAGCGGAAGGAGCCGCTGCTGGGGGCGCAGGGGCGGGTGCCGGAGGTTGCGCGGGTGAGGTCGGAGTCGCCGTGGTCTCTCCCGCAGGAGCAGCCGTCAAGCTCGGCGCGGCGAGCGCCTTGGGATCGATCGAGATGGCCGTGACGAGCGCCAGCGCCTTCGCCACGTCGTCGCACCGCTCCCCGTCTACCGTTCGCGACGAAAGGGCGCCCCGCGCGTCCACGACGCGCACCGTGCCGCTGAACCGGCCGTCTGTTCCGCCGACGCGGACCTCGAAGGAGCGCAGTCCCTCGCCCGACTGGACGATCTGGAACCGCGCCGTCCGCGCCCGCACTTCCTTGACGAACGCCTCCGCGTCAGGACACGTCGCCGGCGCGTCGTAGCGAAAGAGAACCGGCTCGACGTCGCCCGCCGAAGCGAGGCCCGGCACGACCGCCGCCACGGCACACGCAGCGACGGCCGACGCCAGCTTCGACACGGCAATCGCCTAGCACGAGCTTCGCCAGGCGCATGTCCCATCGAGCCGGTCGGCGTCGCCCTCCCTAGCTGTCCACGACCGAGCGCGCCTCGTGCACGAGCTGCTGCACACGCTCGTGCGCGAGGTCACGCAGGTCGCTCGCTTTCGCGGCGCCCACCGGGATCGCGTCGCCGATGCTCAGGGCGACGCGCGACGGAGGCGCCGCGGCCATGCGGGCGAGGTGCGCCGGGAAGCTCTCGTTGACGAACGCGGCCCCCGATCCCGTCTGGTACGCGATGCCGACCGGCACGATGTCGGCGCCCGACTTCGCCGCCGCCACGAATGCGCCCGCGTGAAACGGGCGCACCTGGTCGTCGGGGAACGTCGTCCCCTCGGGGAAGACGATGACCGTGTCGCCCGCGGTGAGCCTGGTGCGAATGGTGCGCACGGCGGTCGCGCCGCTGCTCGCGTCCTTCCGGTCCACGAAGAGCGTCCCCACGGACCGCGCCGCGACGCCCACGAGCGGCCACTTCGCCAGATCCGCGCGGCTCACCATCCGCCCGCCGATCACCTTGAGCAGAAGCAGGATGTCCGCCGTCGAGCGATGGCTCGCCACGATGAGTCGCCCTCGCTCCGTCTTCGGCGCTTCGCCGCGCACGGTCTCGTTCACCCCGAAGAGCGCGAGCAGCGTCCCCGCCCACGCCGCGACCCACCGCTCGCGCACCCGCTCGCGATCGTCCTCCCGCGTGAGCCGCTCGTGCGCGACGAACACCGGGAGCATCCCGGCCGTCACGCCGGCGAACCCCGCGATGCGCGCGACCTGCCGGAGCGTCACCACATCCGCCTCATCGCGAAGGCCAGCCACTCGAACCCACGGCGCGTGAGCGAGCGATCCCTCCACGTCGCGATGTCCACGCGCGTCGCGACCTCGAGGTCGCGCTCGAACCAGCTCCGCACGTGTCGCGCGAAGGCGGCGTCCTCGACCGCGAGGTTCACCTCGAGGTTCTTGCGCCACGATCGCTCGTCGAGGTTGTAGCTGCCGATCGTCGTGAACGCGTCGTCGATGATCGCGGTCTTCGCGTGCAGCATCGCGCCCGGCAGCGTGTAGATGTCCACCCCGTGCCGGAGCAGCGTGTCGAACAGCGCTTCGACCGCGAACTGCACGACGGGCACGTCGCTCTTCTCGGGCAGGAGCACGCGCACGCGCACACCGCGGCGCACGGCTGCGAAGAGCGCCGCGCGCACGCGGCGGTCGGGCACGAAGTAGGAGTTCGCGATGTCCACGCGCTCGCGGGAGCGCGCGATGCGCACGCAGTACTCGCGGTGGATGCTGCGCCGCGTCCGCCACTGGCTCGCGAGGACCCAGACCGGACGCGAGCGCCTGCGCGCCAGCGGGCGCACGTCGAGCGGCGCGCTCTCGCGCGTGAGCTTGCGCCACGTGCGGTAGAAGAGCGAGCGCAGCTCCTGCGTCGCGGCGCCGCGCACCTGGATGACGTCGTCGCGCCAGCCGGCGCCGCCGTCCGGCGCGGCGAGCCAGGGGATCGCGAGGTTGATGCCGCCCGTGAACCCCATCGCGCCGTCGACCACGAGCATCTTGCGGTGGTCGCGCAGCTCGACGCGCTCGAGGCGGAAGCGCGGGTCGAGCGGCGAGATCGAGTGGTACTCGACCGCGCGCCCCCCCGCGGCGAAGAGCGGGCGCCACCACGCGGGCGTGACGCCCATGCTGCCGACGGCGTCGTAGATGACGCACACCCGCACGCCGGCTCGCGCGCGCTCGGCGAGCGCGTCGCGGAAGCGTGCCCCGACGGCGTCGTCGCCGATCCAGTACATCTCGAGCAAGGCCTCGCGCTGCGCCGAGGCGATCGCGTCGAGCATCGCCGGGAACGCCTGCGCGCCGTCGCGAAGGAGGCGCACCGAGTCGGCGCCCACAGGGAACCACTCGCTGCTCACTTGGTCGCCTTCTTGTCGCGGGGCGCGGGCGGCGGCGCACGCGGGACGCGCGCCGCGACGATGACGAGCCCGTCGTCGTGCAGGTTGGACGCGGCGAAGGCGCGCAGGGCCTCGAGCGAGGGAGCGGGGGAAGGGCTCGCGCCGCGCCAGAGCTCGATCGTGCGCGCGCGCGGATCGAGCGAAGCCGCGAGGGCCGTCCGCGCGAGCGACTGCGCGGCGCGCGCCCGGTCCTCCTCGCGCAGCGCCCCCTGGCGCAGCCGGTCGAGCAGCGCGCGCACCTGCGCGACCGCGGCGTCGAGCGACGCATCGTCGGCGGCGACGCGGATCGCGAGCACCGGAGCGCGCGGCGCTCCGAGGACCGCGGCGCTCGAGGCGTTCGCGAGCGCCGACGCCGCGCCGCTGGAAGCCCCGCCCAGGGCGTGCGCGAGCAGGCCGTCGCTTCCGCCGAGTGCCGCGGCGATCCAGGTGGCGGCGACGCGCGCGTCGTCGTCGCCCGGCGGGAGCGGGATCCCGAGGAGCGCCTCCGGCGTCGCCCCCGCCGGCAGGGGGACGGCGTACGTCCCGGCGCGAGGGACGACCGGCGTCGGCGCGGGCGTGCACGCGCGCACCTCGCCCGGCCGGCGCGCGATCCATCGGTCGGCGGCGCGCACGGCGGCGTCGGCCTGCGCCGTGTCGGCGTTCGCGAGCACCGCGACGCGCAGCGGGCCGGCGCGCACGGCGGCGGCGCGCAGGGCCAGCTCGTCGTCCGAGCCCGAGCCGATGCCCAGCGCGGTCCCCAGGGGGTCGACCCACGAGGGATGGCCGGGCGCGGACGCCGCCCCAAGTGCACCCAGCACGCGTGCGTCGAGCTGCCCGGCCCGCGCGAGCAGCACCGTGCGCGCACGCGTCGTGGCGCCCGGGTCGAGCGGCTCGCCCGCCAGGGCGCGCGCCGCGAGGTCGCCGATGCGCCGTGCCTGCGCGGCGGGCGACTCCCCCGGACGCGCCGGACCGTGCGCGAGCACGCCCACCGCATCGGTCGCCACGAAGGGCTCGACGCGCGCATCCGTGCCCGGGCCCGACTGCAGCGCCGCCGCCTCCGCGACCGCCGCGCCGCTGCCGGCGTCCCCGGCTCCTTCGGGCAGCGTCCCGCACGGCGACGCGAGGAGCACCCAGGTCTCGCCCTGTCCGCGCTCCACCCGCACGCGCGCCTCGACCACCGGGGCATGCCAGGCGAGCGTCGCCCGGTCGATCGCGGCGCGGATGTCCCCGGCTGGCGCGGCGGCCCCCGGCGGCGCGTCGCGCGGCACGGCGACGCCGACGAAGAGCCCCACGCGCGCGTCCCGCTCGTGCCCGGCTGCGCGCCCGGCGAGCGACCACCACGCAGCGCGCTCGGCGGCATCGCGCGGGTCAGCCGCATCGAGGGCGAGACGCTCGCCCAGGTCCGGGCTCGCCGTCGTGTCGGCCAGCTCCACGGCGACCTCTTGCCGCGCGAGCGCCGCAGCCGTCGCGATGCGCGCCGGTACGTCGCCGCCCAGATCGCGCGCCGCCACGTCGATCCACGCGGCCACGCATCCACCCTCCGGATGCGCCGTCGCCACGACCGACGTGACCCGCGCCGGGGCGTCCAGCGCGGCGAGCCTCGAAGCGAGCGCCCCGTGCGCGTCCGCCAGCGCCGCCGCCGCGGCGACTGCCCGCTCCGGCGCTCCCGTCCAGGCGGTGACCACGACACGCGCGGCGCCCGGAGCGACCTCGCCCGAAGCATCGTAGACGCCCACCGGCTCTTCCCCGGTCGCCCAGGGTGCAGGCGTGAACGGTGCGGCAGCGGGCCAGGCCGGCCCCGAGGCGAGCGCGTCGCCGGTCGCTCGGACCATCGCCCCGTTCCCCGCGACGCCGAAGGCGACCCTCCCGAGTCCATGCGCCGCCGCCCGCCACGACTCGAGCTCCGCCGCCGTGGGCCCCGGATCGGCGCCGAGCCCGAACGGCTCCCCGGTGCACCGCGCGACCTCCAGGAGCGCCCTGTCCGCGAGCGGCCGCTTGCCGAGCGCCTCCACCTTCCGGCGCACCGCCTCGAGCGCCGGCTCGCCCGCCGTCACGGGGGCCAGCATCGCGTCGCGCAAAGCAGCGACGATACCCGCGGCATCCCCGGCGGCTGCCGCGAGCGCCCGGAGCCTCCATCCGCCCCAGCCGCCGACCGCCTCGGCCGGGACGCCCTTCGCCGCGAGCCTCGCCTCCACCAGCGCCGCCAGCGACACGCCCGCGACGGCTCCGCGGTCGGCGGCCAGCCCCTCGGTGCTCACCGCCACCGCCACGCCGGCTCCCGCATCGCCGTCGCGCGCCACGACCCCGAGCGGCGGTCGCCCCTTGCCGACCGAGCGCGCCATGGCGCCGGCGGTCTCCGGTCGCAGGGCGGCCGGCCCGCCCCCTCCGCACGCCAAGAGCAGCGAGATCGCCGCGAAGGCGAGACGCCGCGCGCCGGTGACGATCTGCTGGCCCTTCGGGCCGTCGTCCCGCCTTCGGCGGATCCTCACTCCGTGCCGGCGTCGCTCGAGGCCGGCACCAGGTCGTCCCTGGTGCGGGGGGCGATGTGGAAGCTGTAGAACCACGTCACGATTCCCGTCACCGACTTGAGGTGCGTTCCCTGCGGATAGTCGGTCGACCGAAGATCGAACAGCTCGTTGGAGATCTGCGGCCCGCTCGTGGTGAAGCAGCTGTTCGCCGCGCACGTCCCGAGAGGATAGGTCACGCGCGCGCCGCTACCGCCCGGGGCCGACGTGCCGGGCCCGACGTACACGTCGTTCACAGTGACCAGCATCTGCAGGTACTGCCGCGCATGGTCGAAGTTGCCGTCCGTCGCCTTGGTATTCTCGTTCAGGTCCGAGAGCTGGATGCTCTGCGGCGCCGTCCACGTTGTCGGGAAGTCCGACGCGAACTCGTAGCGGAAGGTGCCGACCGGCTTGTAGAGCTGCGGCAGGAACGTGTGCGGGTTGAACACGGCCTTGCCGATGCTCGTCGCCTCCTGGTACGGCCCCGCGAAGTCGAGCACGTCGCCGGGGAGAGGGTCGAGGCTGGCGGGGACGAAGTTCGGCTCGTAGATGCCGATGCCGCCGTAGACGTGATTGGTGCCCAGGTCGCGGATGTAGAGCGTCCCGGCGCTCTTGCCGTCCCGCGTCTCGTCGAACTTGTCGAGCCACACGACGACGGTGTTCGAGACCGTCTGGGTGTCGCAGTTCGTGTTGGTGCTCGGGCAGGGGTGATAGTTGGGCGCGCCCGGCTTCTGGATCTCGGCCAGCGTGAGGCCGGTGCCGGCGTCGGTGCTCGGCTCGTCCTGCTGGTTGGTGGAGCAGCCGGCACAGACGCACACCAGGAGTGCAACGAGGGCGAGGCGCATCGAGAGCCGCTACGCCTTACTACAACGGCGCCCGGCTCGCTACGCCGCCGAAAGCTCGCTCTTCGCCTGGTGTGCGTGTGCGGGTCCGCTCTCCGTCGGAGCGTGCAGACCCAGGCCGGCGACGATGGATTCGAGCTTGGACTGAATCTTGTGCTTCTTCGAGTACACGGTCTTGACGCTGATCTTCATGGAGCGCGCGATCTCGTGGGGCTCCATGCCCTCACCGAAGTACAGGGCGGCGAAGACGCGATCGCGCTCGCTGAAGCCGGCCATGACGCGGGCGGCGAGCTCGGCGCGCTCGGCCTGAGCGGTGGCCTCGAACGGGTCCGGCGTCTCGCTCGTCAGCTCCTCGGCGGCCGCGAGGGCTTCGCGCTGCGGCTCGCGGCGCACGGTGCGCAGCCAGTCGTAGGCGCAGTGGATGGCGAGCATCCCGACGTAGCTCGAGAGGCGGCTGCCGCGCGCGGGGTCGAAGGCCCGGAGCTTGGCGTGGTCGTTCACCACGAGCGACAGGTAAAGCTGCCCGCGGATCTCGCAGACGTCGTCGAGCGATACGGAAGCGAAGCCCTTGGTGACCTTGGTGATGCAGCGCATGACGAGGCGGTCGTACTTGCGCTGGAAGTCGGCCCATGCGGCCGGCTCGTCCTCGACGAGACGGGCGACGAGCGAAGCGTCCGAGTCTTCGTTCTCGGCCCTCGCCGGGCGGGCCTCGGCCGGGACGTTCTCCACCCTCAGGAAGATCCCGCTGTCGCGACGTGTCGCCCCCGGCTGCTGCTGAACGATGAACTGACCCATTGTGGCTGCCCTCTTGAAGTGACCTGCGCGTTCTCCGTCTCGCGGCGCGCGGCGCCGGGCCCTAGAGCAGCCGTCGTGCCAGTGGCTCTGCCGGTACGTCCCGAGCGCGGATCAGCGCTTTTCTCGGGCAATCGCGAGGGAAGGTTCGGACGGGGTGCGCCGTAACAGCGTAACGACTGGCGTAACCTGCGCCTGATGTGTGCCAGGGTGTTACGCCCTGTTACGGTGCTCCTGCGCGCTTGCCGTCACGCTGGACGGCAACGCCGCGACCTCCCCGGCCTTCGCTCGGACGAAGGCGGCGACCCGCCGCATCGGTACGTGGGCGGGGCAGCGGGTCTCGAGCTCCGCGAGCCGCTCGTCGCCGATCGCCGCGAAGGAGCGCGCTGCTGCGTCGTAGTCCGGCATGCTGCGGGAGCTCGCGAGCATGAGGTCCATGACGCCCGCGTAGGCGCCTCCCGAACGCGCGATGCGGGCCCCCTCGCCCACGTCGCAGAGCCCGCACGCGATGCAGCCGCCGAGGGTGGGCAGCACGCGGCGCTCGTCGGGCGTGACGGGAGGGAGGCGGTCGGGCGCGTAACTCCGGCGGAAATCGGCGATCCCCCGGCGGGCGCCGACGATGGGCGCCAGGAGGGAGCGCAGCAGGGCCCAGGCCAGGATGAAAAAGGCGTGCAAGCGGCCCATGGGCCTCGCCCGTGATACCACGCACCCGATGTTCCTTCCCACGACCCGCGAGGAGATGCGCGCGCGCGGCTGGGACGAGCTCGACGTGCTCATCGTGACGGGCGACGCGTACGTCGACCACCCGGCCTTCGGGCCGGTGCTCGTGGCGCGCTTCCTCGAGGGGCGGGGGTTCCGCGTGGGCATCGTGGCCCAGCCGCGGTGGGACCGGCCGGACGACCTGTCGCGCATGGGGCGGCCGCGGCTCTACGTCGGGGTGACCGCGGGCAACCTCGACTCGATGCTCAACAAGCTGACGGCGCAGAAGAAGGTGCGCGGGGAGGACCAGTACTCGCCGGGCGGGCGGACGGGGATGCGCCCGAACCGCGCGACCATCGTCTACGCGAACCTGTGCCGGCAGGCGTTTCCCGGGCTGCCGGTGGTCATCGGCGGCATCGAGGCGTCGCTGCGGCGCATCGCCCACTACGACTACTGGAGCGACTCGGTCCGGCGCAGCATCCTGCTCGACAGCAAGGCGGATCTGCTCGTCTTCGGCATGGGGGAGCGCGCAGCGTGGGAGATCGCGCGGCGGCTCGAGGCGGGCGAGCACGTGGACCAGCTGCGGGACGTGCGCGGTACGGCGCACGTCCGGAAGAACCCGCGCGCGTGGACCGACGTCGCCGCCGACCCGAGCCGCTTCGTGCGCGACGGCAAGCCGGTGCTGCTGCCGTCGTACGAGGAGGTGTGCGCCGACAAGATGGCCTTCGCGCGCATGTCGCGGATGCTCCAGTACGAGACGAACGCGCACAACGCGCGGCCGCTGCTGCAGCCGCACGGCGACGAGGCCGTGTACTTCAACCCGCCGGCGCTGCCGCTCGCCGAGAGCGAGATGGATGCGCTCTACGACCTGCCCTTCACGCGGCTGCCGCACCCGAGCTACCGCGCCGAGAAGATCCCGGCGTACGAGACGATCAAGAACTCCATCGTGACGATGCGCGGCTGCTTCGGCGGCTGCACCTTCTGCAGCATCACCGAGCACGAGGGGCGCATCATCCAGAGCCGCAGCGAGAACAGCGTGCTGCGCGAGGTGCGCCAGCTGTCGCGCATGGAAGGGTTCCGCGGGACCATCACCGACGTCGGCGGGCCCACCGCCAACATGTACAAGATGGCCTGCAAGGACGAGCGCACCGAGAGCGCGTGCCGTCGCCTCTCGTGCGTGCACCCGGGCATCTGCGAGAACCTGCGCACCGACCACGGGCCGCTGGTGCAGCTTCTGCGCAAGGTGCGGCGCGAGCCGGGGGTGGACCGCGTCTACGTCGCGAGCGGTGTGCGTTACGACCTGGCCGAGAGGAGCCCCGAGTTCATCACCGAGCTGGCGCGGCATCACACGGGCGGGCAGCTGAGCGTGGCCCCGGAGCACTCGAGCCCCGAGGTGCTCGAGAAGATGAAGAAGCCGCCGGTCGAGCACTACGAGCGCTTCGCGAGGAGCTTCTGCGCGGCGAGCGAGCAGGCCGGCAAGGAGCAGTACCTCGTGCCGTACTTCAACACGGCGCACCCGGGCTCGACGCTGAAGGACACCGTGGAGCTGGCGCTCTGGCTCAAGGCGCGCAAGCTTCGCCCGCGGCAGGTGCAGGACTTCATCCCCACACCGATGGCTATCGCGACGACCATGTTCTACACGGGCGTCGACCCGCTCACGATGGAGCCCGTGCCCGTCGTGCGCGATCTGCGCGAGAAGAAGATGATGAAGGCGCTCCTCTACTGGTGGGACCGCGCGCAGCAACCGCTCGCGCGCGAGGCGCTGCGCAAGGCGGGCCGCCGTGACCTCATCGGCAACGGCCCGGGGTGTCTCGTTCCATCCGAGCGAAGGAATGCTGGCGATCCACGTCGCGTGCACCGAGGCTGAGGCGGCGCCGCTGCGCGCGGCCATCGTGCGCGCGTACGACGACGCCCGCGCCGGCGGCTGGCCGTTCCTGAGCGACGTGCTCGAGGGGCCGCTGCGCCCGCTCGGCGAGGAGGAGCGCGCGATCGTCGCGGGGGCCGTGCACGCGCTCGTGAAGTACGACCGGCTGCTCGCGTTTGCCTGCGGCTCCGGCGATGGCGCCGCGCGCTGGGGGGCGCTCTGGTCCCTCGCACGCGGGGAGACGAACCTCGCGCCGCGCCTCGAGCGCATCGAGAGCCCTACCGAGCGTCTCGGCACGACGTACTCGTTTCCCGACTGGCTCGTGGACTTGCTGCGCGGTGAGCTCGGGGACGCGGCCGAGGCGGCGCTCGCGCGGATGAACGACCTGCCGCCGCGCGTCGCGCGCGTGAACACGCTGAGTACGACGCGCGAAGCGTGCGCCGACGCGCTCGCCCGCGAGGGCGTCGAGACGGCCCCGACGCGTTCGCCGCGCGGGCTCGAGATCCTCGGGCGGCGCTCGCCGTTCCGCACGCAAGCGTTCGCGCGCGGCGACATCGAGATGCAGGACGAGGCATCGCAGCTCGTCGCGGAGCTCGTGGCGCCGCCGCCCCGGTCGCTCGCGGTGGACGCGTGCGCCGGCGCCGGCGGCAAGACGCTCGCGCTCGCGGCGCTGCTCGAGGGGCGCGGGAAGGTGGTCGCCATCGACTCGTCCGCCGGCAAGCTCGAGGAGCTGCGGCGTCGCGCGCGCCGTGCCGGGGCGAGCAACGTGCAGGCGATGAAGGCCGACCTGCTCGCCGATCCCGTGCGGCTCGAAGGCCCCGCCTCGCGCGTGCTCCTCGACGCGCCGTGCACGGGGCTCGGAGCGATGCGGCGCAACCCGGAAGCGCGCTGGCGCCTGCAGCCCGCGGACGTGCCGAGGCTCGTCAAGGCGCAGGCGGCGCTGCTCGGCGCGGCCATCCCGATGATCTCGGACCGCGGCCGCATCGTCTACGCGACGTGCTCCTTCCTCCCGAGCGAGGCCGAGCTCGCCGTCGACTTCTTTCTCGAGCAGCACCCGGACTTCGCGGTCGTCACGGCGCGCGACGTGCTCGGCCGGGCTCGCACCGAGGGCATCGCCACGCCCGACGGCCGGTACCTGCGCACGTGGAACTTCGCCTCCTCTGCGGACGGCTACGCCCAGGGGCGCATGGACGGGTTCTTCGCGGCCGTGCTGAGGCGCGTCGCCTCTTGACGGGTGCGCCGGTTCACCGATATCGCGGGGCCCCCATGCTGAGCATCGACCTCACGGGCAAGCGCGCGTTCGTCGCCGGTGTCGCCGACGACGCGGGGTTCGGGTTCGCCATCGCCAAGGCGCTGGCCGAGGCGGGAGCCACCGTGTGCGTCGGCACCTGGCCGCCGGCGCTCAACATCTTCGAGACGATGCTCGAGCGCGGCAAGATGGACGCATCGCTCGCGATGCCGGGTGGCGGCAAGCTCGCCTTCGAGCGCATCCTCCCGCTCGACGCCGAGTACGACACGATGGAGGACGTCCCGGAGGACGTCCGCAACAACAAGCGCTACCGAGAGCGCGGCGACTTCACGATCGCCGGCGCTGCTGCGCGCATGAAGCAGGACTTCGGCGAGCCGTGCCTCGACGTGGTCGTCCACTCCCTGGCGAACGGCTCGGAGGTGAGCCGCGATCTCCTCGCGACCAGCCGCAAGGGCTACCTCGGCGCCGTCAGCGCCAGCGCGTACTCGATGGTCTCGGTCGTCCAGCGCTTCGGGCCGCTCGTGCGTCCCGGCGGCGCATTCGTGAGCCTCTCGTACCTCGCGAGCGAGCGCGTCATCCCCGGCTACGGCGGCGGCATGTCGAGCGCGAAGGCCGCGCTCGAGAGCGACACGCGCGTGCTGGCGTGGGAGGCGGGGCGCAAGTGGGGCCACCGCGTGAACTGCATCAGCGCGGGGCCGCTCGCGTCTCGCGCGGCGAGCGCCATCGGCAGGCCCGCGCCCGGCGCCGGCGCGGCAGCCGCGACCACGAGCGACGTGCCCGGAGCGACCAAGGCCAAGCCGTTCATCGAACAGATGGTCGACTACGTGAAGGTGAACTCGCCGCTGCCGGAGGCGCTGCGCGCGCGCGAGGTGGGAGAGGTCGCCGCGTTCCTCTGCAGTCCGATGGCGAGCGGCATCACCGGCTGCGTCCTGCACGTGGACAAGGGCTACCACGCGATGGGCAAGGCGGTGGTCTAGCGGCCGAGGTCGAGCGCCCGCTGCTCGGCCTCGTCGGCCTCCCGCGAGCGTCCCTCGTGCCGGAGGACGATGGCGAGGTTGGACCACGCGGTCGCGAAGTCCGGGTTGACGGCGATCTCGGCGCGAAGCTCGCGCTCGGCCTCGGGCCAGCGGGCGCGCTTCATCTCGATGACCGCGATGTCGTTGTGCACCACCTCGGTCGAGCCCAGCTCGAGGGCCGCCGCGTACTCGGCGAGCGCGCGATCGTCGTGCCCGTCGAGCTGCTCGCTCTGGCCGAGGCAGAAGTGCGCGAGCCCCGAGTGCGGCGCGCCGTCGACGGCATCGCGCGCGAAGCTGCGGCGGTCACGGAAGGATCCCTCGAAGGCGAGCGTGACGATGGCGAGCACGCCGACGGCGACTCCCGCGAAGGCGGCGAACGCCCGGCGCTCGGGCGCGAGCGCCCGCGCGATCTCGCCGACGGCGAGCACGATGCCGGCGGCGGGCACGTAGAGACGCTCGTCGATCACGAGCGACCCCGTCGCGAGCAGCGGCGGCAGGAGGAAGAGCACGAAGGTCGCGACGCCAAGGAGGACGACCGGCCGTCGCACGCCGCGGACGAGAAGCGACGCCGCGGCGATCGCGAGGGCGACGACGACTCCAGCCCAAGGTGACGCATCCGCCGCGTCCGAGATGGGCGAGAGGTGCACCGGAAGCCCGATCTTCCCGAGGCCGTCGAGAAGCAGCGGCAGGTTCGCCAGCGTCGGGCGCACGTCCGCGGGCCGGTGCGCCAGCAGCCGCAGTGCCACGAGCGCCGTCCACCCGAGCGCGTGAAGGCCCAGCCACCGGGCTCGCGCGAGCGTGCGATCCACGAGGAGCGCGTGAAGCGCGCACGCCAGCGGCAGCGCCACGGCCGTCTCCTTCGTCAGCAGCGCGAGCGCGAAGCAAGCGAAGTGCGCCGCCGATCGCCTCCGGGCGAACGCGAGCCACGCGCCGAACACCAGCAACCCGAGCAGCGCGTCGTTGCGCCCCGGCACCCACGCCACCGCCGACGCGAGCGCCGGGTGCACGGCGAAGACGAGCGCGCCCGCGAGCGCCGGCCCCGGGCCCAGGTCGAACGCCAGCAGCAGCCGCCAGAGCACCACGCACGCGGCCGCATGCAGCGCCACGTTGGTCGCGTGGTACGCGAGCGGCCGCGCACCCCCGAGCATCGCGTCGAGCGCGTACGTCCACGTCACGAGCGGCCGCCAGTAGCCGTGCGCCGCGTCGACCACGTGCATGTACGCCCGCCCCGGCGCGAACACGCGCCAGAGGCTCGACGGCTGAGCGAGGAAGCCCTGGTCGTCCACCACGAGGTCGCGGTCGTCCAGGCCCGTGAAGCCGAAGCCGATGGTGCGCGCGTAGGCGGCGACCGCTACCATGGCCGGCACCATGAACCGCCACCAGTCTGGTGCTTGCGTCCGCTCTCTTCGAGCGTGCGGCACGCTCATCATCCCCTTCATCATCGTCGCGGCCGCCGCCTGCTCCAAGGCCCCCGCCGCCAAGAGCCCCCTGCGCGAGGCCCTCACCAAGGCCGACACACCCGCAATCGAGGACGCCGCGCGCGGCTGCTACACCGACGAGGGCTGGAAGGTCGATCCCGTCGGCAGCGTCTCGGCCGGCGACAACGTGATCACCGCCTACCGCGAGAAGGACACGGCGCCGACGGAGCTCTACATCCACCAGTCCGATCAGACGCCGCGCCTCACCGGCGGGCCGGACGACGGCGACAAGTTCTGGACGTGCCTCGCGAAGGCGCTCGGGGCCGACGTCGGGGACAAGAAGGACGACAAGGCCAAGGACGACAAGGGGGACAGGGGCGGCGGCGACAAAGGCGACAAGGACAACGGCAGCGGCGGCGACAAGGGCGGCGATCAGGCGCCGAAGAACCAGGACAATGGCGGCGGCGGTGCGTGATACCCTCGGCGCCGCCATGCGAATCCCCACGATCCTGCCCAGCCTCGCCCTGCTCTCGATCGCCTCGCTCGTCGCGTGCGGCGGAGGCGCCGCCGACTCGCCCGGCAGCAACCTGCCGAACCCCAACGCGGTCGTCGCGAAGACCAACGAGCCGCCGCTTCCGACCAAGCCCGACTCGGACAAGGTCAAGTGGAAGCAGGACCCGAGCTTCGCCAAGTGCCACAACGACGTGAAGACGGGGGCCGACATCGGCGCCGGCGTGACGGCCATGGCGCAGGGCTGCGCGAGCGCGCTCAAGATGCATCAGGTCGGGCAGACCTCGCAGGACACGTTCAAGGACGGGGACAAGGCGCACGTCATCCCCCTGCACGCCGAGTCGGGTCACTGCTACCGCGTCTACGGGCTCTCTGAGGACGCGCTGCAGGACCTCGACATCGCGATGATGGACTCGGCGGGCAAGGAGTGCGCGGAGGACGGGAGCGACAGCCCCGACGCCGTGCTCCTCGAGGACGGCGCCGTGTGCTTCACCGCCACGGACGACGTGAACATCAACGTCGCCGCCGGCTCGGGCTCCGGCAAGTACGTCGTCCAGGTCTGGGGCGACTGAGCCCGCCCCCGCTCACCCGCCATCGGTGCCGGCGCACGGGTCCGGGGGCGGCGGCTGCGGCGGCGCGATGTCCGCTGGCGTCGGGAGCGCAATCTCGGTCGCGTCGAATCCGATGCCGATCGAGATCGCGTTGCACACCGAACCGGGCGCGTTGTTCACCTGGGTCCCGCTCACGACGATGTCCGAAGTCTGCTGGATCTGGTCTGCGATGCTCTGGAAGGCGCTCCCCGAGCAGAGCGAAGTCGAGATGCGGCCCGCGATGGTCTTCAGCGCCGCGATCATCTCCTGCGTGTCCAGCACGCCAGCGATCGTACCGTTCGTCACCGAGCCGGGCATCTGCGGGTCGAAGGTGACGACTGCCCCGTGGAGATTCAACCGGAGCGCCTGACCGGCCAGCCCCAGCGTCAGCTGGAGGTCGGTCGGACTCCCGCTCACGAACGCGCCTTGGACCTGGAACGCCGACGGGAACTTCACGATGGCTCCCTGGATCGGATCGGTGCCCGCCGGGCATCCATTGGCGCACCCGTTGATCGAAGTGGGATCGATCGGCCAGTGCGTGCCGAGGTTCCACGTCGGCGGCCCGCCGTCCGCCCCGACCTGTGCTCCGGCGAGCGTCACACCCGACAGGCCGACTGCCGTCGTCGTGTTGCCGGCCGAGTCGTCGAAGCCGACGGTGTAGAAGAGCTGCGTGGGTCCGCCGGCCTGGATGTCGGTGTTCACCGTCTGAGAGAACGTGGAGTCGAGCGTCTCCCAGATGGGCATGATGTTCGCGCCCCACGAGTTGTCGATCCCGCCGTTGCCGTCGATTTGCACCTGCTTCGACGCGCCGGTGACGAGCGTGCACACATCGGTCGACGCGGCGTTCGTGATCTTGCCGTCGAGGTCGTAGCCGAACGCCTTCCACGCGTCGGGGTTCATGACGCCCGAGCGGTCGGTGTCGCCGAGGTACAGCGTGTGAACGGCGTATTCGTGGGCCGTCGTGGAGCTCGTGGTCTGGCCGCCCGGGGGCGTCGGAGGCTCGTTGCACGTCGAAGGTGGAAGCTGCGCGCACTGGTCGCCCCCTCCACTGCTCGACCCGCTGGTGCTGCCGCTTCCGCTGCTGCTGCTGCTCGAGACGACGCCGCTGCTCGATCCGCTGCTTCCGCTGCTGCTCGACGACGTCGCCGAGCACGCGCTGTCGCAGGCCTGGCAGTACATCGTCGGGCTGTTGCCCGCAGCGGCGTTGCAGCTCGGTTCCTCGACCTTCGGCTGGCACGTCGCCGAGGCAGCGGAGGCCGAGTCGTAGCTTCCACCGGGGCCCGTGCACGCGCACCCCAGGAAGTCGCTGCACCCCTGCTCGATTGCATTCAGATCGGACGCGCAGTTCGTCCGCACACACGCGACGCATCCCGAGCCGACGACCGAGCCGAGGCACGTGTCGTACTGCGCCCCGCCCGACACCTGCCCCGAGCACGCCACGGCCACGCCCGCCAGCGCCAGCAGGAGCATCCCCGCCTCTCCCCGAATTCCAAGCTTCATAAGAACCTCCTTGCTTGCTCAACCGTAGCAGGCACGCGAATGACGCAACGCATCCTGCTGCCGCGTGGTAAGCGGGCGGCACCATGAGCAGCCCGTTCACGCCGCCTCCCGGGGGACAGCCGATCACGATGGGCCCGGAGATGAAGCTCCGCGTGCCCGAGAATCCCATCGTCCCGTTCATCGAGGGCGACGGGACCGGTCGCGACATCTGGCGCGCCAGCGTGCGCGTGCTCGATGCCGCCGTGCAGAAGGCCTACGAGGGCAAGCGCAAGATCGCCTGGTACGAGGTGTACGCGGGCGAGAAGGCGTACCAGAAGTTCGAGAACTGGCTGCCCGACGGCACGGTCGAGGCGTTCCGCCAGTACCTCGTCGGCATCAAGGGCCCGCTGACGACGCCGATCGGCGGCGGCGTCCGCTCGCTCAACGTGGCACTGCGCCAGCTGCTCGACCTCTACGTGTGCCTGCGCCCGGTGCGCTGGTTCAAGGGCGTGCCCAGCCCGGTGAAGCGCCCGCAGGATGTCGACATGGTGATCTTCCGCGAGAACACGGAGGACATCTACGCCGGCATCGAGTTCGAGGCCGAGAGCGAAGCGGCCCGCAAGGTGCTCGCGTTCATCGAGAAAGAGTTCCCCAAGGACTTCAAGAAGGTGCGCTTTCCGGCGACGGCGGGCGTCGGCATCAAGCCGGTGAGCCGCGAGGGGACGGATCGCCTCGTCCGCGCGGCGATCAAGTACGCGATCGACAACAAGCGCAAGAGCGTCACGTTCGTCCACAAGGGCAACATCATGAAGTTCACCGAGGGCGCGTTCATGCGGTGGGGCTACGCCCTCGCGCAGCGCGAGTTCGGCGACAAGACGTACACCTGGGACCAGTGGGAGAAGACGAAGGCCGCCAAGGGCGAGGACGCGGCCAACGCCGAGCAGAAGGCGGAGCTCGAGAAGGGCAAGGTCCTCATCAAGGACGCCATCGCCGACATCACGCTGCAGCAGACGCTGACGCGCGCGAAGGAGTTCGACGTCATCGCGACGCTGAACCTCAACGGGGACTACCTGAGCGACGCGCTCGCGGCGCAGGTCGGCGGCATCGGCATCGCGCCGGGCGGCAACATCAACTACGTGACCGGGCACGCCATCTTCGAGGCGACGCACGGCACCGCGCCGAAGTACGCGGACCTCGACAAGGTGAACCCAGGCAGCGTGATCCTCAGCGGTGAGATGATGCTGCGTCACATGGGCTGGAAGGAAGCGGCCGACCTCGTCATCAAGGGCATGGACGGCGCCATCGCCAGCAAGCGCGTGACCTACGACTTCGCGCGATTGATGGAAGGAGCCACAGAGCTCAAGTGCTCCCAGTTCGGCGACAACATCATCGAGCACATGTAGACGGTCGCGAGCATGGTGTAGCGTGGGCGTGTGGGGTGCCGGGCGGCGGTCTATGCGCTCGTCGTGCTGGCCGCGCTGCTCGTCACGGGCTGCGCGAGCGATCCGGTGGTGTCGGTCACCGCGTGGACGCTGTCGGTAGACGGATCGCCGCCGAAGCCGGTCACACTCCCCACGCATCTCGATCTGCCTCGCCACGAGTGCACGTACACGCTGCACTCGGACGTCGCGCTGCCCGACGCGATGCGAGGTCGTCCCCTCACGCTCGCCATCGTGTACCTGCCGGCGCACGTCCGGCTGTCGGTCGACGGTGAGCCCGCGACCGAGCTGGGGCTCGGGCTCGACCTCTCGACGCACGCTCCCGGTCCGTGGCAGTTCCACATCCCGGCCGAGCGCACGTCCGGCCCGCGTGTCGGCCTCGATCTGAGCATCAGACATCAGTGGACGCAGAGCGGGTGGCTCGACGCCGCTCCGCGACTCAGCGCGACCGAGCAGGGCGACGCCTGGTTCCTCTTCGTCAGCCGGTACAACAGGGTCACCTCGATCGTCGCGGTCCTCACGCTCCTCGCCGGGGCCTTCCAGTCGCTCCTCGTCTTCTTCCCCGGCATGAAGCGGAAGGCCTACGGGTGGTTCACGCTCGAGGCCCTGCTGTCGGCCGTGTATCCGGCGTTCCTGCTCGGGCTCACGCAGCTGGTCTTCGGCCCCTACGAGATCGCGTTCGGCGGCGTGTTCCTGACGATGAGCGCCGTGAGCGCGGTGCACTTCGCGCACGTGAAGTTCGGGCTCGGACCTCCGCACTGGGGATGGCGAGCCCTGGTGGGCGTCGCCGCGGTGACCGGCGTCGTCACGCACGATCCTTTCTGGAGCACCTACGGAGCCGTTCCCGTCGCGGGGCCGGCGCTGCTGGCCGCCGCGGCGTACCACGTGCGCCTCTATTTTCGCTTCCGGCGCGACCCCTCGCGCGCGCCCGCGCACTACCGTGCCCTGACGCTGGTGTGGCCCGTCTGCATGGGCATCGCCGGGAGCGACTTCGCGGCCTGGTTCGGGCTGGGGCAGGTCGCGGGAGGGCTGCGCGGCGCGCCGATCGGCATCGCGCTCGCGCTCCTCGTCCAGTCGGCGGTCCTCAGCCGGGAGCACTTCGGGGCGCTCAGGCAGGCCGACCTCCTCAACGAGGAGCTTCGCCGGCAGATTGCCGCGCGGTCCCTCGAGCTCGAGGAGCTCACGCGCCGGCTCGGCAAGGGCCTCGTGACTCCCGCGGCGCTCGCCCCGGGAGAGGTCGTCGAGGGCCGCTACCGCGTCGTGCGCGAGCTCGGCGCCGGAGGGTCGGGGCGCGTCTATCAGGTGAAGCGGGTCTCGGACGACCGGTCGCTCGCGCTCAAGGTGCTCACGACGGCCGACGAGCCGGCCGCCCTCGTGCGGTTCGCGCGGGAGGCGCACATCGCGGCGCGCGTGAAGCACCCGAACGTCGTGTCGGTGGTCGACGTGGCCGTGGCCGGCGCCGGTTTTCTGTTTCTCGTCATGGAATACGTGGACGGCCCCAACGTCCGCAGGGCGACGGACCACCGTGGCGATCCCGCCTGGACGATGGCTGTGCTCGGGCAGGTGGCCGACGGCCTCGCGGCGCTTCACGAGGCGGGCATCGTCCACCGTGACCTCAAGCCGGCCAACGTGCTCATCGTCGGCGGTACCGAGGGGTCGCGACCGCTCGTGAAGATCGCCGACTTCGGCATCTCGGTCGTGCGCGCGTCGGACGCGGCTCCGGCGCGGAGCACGGAGAACGAGGAGACGCTGGACGTTCGCGTGTCGGGGCGCCGACCGAAGCTGTCGGACCCCAACCTGACCAGCGTCGGCGACGTGATGGGGACGCCGATGTACATGGCGCCCGAGCTGCTCGCCGGGGCACTGCACGCCAGCGCGGCGAGCGACGTGTTCGCGTTCGGCGCGATGGCTTACGAGATGCTCACCGGAGAGCGGCCGTTCGCCAACGTCGAGGACCGGATGCTCGACGAGCGGCGCGCGATTCCGGTGCGGGAGCGGGCGGCATGGGTGAGCCCCTCCGTCGCCGCGGCCGTCGAGGCGTGCCTCGCGCGGGAGCCGGCGGACCGTCCGAGCGCGCGGGAGCTCGTCGAGGCTTTCTCGGGCGCGAGCCGCGCGACAACCCAGAGCGCATAGCCGCGCCCCCGGATCCGAGCGGAAAGCTGGCTCGGCGCCGTCATTTCTGCTGAGGTCGTTGCATGCGGGCCCAAGTCGCGGGCATCGTGCTCGTGCTCCTCTCGGCGTGTGCGCCCCACGAGCCAGCCGAGCGACCGACGGAGCCGGCGGAGCCGTCGCCGCCGCTCGCGGCGACGGGCGAGGATGGGGATGCGAGCGATGCCGGTGACGCGGGCGATGCCGGCAAAGCGGCTGACGTGACGGGTGGCGACGACGCGGGCGCGCAAGAGACGCTCGGCGGGTACCCGGAGTTGCTGGAGCTCCTCGACGGCGACGAGAAGCTCGGCTTCGTGTCCGTCCCCCTCGGTGCGCGCGAGCCGCGGCCCCTCATGATCGCGCTCCACGGCGGCAGCGAGAAGGTGGAGCACGCGTGCGCAGCGTGGCGCGAGATCACCGACGCTTACGCATTCGTCGTCTGCCCGCACGGGTGGGGCGGGGACGAACGGCGCCTCGGGTGGAGGAACGCCGCCGACACGAGCCGGCGAATCACGCGCGCCGTGGAAGCCGTGAAGAAGACCATGGGCGCGTGGATCCAGGAGACGCCCGCGATCGTGCTCGCGGGCTTCTCGATGGGAGCCGTCCAGGTCGCGCTCCTCGCGAGCCTTCACCCGCAGACCTATCGCCGCGTCGTCATCGGCGACTCGGCCCACAAGCCGCGATCGGCGCTCACGTTCGCGCCGTCCTGGGTGAAGGGCGGCGGCGAGCGCGCGCTCTTTCTCTGCACGACGAGTGGATGCGAGCCCTCGATGCGCGCCGCCGCGAAGAACGTCGCGCGCGACAAGGGCCGCGCGCGTCTCAACATCGCGCCGACCCAGAAGCACGGGCTGTCGGAACCAGTGGTGCAGTCGGTGAAGCGCGACTGGCCGTGGCTGGTCGAAGGTGCGGACGGATGGGAGGGATACGTGGCGCCGAGCAAGGAGCTGCCGGGCAAGACGGAGCCGTACGAGGCGGAGTGATCGTCCCGCAGGTACGAGGCTCGTCCCTGCGTCCCCGAGCTTCGCCCCCGTGCCCCCGAGCTTCGTCCCCGCGTTGCCGAGTGACGCCCATGCGTCGCCGAGCCATGCCCACGCGTCGCCGAAGTAGGCTCCCGCGATTCCGGGCTTCAGCCGCGGCGTTCTTTGGCTCTCGTGAGCGCTTTGGCCTCGAGCAGGCGCGTGTAGCCCTCCCACTGGGCCTTCTCTTCGTCGCTCGCGCGCCACAGCGTGAAGTGGCATGTCTCGGCGCCGCTCGGGATCGTCGTGTCGAAGCGGACCTCGAAGCCCCACTTCTTGCTGGCCTCGCGGGCGGCCTCGACCATCCCCTGCACGAAGTAGCGCTGCACGCGGCAGTCGAAGGCGCCGTAGTGGTCTTGGTGCGGGCACCAGAGGATGTCGAACGTCACCTTGTCCTCGGCGTCGATGCGCGGGTCCTCGAGCGACGCGTACGCGATGCGGTTGACCACCGTGGCGTAGAAGGAGACGAACTCCGCCTCGGTGAGCCCCTCGGGGATCTCGACGTTCTCGAGGATCTGCCGCCCCACGTCGTGGCCGATGCGTCGCAGCGATTCGTAGACGACCTTCTGGCCCTCCTCGCCGAAGTGCGCCTCGCATGCCTTGAGCACCTCGATGAGGGCCATCGCCTGCATCGTGCCCCACTGCCACAGGGTGGCCGGGTCGAAGTCCGTCTTCGCGAGGACCTCCTCCTTCAGCCGCTTGAGCCCCTTCGCGTAGGGCTGATTGAAGCGAAATTCCTTCCAGCGAGGCTCGTCGCGGTGTTCCCAGTGGGCCATGCCCACACTGTACCGCGCTACTGCGCGCAGCCGCAGCAGATGCTGCTCGTGATCTTCTGCAGCGCCGCCTGCAGCGAGGCGCCGTCCTCGGCCAGATAGAAGAGTGGCGGGCCGGACGTGCTCGTCGCGGTGTAACCGCCGCCGTCGCCCTTGGTGCACGGCGCCGGGAAGTTCGTGGCGGTCTCGCCGGCGCACGCGACGTTGTCGAGCAGTTTCGAGTTCACCCCGGCCCCGCCCGCATCCGCCGAGCCGAAGCCCACCACGTACGTCTTGATGCCGGATGCCGCGAGCTGCTGCGTGATGCCGACCACGTTGCCCTTGCACGTCTCGCCGCCGTCGGTGACGAGCAGCACGTACTGCGAGACGCCGGTCTTCGCCATCGACGTGAGCTCCGTCTGCGCCGTGCCGAGGGCCAGCGCGATGGGCGTCGAGACGCACAGGCGCATCGTCTCGGGGTCCAGAATGTTCGAGATCGTCAGCCCGGTCCCCGTCGCCGGCGCAACGAGCACCTCACCCGCCTGGCACGACGTGTTGGTCGACGCCGTCCCGCCGAGCAGGTTCGTCAGCGTCTCGCACTTGCCCGTGCCGCCCGCGTCGGTGATCACCTGCGGGTCGAGCGGGAACGGCTCCAGGCCGTAGGCGACCTTCTGGTCCAGCGGCGGCGCGACCACGGCCTTCACGGCCTGCGTCGCCAGGTACCACTTCGTCAGCATGTGCCCGGCCATCGTGTTCGCCGGCCTCCCGCCGTTGGGCTCGGCACTCATGCTGTCCGTGTGATCCAGCACGATGAGCATGTCGGGCGGGGTGCAGCTGCCGCCGTCGCCCACGCTGCCGTCGCCGAAGGAGCCGCTGCTGCTCCCCGACGCGCCGCTGCTGCCTCCGGACCCGGCGCCGCTGCTCCCCCCGCTTCCGCTACCGCCGCTTCCGCTTCCGCCACCATCGGGCGTGAACCCGCTTGTGGTGTTCGACGACCCGCAGCCGTACCCCACGGCGGCCCCGCAACCGACCACCGCCACCACCAGACCGATTCCCCACACCCGCATGGTGCTTAGGCTGCCACTGAGCTAGATCCGGCGCCATGCCCAACCGCAAGAAGATCGCACTCATCGGAGCCGGCAACATCGGCGGCGAGCTCGCGCGCCTCTGCGCGAACGAGGAGCTCGGCGACGTCTTTCTCTTCGACATCCCCGCGAAGGAGAACTTCGCGAAGGGCAAGGCGCTAGACCTCGAGCAGAACGGCGCCATCCTCGGATACGACTCGAACATCCGGGGCACCGGGAGCTGGGCGGACCTCGAGGGCGCCGATGTCCTCATCATCACCGCGGGCATCCCGCGCAAGCCGGGCCAGTCGCGCGACGACCTGGTCGCGACGAACCTCCCCATCATCCGCGACGTCGCGAACAACGCGAAGAAGGTGTGCCCCAACGCCTTCGCGATCGTCATCAGCAACCCGCTCGACGCGATGGTCTACGAGTACAAGCGCGTCGTCGGCGCGCCGAAGAACATGGTCGCCGGCATGGCGGGGGTGCTCGACAGCGGGCGCTTCCAGCTGTTCCTCGCGCGCGAGGCTGGCGTGAGCGTCAAGGACGTGCGCTCGATGGTGCTCGGCGGCCATGGCGACGACATGGTGCCGGTGCTGTCGATGACCACGATCAACGGCGTGCCCGCGTCGTCGCTCATCGCGAAGGAGAAGCTCGACAAGATCATCGAGCGCACCCGCAAGGGTGGCGGCGAGATCGTGAACCTCATGGGCACCAGCGCCTACTACGCGCCCGCGTCCAGCGCGGTCGCGATGGCGAAGGCGTACCTGCGCGACGAGAAGCGGCTGCTCGCGTGCGCGGCGTACCTGGACGGCGAGTACGGGTACAAGGACCTCTTCATGGGCGTCCCCGTCGTCATCGGCGGCAAGGGCATCGAGAGAATCATCGACATCCCGCTGACCGAGGACGAGAAGGCGGCGCTGGCGAAGAGCGCCAAGAGCGTCCAGGCCGTCGTCGACATCTGCAAGAAGGGCTGAGGCGGCGTTCACTCGCCGATCTTCACCGTCACGGTGAACGGCTGCGCGCTCGTGGGATCCCACGACCGCTGGTCCACCATGTTGATGGTGTACGAGCCGGCCGCGAGGCCTGCCGTCGTGAAGGTGAAGTCGTCCGTACCGAAGTCGCCCGGCTGTCCGGAGCCGTCGACGTGCGACGCGGCGCCGCCCCCGAGCCCGCCCCCGCTCACGACGCTCCACTGGTAGCCGCTGTCGCCGTGGTCGGTGAGGGAGAGGACGACTTCCTCGCCGGCCTTCGCGGTCAGCGACTGTCCGTTGTCGCCGTCGGTCGCGATGACCTGGTTGGGGCCATTGGGGCTGCCGGGCTGTCCGCCCTTGGCGCTGCACGCGGCGGCGAGGACGGAGAAGAGGGCGATCGAGAGGGTCTTCATCGAGTTCATGGCGGGTCTCCTTGGTTCGGTAAGTCGCGCCGGTCATCGACGCGTCGTCCTTTCCTTGAGCAGCCGACATGCCACTCCGAAGTGGCAGGATTCCCGGGGCTTGCGCGTGTGTCAGAGCGTGCCTCCCCCCGTGTGGATCACGCCCACGAACGGGTGACAACGCCGCAAGTCGTCGTTTTCTTGTCCCTTTCACCCACGCGGCGCGATCCATCGGAGACGATGCATCGCCGTTCGTTCCTCGCCGCTCTGGGATCGCTCTCGCTCCTGTCGCTCGCTCGGCCGCGCGCCGCCTGGGCGCAGGCGTCGAGCCGCCTGAAGAGCATCGCGCGCGATTCGCTCGGAACGACCCTCGTGCTCGGCCTGCCGCGCGCTCCGTTCGCCGGCTTCGGGTACGACGACGACACGGTCATCGCGTTCGTCCCGGCGCACTACCGCTACCGCGCCGAGGAGGGCGTGGCGGCGCTCGTGCACTTCCACGGGCACAACTCGTCGGCGGAGCGCGCGATGGTCGCGCACGAGCTCCGCGAGCAGCTCGCCGACAGCCGGCAGAACGCGACCCTCGTGGTCCCGCAGCTCGCGGTGTTCGCCGCGGATTCGTCGTGCGGGCGGCTCGAAGCGGCCGGAGGACTCTCGCGTCTTCTCGCGGACGTGATCCCGGCGGCCGCCTCGATGGGCCGCGTCACCCTGGGTGAGTGCGGCTTCCCCGACGACGCGCCGCTCGGCACCGTGTGCGTCTCGGCGCACTCGGGCGGGTACCACGCGGCGGCGTGCTCGCTGCGCGCGGGCGGCGTCGAGGTGCGCGAGACGTACCTCTTCGACGCGCTCTACGCGGACTTCGACGTGTTCCGCGACTGGGTGATCGCGCGCAGGGGCGAGACGCTGCACAACCGGCACAAGCTCGTCAGCTACTTCACCGAGGGCGGCACCACCGAGGTGCTCAACCAGGCGCTGCGGTCGCAGCTCGATCGCGCCGGCGTCCTCGTCGCGCACGAGATGCAGGAGGGAGAGCTCTCGCGGCACGACCTGTCGCACGCCGAAGCGGTCTTCGTGCGCACGGGCCTCTATCACTCGGCGGTCACGTGGGAGACCAACGCCCTGCGCGACGTGCTCTTCGCATCGGCGCTTCCGCGGCACCTGCCGACGTCCTGGTTCGCGAGCAAGAACGGCGCGCGCCCCCTCGAGCGCCGTCGGTAAGCTACCCTCCGCTGCGTGGGGTATCCGGACCACCAGCTGTGGGCCCTCGCCGTCGGTGCGCCGGTCATCTGCACGGAGGGCCTCGATGTCTCGCTGCTCGGCGGTCATCGCCACGATGATCCGAACACCGTCGGCTGGTGCCGCTACGCGCTTAAGACGTTCTACGGAGTCGAGTCTCGCCCGCAGCTCGAGCAGGCGCTCACGTTCCTCTTCCAGCGTGCTCCCGGCCCGATGGCCTGGGACCTGTCGCGCGCCGTCGCCGTCGCCGGGTGGGGCGTCTGGGCGGGGTTCTTCCAGGAGCTCGAGAGCTGGCAGATCATCATGACCGCCGCCGCGAAGGTGCAGCGCGAGTACACCTCGTGGGATGCGTTCGCCGACGACTACGAGTCCGGCCGGTCGGCGTGGGCGAAGGGCGCGCCGTACGAGCCGACGGCCCGGGGCCTCGCGTGGCTGCGCAACGACGCGCAGAGCCCCTGGAAGCGCCTCGCGTGGAAGCTCGACCTCGGCATCACGCTGTTCGACGCCAAGCAGGCGAAGGTGCGGTTCAAGCGCACGACGTGTCCGACGTGCGGCGGTCCGAAGCAGCGTCCCAGCCCCACGGCGTACGTGTACTGCGACTACTGCGGCGCGCTCTGCGACTTCGACTTCGCCAAGGCGTGCGAGAAGCCCCTCGAGCGCCCCGGCCCCGTCTACGTGCAGCTGCTCTCGCGCATCCAGCCCTCGCTCGACGACGCGCGGGCGCGCTGCGACGTCGACGCCTTCCGCACGCTGCAGCGCCAGCTCTACGACGCGTACGTGGAGGCCGCGCCCGGCTCCTGCTCGCCGCGCGTGCGCGACCCGGCGTACCGCGCGAAGTACGTCGCGGCCATGGCGGAAGGCGCCGTAGTCCGCGCCTTCGACGCGCAATCGAGGGAGCACGAGGCGGCCGTCGCGCGCGCCACGAAGGGGCTCGCGTTCATGCAGATCGCTCCTGGCGTCATCCGCGTCGCCACGCAGCCGTTCGAGGCGCTGCTCGAAGCGGTGTTCGCCCAGCAGGAGCACGACGCGCAGCTCTTCGACGCGCGCGGCATCTGGGACCTGAACCCCGACGGGGCCACTCGCGCCGTGCAGCGCCGCGCCGGCGTCTCGATGTTCGTCCAGGGCTGGCTCCCGATGCTCGAGGAGGCGCAGGCGAAGGCGCTCGTGGAGCGCGCGGGTCTGCGCGGCGAGTACGTGGAGGCAGACCCCGTGCAGGGCGAGACGCGCGCCTGCGGCAACTGCGGCGGGCCCACGCTCGTGCTGCCGGGCGCGAAGCAGGTCGTGTGCGAGCACTGCGGACGCAAGCTCGACGTCGTCGCGATGATGAAACCCTGCTAACTTGCGCGCGCCATGAAGATCCACGAGTACCAGGCGAAGCAGATCTTCGCCCGCTACGGGTTGCCCATCCCGCGGGGGTATCCGGCGTTCAGCGTCGATGACGCGGAGACCGCCGCCAAGCGGCTCGCGCAGGAGACCGGCAGCCCGGTCGTCGTCGTGAAGGCGCAGATCCACGCCGGTGGCCGCGGAAAGGGCGGCGGCGTCAAGGTCGCGAAGGGCGGCGCCCCCGAGGCGCGCGAGCTGGCGCAGAAGATCCTCGGCATGCAGCTCGTGACGCACCAGACGGGCCCGCAGGGCCAGAAGGTGCGCCGCCTGTACGTCGAGCAGGGGCTCGACATCGGGCGCGAGCTCTACCTCGGCGCGGTGATCGATCGCGACCGCCGGCGCGTCGCCTTGATGGCGTCCACCGAGGGCGGCGTGGAGATCGAGAAGGTCGCCGCCGAGACGCCCGAGAAGATCCTCACGGTGCATGTCGATCCCGCCGTGGGCTTCGCGGCCTACCAGGCGCGCGAGCTCGCCTTCGGCCTGGGCATCGGCGGCAAGGAGACGCTCGGGAAGTTCGTGAAGCTGATGCGGGCCCTCTACGACGTGGTCGTGAAGGAAGACTGCTCACTCTGCGAGATCAACCCGCTCGTCGTGACCAAGGGCAACGACATCGTCGCGCTCGACGCGAAGATCAATCTCGACGACAACGCCGAGTTCCGCCACCCCGAGTGGCACGACCTCGAGGACAAGGACGAGGAGGATCCGGTGGAGCTCGAGGCGAAGGCCGCGGGCCTCAACTACGTGTCGCTCGACGGCAACGTGGGCTGCCTCGTCAACGGCGCCGGGCTCGCGATGGCGACGATGGACATCATCAAGCACTTCGGCGCCGGCCACGGCGTCGCGCCGGCCAACTTCCTCGACGTGGGCGGCGGCGCGAACCAGGAGCAGGTCACCAAGGCGTTCAAGATGATCCTCAAGAGCCCCAAGGTGAAGGCCATCTTCGTGAACATCTTCGGCGGCATCATGAAGTGCGACGTCATCGCCAACGGCGTGGTCGCCGCGGCGCGAGAGCTCGGCCTCAAGGTGCCGCTCGTCGTCAGGCTGGAGGGCACGAACGTGGAGCTCGGGCGCAAGATCCTCAACGAGAGCGGCCTGGCCATCCAGGCTGCGAGCACCATGGCGGACGGCGCGCAGAAGGTCGTCTCCGCGATCGGAGGTGCGCGATGAGCGTCCTCGTCGGAAAGGACACGCGTCTGCTCGTGCAGGGCATCACCGGCAGCGCCGGCGGTTTCCACTCCAAGCAGATGATCGAGTACGGCACGCAGGTCGTCGCGGGCGTCACCCCGGGGCGCGGCGGCGAGAAGTTCGAGGGCAAGGTCCCCGTGTTCGACACGGTCGCGCAGGCGGTGAAGGCCACGGGCGCCAACACCTCGTGCATCTTCGTGCCGCCGCCGGGCGCCGCGGACGCCATCCTCGAGGCATTCGACGCGGGGCTCTCGCTCGTCGTCTGCATCACCGAGGGCATCCCGGTGACCGACATGCTCCAGGTGCGGCGCGTCCTCGAGGGGCTCAAGGGCAAGACGCGCCTCATCGGCCCGAACTGCCCGGGCATCATCACCCCCGGCGCTTGCAAGATCGGGATCATGCCGGGCCACATCCACAAGGCCGGGCACATCGGCGTCGTCTCGCGCTCGGGCACGCTCACCTACGAGGCCGTCGGCCAGCTCACGGCGCTCGGCATCGGGCAGTCGACGTGCATCGGCATCGGCGGCGATCCCGTCGGCGGCATGGACTTCGTCGACGTGCTCGAGCTCTTCCAGGCGGACGCCGACACCCATGGCGTCATCCTCATCGGCGAGATCGGCGGTGGCGCCGAGGAGCGCGCAGCGCGCTTCATCAAGGAGAAGATGAACAAGCCCGTCGCCGCCTTCATCGCCGGCACCACGGCTCCGCCCGGCAAGCGCATGGGGCACGCCGGCGCGATTATCGCGGGCGGCAAGGGCACCGCGGCCGAGAAGATCAAGGCGCTCGAGGCAGCCGGTGCCCGCGTGGCGCCGACGCCGAGCGACATGGCGAGCACCCTCGCGGGGATGATGAAGCACTAGAAGTTGCGGCGCGGTCCGCTTTGACCTAAAAGCCGCGCCGGTCCCGGGGAAGTCGCAGGACAAAGGCAACAAATTCATGGCGAACCAGCGCACCCTCTGCATCGTGAAGCCGGACGCCGTCGAGAAGCGACGAGCGGGCGCAATCCTTGCGCGCATCGAGGAGTCCGGTTTCCGGATCCTCGCCATGCGCATGCGGCACCTGACGCGTGCCGAGGCCGAGGGGTTCTACGAAGTGCACCGGCAGCGGCCATTCTTCGGCGAGCTGGTGCAGTTCATGACCCGCTCCCCCGTCATCGTGGCCGTCCTCGAGAAGGACGAGGCGGTGACCGGCTGGCGTGACCTCATGGGCGCCACCGACCCTGCCAAGGCCGCACCCAACACCATCCGCAAGCTGTTCGGCTCCAACGTCGGCGAGAACGCGACGCACGGGTCGGATTCGCTCGAGAACGCCCAGCGCGAGATTGGCTACTTCTTCGCTGGATCGGAGGTCTCGCCCTCGGCCTGACCGTGGCACGCCTCCTCCCGAGGCGTTCGAGCATCCAACACTGAGGCGACGCGGGGGCGGCGCGTCTGCCCGGACCGGGAGCATCCCCGGATCGGGCGGGAAAGTCGACGCGAGGACCCGATGTCGTCGGAGAGCAACGGACGGAAGCCGGATTCCCAGGAGCCCGGCCCCATCTCGGGGGCGAGCACGCGCCTGAGCGCGCGTGCGCCGTCGGCGTGGGGGGCGGTCCGCGATGCACTCGCGTCGCTGCACAACCTGGACGCGCTGCTGCGCAGCACGAACGTCCTGTACAAGACCATCCGTGACCTGCTCCCCGAGCTGCGCACGAGCGCCGGGGTTCTGCGCGACGCGTTCGAACGCGCGCAGAGCGCGACGGATCAGGCGACCGTGGCCGTGGGCGATCAGGGCGTCGCCCGCATCCGGGACCTGGAGAAGCTGCTCGACGCCACGGCGATGGCCGAGGACGAGCGCGAGGACCTCGCGGGGCGTGCCCGGGCGCTGGCCGACGAGCTCGAGGCGGCGGCCGACCTGCTGGCCCTCATCGAGCGCGCCGCGGGGCCGGTGGCGACCGACGTGAGCCTGCACCCCATCGTGCGCGAGGCGGGGCGCCTGGCCGGGAGCAACAAGGGCCGGGAGGTGACCGCGCGCATGGACACGACGGCGCCCGATCTCAACGTCCACGCCGACCCATTGGTCCTCGGTCCGCTGCTGGCGCTGCTCGTCGGCCACGTCGCGACGGCCACGGGAGGCGAGGTGGTCATCCGTCCGCGAATCCGCACCGGGGGAGTGGGATCGATCGCCGTGGAACCCGCGACCGCGGCGGACGCGTCGCTCGAGATCACGACCCTGCGCGTCCTCCCGACGCTTCCCGCGACGGTGGCGGCGGCCCGACTCGT
>DASVWO010000121.1:0-6665 GCA_036393165.1 Polyangiaceae bacterium | reverse complement strand
GTGCAAGTGGGAATCACGGCAGCCACGGCCAGGGCACCATTACGACTGGGAATGACGGCCTTGATGGTGCGATTGGGAACCCTGGCATTGCGGGCGACGTGCTTCAGATACCGTGACCCATAGGACCTTGCGACGAAGTTGGGGTCGCTAATTCCTCGCTTTCTCGGAGGCTCCGAACTCGCGCCAGAACCTGGCGCTCAGCCGCTTCTCCGCGAGCTCTCGGGGCGGTACGGGACTGTGCGGGACGCCAACTCACTAGGTCGGGCTCTGCTCACGTGGGTCGCCACGTCTAGTGAAATGCCACGAAGCAACTTTCTCGTCCGGCCGCCGAAGGGGCGAGAGAGGGAGCCTCCGCCCTGTCCACCCACGCCGCCCGAACCCCGTCTCCACCCGAGTTGCCTCAGGGCTCTTCGTGGTAGCGATCCCAGGTGACGAACGCTTCACCCGTCCCGGGGCGCAAACATCCGAACGCGTCGACAGGACCCACCCGCACGTGCCCCTGGCACCAGGCCTGCCCGATCCACCGAGGCTCTGGTGGGGCAACGCGCGGCACTTCTTTCACCTCCGCCAAGTCGGTCGAGAATTCGTATTGCACGGGAGGGACGTCCACGACGAGCCGGTCCACACGGGAATGGAGGGTCGCATCGCGGTGCGAACCGCTTTCCGACGGCAGGACGCTGCTCGCGATGGGAGTCAGGTCGCGCGCAAGCTCGTCGACGTGCAAGGCCCCCTCACGGAACAAGAGGACGTAGGCGCGCCCGTCGACGACGGCTGCATCGTCGTGCATGTTCCAGAGCTCAAACACATTGCCGTCGATCGCGCGGCTCGCAATACGGACGCCTCGACGATCGTACGTGGCGACGAAGCACGGACCGGGGGTGTCGTAGAACGTGCGGCAGCTGGTGATCAGCGTCAGGTCGCCGTCGCTCGCGACGGTCTTGGTGTCACCGAGATCGTCGATTCGTGTCCTCGTCAGCACTTTCAGCTCCGGGGTGAGCCTTATGTAGGAGGTGCGCTCCGTGAGACCGCCGGTCACGAGGTGCACGACCCCGCCCGCGTACGTGAGCGTCCTTGGATCCTCCGGAGGGGACGCCGCCCTCCCTTGATGGAGGAGCTTTCCGCTCGCGAGGTCCCACTCGGCGATCACGGCCCCCGGCTGCCCGTCGGCCATGTACACGGTCCCAGCGGCGTGCGTCGGGCTCGGGTCCTCCCCGGGGGTCATCTGGTAGCCGTACCCTTTGGGCAACGAAAACTGGTGAGCCGGCTCCCGAAAGTCGCCCGCTGGCGACGGTTCGGCATCCAGGACTCGGATTCGCGTTTCAGCGCTCTTGCGTCCACCAGCCGCTGGTGTGCCGACTCGCGAACAAGCAACGAGCGCCGCGAACAGAATCGTCACGGACGCCCTCATCGGAGTTCACCTCGCGGCCGATAGAGGCCCTCGATGGCGTGACAACCGGACGGATCTTCGGATCGGCCATACACCCGTTCGGCGAGGGGTTGCCCACCGCGCGGCCACACCTGGAACCCTTCGTCGGCAGTTCGTCCGTTCGGATCCAGCGTTTCGATTCTCCGCGCCCATGTCTTGGTCTCCTCGTTTCGGTACCAGACCTGTCGCATCACGCCGCCCGCATCGAACCTGCCGTCCGACCCGAACGAGGAGTCGACGACGTACGCTTGGATGCGTCCCTTCTCGAACCCCCGCTGCTGTCGCAGCTCGCCAACTTCCCCGGGGGTGGCCTCGCGGCGGTCGTAGACGATCATCGTGTGACCGGCCTCACCCGTCTTCACGGGACTGAGAATGAAGAGGTCCCCCGGTCGCGCGTCCACCAGGGAGACGCGAGCGAACCCCTTGCCGGAGAGATTCGAAAGATTCTCGTTCTCGATCTTCGGATTGAGGCCCGTTGCACTGCGCGACAGTCCGCGAGACGCCAGGAACGCCTGCTGGCTGTACCCCGCGCAGTCGAGGCCGATGCCGTGGTCGGCCATCATCTTCTCGACGCGTTTCTGCAGATCCGGCGCGTCCCCCGATCTCGGTGGGAGGTGGCCGGCATCGATGAGGGCCTGGGTCACGGCGCGGATCTGCTCCGGCGTTGCTCGGCCCTCGTGAAGGCGCTGCACGTCGCCAGGGGTGAGACGGGCTGCGCTCGCGGCCTGCTCAAGCTCCGACTCGTTGGTTCGCACGATGTGCTCCTGCACGACCCACGCGTTCGTCGCGTTGCGTGGATCGCTCGCCCATTCGGAAGAAACCGTCATACGGAACGGGATGCGGACCGCGACGTCCGTACCCTCCACCGTGAACACGGGAGTGGCCCGTTCTCGGAATGCGTCGAGGCGCACCTGGATGTCGCTCCGCAGCGAGGGCTCCTCAGGAGCCACTCTGCGAAGGGCAGCAACGTCCATCCGCATCGGTTTCGGCAGCGGACCGAAGGAGGCGTCCGGAAGGCTCGGCGGTGGGGGTGGCCGGACGGCCTTCTTCGATGAAGACCGATCGGGTTGCTGCCTGTCCGATCGGTCGTAGATGCGGGTCGGGTCGTATGCGTTGATTCGGGGAGCGTCGTCACTCATGCCCCCCTATCGGCCATCCGCGGCGCCGGTTGCGTCGACAGCTGCGCTGGGCGGCGTTTTCGCGCTCAGCCCTGAACGGCCGCAGCGAACTCGCGAAGGGCGACGTCCTGATCCTCGCGCGTCACGAAGCGGGCGACCAGCTGCAGATCGAGTTCGGGGAGGAAACCGCTGCGCTCGATCGCGTCATACCCGCCTTCGCTCCGGCGCCGATAGACCTCGAACGAGCCATTCCGGAACAGCCACACCTCCGGGACCTCGAGGCCGTCGTACACGTACAGCTTGTCGAGCAGCGGGTTCGTCTTGATCACCTCGAAGACGACGTCCGGGATCTCCCCGTCCTTCATCATCCGCCCGACGCGCCAGCATTCGTCCGGCTCCGCGCCGCGCTCCTTGGCCTCGCGACGGAACGTGGTCGAGCCGTAGCAGAAGAGGGGAAGGTTCCGCAGGAACGCGTAGAGCTCGATGAGCCGGGCCGCCGTGCTCTTCCAGAGCTCGTGGTCACGCGAGGGCGACATGAGCTCGAGCGCCCCCTCGCAGTAGGTCATGCGCAGGCCGGGCGTGCTCAGCGTGTCGTTCAGGAGCACGTAGTCCGCCCAGGTCACGTTGTGGATCAGCATGCGCTGGTCTTCCTGGACCGTGGCCGAAGGCTCCCGTCGTGCGCTCGTTGCGGCCGCCATGCTTACCGGGAAAAAGCATAGCCGAGGGGGGTGTGGACGCTCATGCCCTCCCATCGGCAATCGGCGGCGCCGGTTGCGTGGGTGCGACCCAATTCCTGACAGAAGGGTGTCCAGCCGTTCGCCTATGGTGTTCTCGTCAACCACGAAGGAGGACGGACATGAGCACCGGGAAGCATCAGGGAGGCTGCCACTGCGGGGCCGTGCGGTTCGAGGTGGAGGTCGATACGAGCAAGGGCGGCATGTGCAACTGCTCGATCTGCAACAAGGTGGGCGCCATTGGCGCCATCGTGAAGCCGGAGGCGTTCACGCTGCGCGCCGGTGAGGCCAACCTCGGCACCTACGAGTGGGGGGCGAAGGTCTCGAAGCGCTTCTTCTGCTCGCGCTGCGGGATCCACTGCTTCGGGCGTGGGCACCTCGCCGAGCTCGGCGGGGACTACGTCAGCGTGAACCTCAACTGCCTCGACGACTTCGAGCCCACCGCCGCCACGATCACTCACTGGGACGGCCGCCACGACAACTGGCAGGTCGGGCCGCGCGACAAGCCGTGGCCCATCCACACGCCGCGAGCCTAGGGAGCTACGGCGCGCTCTTTCGCCAGTGGCGCCTGTCCTTGATGCGGCGGGCGCGACGGCTGCCGTGCAGGCGAGGGCGTCGCGCCCTCTCGGGCCACAGCTCGTGCCAGCCGCGCGAGCCGTCGACGTGGGCGATGATCGCGTAGCCGCCCGGCAAGACATGCAGCGGGCGCTTGCACTTGCCGGCCTGATCGAAGCGGGTGCCGCGCGCGCGGAAGCCCTCGAACCAGCTCGGATAGACGAAGTCCGACACGCGCACGCCGCTCACCTCGTAGCGGCACGCGTTCGACTGAACGGCGTCGCACACCTCATATGCGTACTGTCGCGCGTGCCCCTCGACGGTCGCGGCCGAGCCCAGCGCGATGTCGGGATCCACGAGCATCTCGAGCAGCTCGTGGCTCGCGGTGCTCGTCCACTCGCGCGAATCGGCCATCGCTTCCTTCGCGAGCACCTTCCCGAGCGGCTGGCCGTGCGGCGATAGATCGTGCCAGCCATCGGCGTCGGCCGACTCCTCGTCGTCCAGAATCACCAGCGTCCACGCATCACGTCGGATGCGAGAGGCGCGCCCTCGCGGCAGCAGCTCCAGCTCCACGCCGATGCCCCACGCCGGCGCGAAGTGCTGGCGCACCTGACGCTCGAGGGCGCGCACGTTCCTCCCGAGGTCGCGCTCCCCCGGCACGACCGTCCGGCTCGCGTCGATGACCTGGACGTCCGCGATCCGCGTCACTGGCCCTTGGCCGCGTGGACCTTCTTCTGCTCGGCGGCGACTTCGCGGCGGATCAGATCCTCGAGCGTCCCGCCGGTCGAGAGCGGCGTGGCGAGCGCCGGCGGCGCGTGCGTCGTCGCAGGCGGAGGGGCAGGAGCAGCGGCCACGGGCTCCGGCGCGGGTGGAGGTGGCGCCGCCGGCTTCGGCGCAGGTGCCGCCTTCGGCGTCGGGGTCGCAGCGGGCGGCTCGGCGCTCCGCTCCTCAGAAGGAGGAGCGACCCTCACGTGCACGACCGGCGCAACCGCCTTCTGCTGCACGCGCGACGAGTCCGACACACGGGGCAAGTCGGCGATCGTGAACTCGGGCACCGACGAGCTCGGGGCCGCCGTCGCCGTCGCCGTCGCTGTCGCTTTCGCGGTCGCCGTCGCGGGCGCTGCTGCTGACGCCGTCGCCGTCGCTGGCGCAACCGCCGTCGCCGTCGCCACCGACGGGTGCATCCTCGCACTCACGTGCGCCGGCACCTGCGTCGTCGCCCCCACCGCCAGCGTCACCGTCGCCAGCCACGTGACGAACACCGCGTACCACCCGATGGGCCTCGGAATCGCCCGCGCGATCGCCGCCTGATACGCATCGTACGCATCGATCCGCTGCGGCACCCGCGCCGGCACGCGCACCTGCAGCGGCGGCGCGATCCTCGGCACCGGCAGCACCAGCGGCGCCTGCATCGCCTGCATCTGCTGCTGCTCCACCTGCGCCGTGTAGAACGCGTGCAGATCGAACATCCCCGAGTTCTGCTGCCCCCTCGGCGTGTGCGCCCGCGCCACCGCGGGCGTCAGCGACGCACCCAGCTTGCCCGCGAGCTCGCTATCCGAGTCCTGGCGCATCGACCGAATCCTGCCACGCGATCGCCGATTCGTCTCCCCACTTCCGCACGCGCACCTCTTCCTCCATGCTCAATCGCCATGGCTCCCTATGAACTTTTCTACTGGCCCGGGATCCAAGGCCGCGGCGAGTTCGTGCGTCTCGCCCTCGAGGACGCCGGCGCCGACTACGTCGATGTTGCCCGCACTCCCCGCGGCATGCCCGAGATGATGAAGCTCCTGCGCCCGGGCGGCGCGCCGCGCCTCGCGCCCTTCGCGCCGCCGTTCCTCCGCAGCGGCGATCTCGTCATCGCGCAGACCGCGAACATCCTCGCGTGGCTTGCGCCTCGACTCGACCTCGTGCCTCGCGACGACGCGAGCCGCGCGCTGGCGGTCGAGATCCAGCTCACCATCGCCGACGCCGTCGCCGAGGCGCACGAGACGCATCACCCCATCGACGTCGGCAAGTACTACGAGGACCAGAAGCGCGAAGCCGTGAAGCGCGCCGCCGGCTTCAAGCGCGCGCGCATCCCCAAGTTCCTCGGCTGGCTCGAGGGCGCCCTCGCATCCAACGGGGGCCCCTGGCTCCTCGGCGCCGACTTTTCGTACGCGGACCTCTCGGCCTTCCAGCTCGTCGAGGGCCTCACCTACGCCTTCCCCAACGCGATGCGGCGCGTCAGTCGCAGCCTCCCGCGCCTCTGCGAGCTCGGTACCCGCGTCGCTGAACGTCCCCGAATCGCTGCGTATCTCGCCTCCGACCGCCGCATTCCGTTCAACGAGGACGGTATCTTCCGCCACTACCCGGCGCTCGATCGCTTGCCGCAGGACAAGAAGACGCGCTCGCGAGGAAGGTCCGGCCGCAAACGCCCGTAGTCTCTCCCCGATGAAGAGTCCCCGGAGCCTTGCCCGCGCCTTCCTGTCCTTCACCCCGCTCGCAGCGAGCGCGCTCGTCGCCGCGTGCGCCACGAACGCGTCGCCGCCCATCGACAAGACCGCGAGCTCGGACGAGTCCCTCGCGACGCACACGTTCGTGTCGCGCCGCGGGCTCATGCCGCCGCCTCCGTCGCGCTCTGCGAAGAGGGCTCCGCTCGCTCACGCGCCGACGGACTCGTACCCGGGGACGTACGGCTGCACGACGCCGCTCGTCTATTACGGCGGCCCGATCATATCGAAGCCGAACGTCGTGCAGGTGAGCTGGAACCTCCCCACCTCCACGGTCGACTCGGGGGTCGAGACGTACCTCTCGAGCTGGTGGCCGGCGATCCTCAGCCCGCAGACGAACTAC